>JAOPZJ010000098.1 GCA_025964155.1 Solirubrobacterales bacterium
CCAGGGCGCGCCGGACGACGGCCACGACCGCGTCCAGCCACGGGGGCGACTCACCGCCCGGGCGCGGCAGGGCCGGCGCGACGTCGTCCAGCACGCGGCCGCCGTACAGGCGCCGCAGGCCGGCGGCCTCGAAGCAGGCACTGCCCGGGCGCGTGGACTCGACCGCCGCCCCGACCGCCTCCAGGCGCCGGATCGCGGCCTCCCACTCGTCCGCCACGCCCACCGGATCGGGTGGCAGCAGCGCCAGGGCCGGGCACCGTGACAGCGCCTCCCCCAGCCGCATGCCGGGATACACGCCGACCGCCTCGGCCGCGGCGGACACGTCCCCGACGAACTGCTCGCGTCCTGACTCGGGCGCGAGGGCGGCCGGCCCGAGGCCCAGCAGGACATCACGCCCGCCGGCGGCGACGGCGAGCTCGAAGCGGGGCAGCAAGACACAGACGACCATTGACACGAACGCATGTTCGCATCCCGGCCGGACGGCGTGCCGCCACGGCCGAGTGTCTGATCGGCAGCGCTGAGCCGGGGGGATCCGACACTCGGCCCCCGCTGTCCAACGGCAACCGCCGCCGGCCTACTGCCCGAACATCGCCCCGAGTCGCGTGGCCAGCGCGAAGTCGCCCCGCAGGTCCATCCGCCCGCTGAGCAGCAGGTGCCCGGGGTCCAGCTCGCCGGCGGCCACGCGGACGAAGTCCGCCACGTTGAGCATGACCGTGAGCGCCGGGTCCGGGATGGCGCCCGGGACGACGCGCGCGCCGGCGGGCGTGATCTGGATGCTCCACGTGCGCGTCGTCCCCGCGGCCCCGGTCAGCTCGTAGGCGATCACGCCGACGAAGCCGCCAGACTCGGCGGCGACGTAGCGCGAGCGCATCGCGGAGAAGATCGCCCGCAGGCCGCGGTCGCTGCCCAGGGTGCGCTCCACCCAGCGGTCGTCGCTGCGCTCCACGGCCCGGCGGACCGCCGTCGTGCCGCGCTGGGCCAGACGACTGCGCAGGCGATCCCGGAGCTCGGCCGGGGCCGGGGCCGGGGCCGGTGCCGGCGCGCTGCCGGACATGCGGTCACGCGCCGGGGCCTCCTCCAGTGCCGCGACGGCGGTGTCGGTCTGGGCGACCACCGGGGCCGGCGGTCGCCGGTCCAGTGCCGCCCGGATGGCGTCGCCCAGCGGCGGTCGGTCCGGGGCGGCCGCCGGCACGGTCGGCAGGACGCGCTCGGCGAAGAGCCGCAGGGACCCGCAGATGTCCTCGTGTGCGCTCGTGCCGCCCCGCGGGACGAGCAGCAGCAGGTCGTCGACGCCCGCCGCGGCGTACCGGCCGACGAGCTCGCCGACCTGGTCGGGGGTGCCGATCGCTCCGCGGAGCGCGGCACGCCCGTCCCGCAGGACGCGCACCGACAGCGGACCGCCGTCGGGAACCACGGCCGCCCGCGAGAGGCCGACGTCCTCGCGGCGCTGCTGGAAGGTCGCCCAGAGGTCCGTCACCCCCGGCTCGTGCTCCCCGAACCGCTCGAAGTGCGCCGTGGCGAAGGCGTGGAAGTGGGCGGCGTCCACGCCCTGCGACACCGCGGTCGCCTCGTCCTCGTGGACGGACATCGGCAGGCAGACGGCCACGCGCGCCTCGACGGTGGCGCCCAGCGGCACGCATGACGCGGACCGCAGGATCGCGCGGTACTCGGCCACCCACTCCGCCGCCTCCTCGGGCTCCATCGGCGCCCGGCAGAGCGCGCCCAAGCCCAGGCGGGCCGCCGTGCTGATGTCCGCGGGCCGGTCACACCGCGCCCACAGCGGCGGATGCGGACGTTGGACGGGTCGTGGCAGGACCGTCCGCCGTGCCAGCGCCGGGCCCGACGGCGATGCCGGCACACCGCCGAAGGGCTCCTCGGCGAGCATCCGTGCCAGGACACCGGTGTAGTGCTCCCACGTGGCGCGCGCGGTCTGGCGGACGAGCCCGAGGCCCGCGACCTCCACACCGGCCAGCGCGATGCCCGTGGCCACGTCCAGGCGTCCGTCGCCGAGCAGGTCCAGGGCGGCGACGTCCCCGGCCAGCACCGCGGGGTGACGCACGAGCGGGTCCACGCTCAGCACCGACACCCCGAGGCGGATCGCGGTGGTCCGCGCGGCCGCCGCGCCGGCGACGGGGAGGATGCCGCCGCCGTGGCCGAACTCCTCGAGGAAGTGGTGCTCCTGCAGCCACGCCGAGGCGTAGCCAAGCTCGTCCGCGAGCTGGACCTGGGCCAGCGTCTGCTCGAGCAGCAGCCGCTCGTCGCCGGCCCCCCAGGGCCGCGGCATCTGCAGGTCGAAGATCAGGCCGATGCGCACGCGCTGCAGGCTATCGGCGCCGTGCCCGGCGCTTGTCGCCGTCTTGTGGCGAAGATAGGTCGGGCCCCGGTCGCCCGGGGCCCGACCGACAGCAGGTCGGTAAGCCGGATTCTGTCGTTGGGCAGTCATCCATCTTTGCGGCCTACCTGGACCTCGGCGGGCAGCCTGCAAACGGTCCTGCTTGGCCTAGCACCGAGTGGGGTTTACCCGGCCGCCGCGTCACCGCGACGCCGGTGCGCTCTTACCGCACCATTTCACCCTTGCCTGTGCGAGCACCGGTCTCCCGGTGCAAGCCATCGGCGGTGTGTTTCTGTGGCACTTTCCCGCGGGTTTCCCCGGGTCGGTCTCCCGACCACTCTTGCCCTGTGGTGTCCGGACTTTCCTCGAAGGTGCGAGCACCTCCGCGACTGCCTGACCTGCACGACCAAAGGTAGCGTTTCTGTGAGGTCGCACACAGTCAGGGCCGCGCGTCGGGCCTCCCGGTTACGCTCGCGCGAGTGTCCTGGGTCGAGGTCTTTGCCGTGCTCATGGTCTGTCACGTGGCGGGCGACTTCCTGCTGCAGACGGAGTGGCAGGCGACGACGAAGCAGGGTGGACTGGGCCGCGACCCCGAGCGCCGCGCCGCGCTTGTCTCCCACGTGGCGACCTACAGCCTGCCGTTCGTGCCGGCGCTCGTGTGGATCGCCTCAGAGCGGGACGTGCTGCACGCGGCCGCCGCGGCGATCGCCGTCCTCGGCACGCACCTCATCCAGGACGACGGCCGCCTGCTCGTCATCTACGTCCGCGTGGTCAAGCACACGACGACGCCCTTCGGGTCACCGTTGTGGATGGCGATCGACCAGTCCTTCCACGTGCAGTTCCTCTTCGCGGCCGCGCTGCTCGCGGCCGCGGTCTGACCCCCCTAGCCGAGCACGGTCCCGCAGTCGGTGCAGCGGCCGCCGACGGCGCCCTGCCCGCTGCCATACCGGGGCCGCATCGCGGCTCCGTGGCAGACCGGGCAGGTGGCCGTGCGGTGTGCAGACAGGTCCTCCCAGGCGCCGACGATCACGTCGTCGAACGTCGGCCCGTCCGCGGGACGATCGAAGATCGCGTCGAACGCCATCGATGGCGTTGGCAAGCGCCGGCGCTGCCGCGCGACACCAGGACCCGGAGCGCGTGCGACCCGCGCGGCCGTGCCGGTCGCCACGGCGCTCACGAGACGCTCCGGAAGAGTCCGACGACGCGCCCCATGATCTGCACCTCGCGCGAGCGGATCGGCTCCATCGTCGTGTTCTCCGGCTGCAGGCGCACGTGGTCCGCCTCGCGGAAGAACCGCTTGACGGTGGCTTCTTCGCCGACGAGCGCGACGACGATGTCACCGTCCTGCGCGGTGTCCTGACGCTGCACGACGACGAAGTCGCCCTCGAGCATGCCGATGTCACGCATCGACTCACCGCGGACCCGCAGGATGTACTCGCCTGTCTCGCCACCGGCGACCGGCGGCACCTGTACGTACTCCTCGATGTTCTCCTCCGCGAGGATCGGCGCGCCCGCGGCCACCTGCCCGATGATCGGCAGGCCGGGGCCGGCGACGAACTGCCGGACGTTCTCGACGACGTTGTCGACCTCGCGACCCACCCGGTCCAGGAGCTCGATCGCGCGCGGCTTGGTCGGGTCGCGACGCAGCAGCCCGAGCTTCTCGAGGTTCGCCAGATGTGCGTGCACCGTGGAGGACGAGGCCAGCCCGACCGCCTTTCCGATGTCCCGGACCGTCGGTGGGTAGCCGTAGTTGGCGGAGTACCGCTTGATGAAGTCGAAGATCTCCTGCTGGCGCTTCGTCAGATCCACGGGAGGCACTCCTTGGTTTGGCGGGAACCGAACATGTGTTCGCAACAGTAGCGCCCCGCGCCGACGGAAACAACCGCGCTACACTCCGCGCCCACCGAGCGGCGGTGGCGGAATTGGTAGACGCGCAAGGTTGAGGGCCTTGTGGGCTATATGGCCCGTGGAGGTTCGAGTCCTCTTCGCCGCATGGACAGGAGCCCCCGCAAACGCGGGGGTTTCGTCGTTCGGGTGGGAATCGACGGCGTGGCGCCCAGAGACCGCCGCGACGACCATCCCACACATTCATCCCACAATTGGCGAGGCGGGCGCGATGGTCGGCGTCTGGGCCCGGACGATCCAGAACTGGGCGAAGACCGGCAAGGTCCCCTACCTCGAGCTCCCGTCCGGGGAGTTCCGCATTCCGCTCAATGGCCTGTTGGCGTCGGGACCGAGCCGCAAGCGGGAACAACGTGAGCAAACGTTTGCGCACTCGACACCGGGCGCGAGAGGCGGCGGGTTGGACCGGCGATCGCCACGGGCGTATCGTCGTCAGCAATGGCGACTGAGGCGGAATCCGGCATCGTGGCGTCCTACGGGCAGCTGAAGCGGATCGTCGGCTCCTTCGAGCCTTTCCGGCCGGGGTGATGGCGCGGATCGTCGTCCTCGGCGCCGGCGTGTGCGGGCTTGCGGCCGCGCTGATGCTGCGCCGCGACGGCCATGACGTGACCGTGCTGGAGCGCGATCCCGCGCCGGTGCCGGACTCCAACGAAGACGCGTGGGAGCGCTGGGAGCGCGCCGGCGTGACCCAGTTCCGCCAGGCCCACTTCCTCCAGCCGCTGGGCCGGATCGTGCTCGAGAAGGAGCTGCCCGACGTGCGCGACGCGCTGGTCGCCGCCGCCGCCGCGCGGTTCGACCCGCTGCGGCTGATGCCGCCGTGGATCACCGACCGCAGACCGCGGCCGGGCGACGAGCGCTTCGCGACGATCACCGCCCGCCGGCCCGTGATCGAGCACGCGATCGCGCGCGTCGCGCAGGAGGAGGTCGACGTGCGGCGCGGCGTCGAGGTCGAGCGACTGGTGAGCAACGGCGTCGCCGGCATCGCAGGCGTCCGCACCACCGGCGGCGAGGACCTCCCCGCCGACCTCGTCGTCGACGCGATGGGCCGCCGTTCGCGGCTACCCGCGTGGCTCGCCGACGTGGGGGCGCGCGTGCACGAGCAGTCCGAGGACTTCGGCTTCCTCTATTACACACGCTTCTTCCGAGGCGAGCGGCCCCCGATGCTCGGGCCGCTGCTGATGGCGATCGGGACGGTCTCGCTGCTCACGCTGCCGGGCGACGGTGACACGTGGTCGGTGACCGTGTTGGGCGCCGCCGGCGACCAGCCGCTCAAGCGCCTGCGGAAGGTGGAGGCGTGGACGGCGGTGGTCAGGGCCTGTCCGCTGCAGGCGCACTGGCTCGAGGGCGAGCCGATCACGGAAATTGTGGGTATGGGCGGCATCGTGGACCGCTACCGGCGGCTGGTCGCCGGTAGCGGTCAGGCCGCCACGGGCGTCGCGCTGCTCGCCGACGCGTGCGCCTGCACGAACCCCTCGCTCGGCCGCGGCATAGCGCTCGGCTTGCGCCACGCGCAGCTGCTACGCGACACGCTGCGCAAGGAGGAGCCGGGCCGCTTCGCCGAAGCGTGGGATGCGGCTACCGAGGCGGAGTTCACGCCGTGGTACCGCAACACCATCCAACAGGACCGCGAGCGCCTGCGCGAGATCGATGCGCTGCAGCAGGGCCTGGAGCGCCCTCGTCCCGCCGACCGCCAGGGCGCCGTGCGCGCGGCGTTGATGACGGCGGCGATGGTCGACCCGGATGTGCTCCGCGCCATGCTCGCCGAGCGCTGCTGCCTCGGCTCGCCCACCGCGCTCGACGAGCCCGAGCTCGCCGAGCGGGTGCTCGAACTCGGGCGCGATGCGGAGCCGGCGCCGCCCGCGGGCCCGGACCGCAAGCAGCTCTTGACGCTCCTGGCCTGACCTCTGGCCCCCCGGAGCCGTGAACTGCCGTTGGTCACGCCCCGCGGTAGCGTCCTCGCATGACCGGCGGCGACCTGCGCGACTGGTGCCTGTCGATGCCCGGCGCCATCGAGGACTTCCCGTTCTCGCCCGGCGTGTCGGTGTTCAAGGTCGCCGGCAAGATGTTCGCCCTGACGCCCCTGGCAGCCGACCCGCTGACGGTGAGCGTCAAGTGCGACCCCGACCTGGCCGAATCGCTGCGCAACTCCTATTCCTGCATCGTCGCGGGCTACCACCTCAACAAGCGCCACTGGCTGACCGTCACCCTCAACGAGGACGCCGGCGACGAGCTGGTCCGCGACCTGGTGCAGGACAGCTACGACTTCGTCAAGCCTAAACGCCGGACCACGCGACCGCCTACGTCCCAGCGGAACCGTGCGTAGACCACCGACCCGGCAGGGTACAGCCGGGGCGCCACCGCTCGACCCGACGGTCTGGGCCGGGCAGCGCGTCCTGCACGAACGACGTGCACCGGAACAAGGCTTGCGTCTGTGGCTCCGATCCCGGTGACTGCGTATGTTGACCCGGTGGGCAGCCGATTCTCAACGTCGATCGATCGCCGCGTCGACGCGTTCCTACTCATCCGAGCACGCCGACGCTGGCCCATCCTGACGCTCGTCCCGTCGCGTGCGCTCCGGCCGGGGCTCGCGCGTGCCAAACGGCGGTTGAGGCGAGACCTGACGCTCGCCGCCCTCGCGACACCGGCGGTCGCCGCCGTGGTCGCGAGCGCCCTTATCTAGCGCGCCCTCCCTGAAGTACTGGCTCACCGAGCAGGGCGGGCGCATACGGTCGGCGACGGGCGTGCCCGAGTCCGCTACAGGTACCGGTCTGGGCCCAATTCATCTGTAATCCGATCGGGTTTAGATATCTTCGAGATCGCCCATGGAATCCGCACTTCCCTCGCCCACCACCGCCATCTCGCCCGCTGATCTGCGGCACGCGATCGGGCACTTCGCCACCGGCGTCGCGGTCGTGACCTCGGTCGCGGCCGACGGCTCGCCCGTCGGGACGACCGCCAATGCCGTGACCTCGCTGTCACTGGATCCGCCGCTGGTGCTCGTGTGCTTCGACCGCGGCTCGCACACGCTGGCGGCGGTGCGCGACCACGGGGCCTTCGCCATCAACGTGCTCGCCGCCGCGCACGAGCACCTTTCGACTGCCTTCGCCCGGCGCGGTGCGCAAGCCGTGTGGGATGCCGTCGGCCACCGCCACGGCGACACCGGCAGCCCGCGCCTGCGCGACGTCCTCGCCACGGTCGAATGCCGCGTCGAGCACCACCTGCCGGGCGGCGACCACGAGATCGTCGTCGGCCGCGTCGTCGACGTGGAGGCCAGCGCCGACGAGGCGGCCGAGCCGCTGCTCTTCTATCGGGGCGCCTACGCGCGGCTGGTGCCGGCATGACCCTCGCCGCGACGGCCGAGCAGCTCGCCGCGGGCCGGCCGGTGCTCATCGGAAGCGACGAGGACGCGATGATCTTCGTCGCCACGCCCGCGGGTGCCGTCGGTGCCGACGCGCTCGGGCGGCTCCACGAGCTCGGGCGCGGCATCGTGGTCCTCGCGCTGGCGGCCGCGATCGCCGATCGGCTCGCGCTCGTCGCCGTCGGGCTGAGCGGCCCCCGCCGGATCGACCTCCCGTTCACCGCGCCGATCGATGCCTCGGCCGGTCTCGACGGCGGGTGGTCGCTGGCCGACCGGGCCCGCACCATGCGCCTGGCCGCCGACCCGACCACCAATCCGAGCGACCTGACGAGCCCCGGGCACGTCCATCCGGCGCGGATCGGGGACGGCGGGACGGGCGGCGGCGCGCCCGCGGCGGCGCTTGAGCTCGCGCGTCTTGCGGAGCTGGCGCC
>JAOPZJ010000102.1 GCA_025964155.1 Solirubrobacterales bacterium
GGCCCCGAGGCGTCAAGGGGGCCCAGGGGTGCCCAGCGCCTACCGCGCGCGTCGTATGGTGAAATCGATGACCAGTAAGCCCGCCTCCGTGGACTCCACCATGCACCGGGTCCGATCGGCTCGGGCCACCACCGCCACCGGCGGCGGGGCCCATTGGAACCCTGTAACCACGATCCATCACGGCGGCCGTTCGGGCGACGTGATCGCTCTCAACGATGGCGCGACTTATCAGCCCCGCCACCCCCAGGCCGCCCCAGCGATCAGCGTGTTGCTCGCGGAGGGTCTGGGCCTGGTCCGCGCCGGCTTCCGTGCCTTGCTGGAAGGTGAGACGAACATCACCGTGACGGGCGAGGCCGCCAGCGGCGAGGAAGCCCTCGCGCGGGCGAGGGAGACCCGGCCGCAGATCGTCCTGATGGACATGCACCTTCCCGGGCTCGACGGGCTGGAGGCGACGCGCCGGATCCTGGCGGACCCCAGCCTGGCCGACGTCAAGGTGCTGATCCTCACCAATGATGAGCGCGACGAGGAGCTCTTTGGCGCGCTGCGCGCAGGAGCCAGCGGCTTGCTGCTCAAGGACACCGAACCCGTCGAGCTGCTGCGCGCCTTGCGCGTCGTGGCCGGCGGGGGCGCGCAGCTCTCGCCCACCATCGCGCGGCGCCTGATCGACGAGTTCGCCACCCTCCCGGATCCGCAGCGACCCACCCCAGAGCAACTCGACGAGCTCACCGCTCGCGAGCTCGAGGTCCTGACGCTCGTCGCGATGGGCCTCACGAACGGCCAGATCGCGCAGCGTCTCGTCGTCAGCCCCGCGACCGCCAAGACCCACGTCAGCCGAGCGATGCTCAAGCTCCATGCCCACGATCGCGCGAAGCTCGTCGCGCTGGCCTACGAGAGCGGGCTCGTCCAGCCACGCCTCCGCAGCGTCGACACGGGCGAAGCGCTCCAAGGTCGCGTCTGAATGCCGGCGGCGGCGTCGTCGCCCGTGCAAGCAATCGTCGTACATCACCCGGGCGGACCCGACGTGCTGAGGCTCGAGGAGCGCCCGATGCCGGTCACGCGCCCGGGCTGGGTGCTGGTCCGCGTGCGCGCGTTCGGTCTCAACCGTGCCGAGCTCATCACCCGCAGTGGTGGATCTGGCGACGCGGTACGGTTCCCGCGCGTGATCGGGATCGAGTGCGTCGGTGAGGTCGTCGAGGATCCCGACGGCGAGCTGCGACCGGGTCAGACCGTCGTGGCGGCGATGGGTGAGATGGGCCGGGCCTACGACGGCGGCTATCAGCAGTACACGTTGCTGCCCGCCGCGCACGTGATCCCGGTCAAGACGACGCTCCGCTGGGAAACGCTCGGGGCGATCCCGGAGACCTTCGCAACGGCGTGGGGTGCACTTGAGGAGCTCCGGCTCGCGGCGGGGGATTCCGTGCTGATCCACGGCGGCACTTCGTCGGTCGGCATGGCCGCGATCACGATCGCCAAGGACTCCGGGCTGACGGTCTTTGCCACCACGCGTCAGGAGTCCAAGGGGGCTGCGCTGACGGCCAACGGCGCCGACCACGTGATCGTCGACGACGGCAGCTTGGCCGCGAAGGTGCTCAAGATCGCTCCCGGCGGCGTCACCGGACTGGTTGAGCTGGTTGGCGCTGTCGCGGTGATCGATGCGCTGAACGCCCTTGCCCCCGGCGGCAGAGCCTGCATCGCCGGCTACCTCGAGGACGAATGGGATCTCGCTCCCGCCCAGGCCGCGGCCCGGGGACTCGCCGTCCCGCTCGCTGTCTACAGCAGCAGCGTCGTTGACCGTGCCAGCTACGGGCAGGTCCTTCAGAGGATCATCGACGCGGTGCAGCAGGGGCGTTACCGGGTCAATCTCGACCGTACCTTCGAGATGGCCGAGATCGCTGACGCCCACCGCTACATGGAGGGCAACCGGGCAGTCGGCAAGATCGTCGTCCTGACACGCGACGACTGACGGCGGTCGTCATGCCGCGACTTCGTGAACCTCATGGTCTCGAAGACTGCTACGCCCTGCGGCGGCCGGATCGACGGCGTCGCTGATCAGCCAGACGATCGCCGCGACGAGGCCGATGGTGAGCAGGCCGGCCAGGACCTGGACGGCGTAAGGGACGTTCGGGATGTTGAGAGCGGCGTACATCGGCCAGCCGGTGCCGGCGAAGAGCGCGGACAGCGTGAATGGCGGCACGAAGGTGAGCAGGCCGACCCGCCAGCCGGGCAGGCGCGGGCGCAGGGTGAGGATCAGCCAGGCCTCCAAGATCGGGAGCGCCGCGAGAATCGGGGCGGTCGTCAGGTAGTGCAGCGGGCCGTCCGCGTAGTAGCTCCAGGCACCGGCCGAGGTGCCGATCGCATCGACGGCGACGTTGCTCAGGCCGGTGGCGACGGCAAGCGACCAGAGCACGGTCCGGCGGATGCCACCCTGCATGGCGCGCGCCAGGATGACGGGGAGGACGCCGACCCACGGGATGTACCCGGCGATCAGGAAGGCCGGGATCGGGCGGTCGAGCATCGTGAACGCGCGCGGCCGGATGTTCTCCGGGTACCAGATGTGTCCGAGCTCGTCGAAGGTGGCCTCGGCAAGGACCGCGAGCATCGCCCCGATGACGCACAGCACCGGCAAGGGGTCCCGGTCACGGACGCTCAGGTACCCGGCGTAGCAGGCCGCCGGGATCCCGATCGCCAGGAAGATGATCGTGACCACCAGCCCGTCGTGCGGCACCTGCAGCGTGGTCGGGGCGATGGAGGCGAGCACGGGACGCCCGCCGGTCAACGCGTGCCGCCGGCGCCCGCAGGGACGCGTGCCGGTGCGGCGACGCGTTCGCGGCCGTCGACCGGCGGGGATGCGGAGGGTGTGCCGCGCCAGCGGTCGACGGCCGCGGTCGTGCAGACGACGGTGGCCACGCAGAAGAACATCGACGTCGCCGCGGCCAGCCAGCGCACGCCGGCACCGACGTCGGCGTAACCCGCGATGTACATCGGGAAGCTCGCGGACGCGTAGACGGCCGGGAGCGGGAGCATCGGGACGAACAGCATCAGCCCGCGGCGCCGGCCCGTCGCCCACGGCTGCAGGGCGTAGAGGCAGAACGCGCCGAGGATCGGGACCGCCGCCATCTGCGGCGCGACGCCGAGGTACTTCAGCGGCGGCTCGCCGTAGTAGGTCCAGGCCTTCAGCGAGGTGCCGACGGTCTCGACGACGACGACCGAGAGGAACGAGGAGACCGCGATGACGTGCATGCTCCGGCGCGAGAGCCCCGCCTGGATCCTGCGGGCCAGGATCCAGGGGACGAGTCCGACCCAGGGGATGTAGCCGATGACGAGGAAGACCGGGATGTCGCGGCCCATCGCGGAGTACATGGTGGGGTTGTCGTCGGCGTACGTGATCTTGCCGAGGACGTCGAAGATCGGCTCGTTGAGCGCGCAGATCCCGGCGCCGAGGCACACGGCCAGCGGCACGACGTCTCGCAGTCGCACGGCCATGACGGCGGCGTAGACGACGGCGGCCGCCGCGATCGCGCCGAAGGCGGCGAGGACCACGGTGGGATCGACGTCGGAGATGGTCCTGGGGGCATCGAACATGAGAGCGGGCTCCTGTGTCGGACGGGATCGACGTGCTCAGCGCGGCTCGTAGAGGTCGCTGATGACGCAGCGGCTCGGAACGTCGAACGCGTCGGTGGCGGCCACTGCGGCCGAGGCGGTGCCGGTCATGCGAAGGCCTCGTGTGCCGGTACGGGGTCGGGCGCGCCGGGAGCCGGGCGGTGGGCGTAGACGCCGGGGTCGAACTCCCGCGTGGCCAGGGCGTAGGCGACGTGCGACCCGGGCCAGACGGTCGTCACCTTGCCGTCGGCGGTGGCGTACCAGCCGGGGCACCCGGCGGTGAACACGGTGCGCTGCAGGCGGTCCTGGAGCTCGCGGTTGAAGCGGACATGGACCTCGGTGCGGACGTCGAGCGATCCGCCGGCCGCCATGATGTGCTCGATGGCCTGGCGGATGTAGGTCGCCTGTCGCTCGAGCAGGAAGATGATCGTGTTCGTCAGGCTGCCGGTGTTCGGACCGTAGCTCATGAAGAGGTTCGGGAAGCCGTGCGTGACGAGGCCCAGGTAGGCCTCGGGGCCGTCGCGCCAGCGCTCGCGCAGGTCCGCTCCGTCGCGACCGGTGATCCGCATCGGCGCCAGGTACTCGGTGGGCGTGAACCCGGTGCACCAGATGATCACGTCCGCGGGCACCCGGCGGCCGTCGTCGGTGCTCAGCCCGTCGCGATCCACCGCCGCGAGGCCCGCCGCGACCACGTCGACGTCCTCCCGCGCGAGCGTGGGGTACCAGTTGCTGGACAGCAGGACGCGGTTGCAGCCGAACGGGTAGGTCGGCGTGACGGCGCGAGCGAGCGCGGCGTCGCCGACCTTGCGGCGGATCAGGCGCCGCAGCCGCGCCTCGATCAGCTTGCGCGGCGGATCGAAGCGGCGCGAGATGATCGGCACGTTCGCCTCGAACTTCCACCACATGAGGTTGTGGCGCAGGCGGGCGATCCCCGGCAGGCGCATGAGCAGGTGCTCTGCGCGGCTCTGCGCCCAGTCGTACTTCGGCACGACCCAGCTGGGCGAGCGCTGCACCACGGTCACGTGCGCTGCGGCATCGACGATCGCCGGGACGACCTGCACCGCGCTGGCGCCGCCGCCGACGACCGCCACGCGCTTGCCGCGCAGGTCGACGTCGTGGTCCCAGCGGGCGGAGTGGAACTGGGCGCCACCGAAGCGTTCACGGCCCGGGACGTCCGGCACCTTCGGCCGGCTGAGCTGCCCGGTGGCGCAGACGAGGACGTCGGCGTGGAGCAGTTGCCCGTCCGCCGTGGCGAGCTCCCATCCCGCGCTGGCCTCCCGCCACGTCGCCGCCTGCACCTCGACGCCGAAGCGCAGGTGCCGCTCGAGGTCGTGCTCGCGGGCGACGTCCGCGAGGTAGCGCTGGATCTCCGGTTGCGACCCGAAGCGCCGGGACCAGTCCGGCTTAAGCGCGCGGGCGAAGGAGTAGATCTCCGACGGCACATCGCACGCCGCCCCGGGATAGGTGTTGGCGCACCAGACACCGCCGACCCGGTCCTGGCGCTCGAGGATGACGAAGTCGTCGTGGCCGCTGCGCTTCAGCTCGAGGGCGACGGCGAGGCCGCCGAAGCCTGCGCCGACGATCACGATGGCGGGGGTCATGTGGTGCTCTCCTGGGACTGAAGGGACGCCGGGGTGCGCGCGGGCATCGTGGCGGCGATGA
The DNA here is from genome assembly GCA_025964155.1 of Solirubrobacterales bacterium. Lineage (GTDB taxonomy): Bacteria > Actinomycetota > Thermoleophilia > Solirubrobacterales > Solirubrobacteraceae > Paraconexibacter. The sequence goes on from JAOPZJ010000102.1 coordinate 5,263, forward strand.
GTGCGATCAGCAGGGCGACGAGCGCCGCCCATCGCCGTGTAGGGGAGAATCATCTGCGGCAAATCTATTCGAAGGCGGCCTGGAGGCGCAACTTTGTGAGCCTTATGCCGTCCGGATCGGCGCATATTGCTCTATCAACGCCGTATCGAGAGCTCTTCGCGTAGCGGTAACGCGGCTCGGGTGCCACGCTCAGCGCGGGGTCAGCGTGAGTCGGGCGCCGCCCTTGATGCCCATTGACATCCGGTACTGGTGCTCGGGCACCCAGCCGGCGGGCGCCGCGAAGCGGTAGCGCTGGAAGGCGGTGGCGAGCGTGAGCAGCGCCTCGATGTAGGCCAGGCGCTTGCCCAGGCACATCCGGCGCC
>JAOPZJ010000108.1 GCA_025964155.1 Solirubrobacterales bacterium
GCCCGCCGGCGAGCCGGTGACCGACATCGGCAAGTACGTCGTGGTCCACGAGACGCGCGACGACGGCAGCACAAAGATCCTCTTCGATTGCTTCAACTCCAACGCCCAGCCGGCGGCGTAAGTCGGCTCGACGCGGGCCCGCGGCACTGCTGCTGTGAGCGCGGTGCCGCGGCTCGCCGCGGCTTGCCGTGCCGGGGACCCGCTGGGAGCGGAACTCTTCGACTGGCCTGTCTGGGAGACGTGAAAGGAGCAGTCTTGCGCCAAAGACTCGCCAGGCTGCCGCATGTCGTCCACTGCGGTAGCGCCGCTCGGTCCGCCGCGCGGCTGCTATTGCGCGAGAAGGCGGAAGTCATTCCGGGCGCGGAAGCGGGAGCGTCGTCGCCGGAACCGCATGGCCTCGTCCTATCCTCACTTCGTCACAGGAACGACAGAGGAGATGGCGTTGACGAAGGTCGAGGTTTCGATCCACAGTGGTACCCCAGAGTCTCGCGACCTCGTCGGGAGGGTCCAGCGGGCGATAGGGCTGACGGAACGGCTCAACCGCATCCCGTACGACGACCGGGAGGCGATTCGCGAGGCGTGGAGCGAGCTGACGGGCACCGTTGTCGACGAGGCGTTCCACCTGATCCCGCCGCTGTACTCCGATCACGGGCTGAACATTCGCGTCGGCCGCAGCGTGTTCATCAACCAGGCGTGCATCCTCAACGACATCGGCGGCATCGAGATCGGCGACGAGGTCATGATCGGCCCGCGGGTGAGCCTGCTCACCGCCGGCCATCCACTTGATCCGGGTCGACGACGTCGGCAGATCGTGGCCGCACCGATCGTCATCGAACGGGCCGTGTGGCTCGGCGCCGGCGCAACGGTCCTGCAGGGCGTGACTGTCGGATCAGACGCCGTGGTTGCCGCCGGCGCGGTCGTCACACGCGACGTCCCGCCGCGAACGCTGGTCGCCGGTGTTCCCGCACAGGTTCTGCGCGAGATCGCCGCAGACGAGGACACCTCCGGCTCGCCCATCTGACTGAGGGGGCGGTCCACTCGTGGACGACGCGGTCAGCTCGCCCCTGCTTTGCGCGATGAGGAGCATGACTGGCCAGCGCGGAGGGGAGTGTCGCTGCCGGGAATCTCCGCGACGTGGTGACTTGAATCGCTCTCGCGGATCGTTGTCTGACCGCGTAGCCGTGCCCGCTCCAGGCGGTCACCCACGGCGAGGTCTGATCATCGGGCGGGTGCCGGCGTTGGCCGCGGCGGTCATCGAGCGTTGCGCCGTCGACTTGCCTCGGCGGCGCTGTGAGGCGATCCGCGACGCAGGAACTGCGCGCGGCCAATCGCCGAGCGACGAACGGGGCAGTGGTCGGGCGGAAGCGCCCGCGCCGTCAGCGGCTACCGGTGCGACACGGATCGTCCCATGTCAAGCAAGTTCGAGTCCGTCCGCGAGCCTAGCCCGCGCCCCCACGCGTGCTGGCACCGTGCTTGCGCGGGCATCGGAGGCGGGGGTGCCTCCGTCCGTGCCGGACGTCAAGGAAGAGGACGTCACGCGCTCCTCTCCACTTCTACTTTATACCGCATACGAGGCCTTCATGAGGCCTCGGGTCGTGCCGCATAATCGCCCGTCGCAGCTCAGAACCTACGGAAATGGCAGGAGCGAAATGCGGATGACCGAGCATGCTGTGGTGATCGCCGGAGGAGGTCCGGCAGGGATGATGCTGGCGGCTGAGTTGGCGTTGGCGAAGGTCGACGTCGCGGTTGTCGAGCGGCGTCCCGATCACGTGCTCGTCGGCTCACGGGCCGGCGGTTTTCACTCGCGCACGATCGAGGTGCTGGATCAGCGTGGGGTCGCTGATCGGTTCCTCGCGGAGGGTCAGGTGGCTCAGGTCGCGACGTTCGCCACGACCGTGTTGGACATGAGCGACTTCCCGACGCGCCATCCGTATTCGCTCGGGATCTGGCAGAACCAGATCGAGCGGATCATGGCCGCCTGGATCGCCGAGCTGCCGGTGCGGATCTATTACGGATGTGAGGTGACGGGCTTCGCGCAGGACGACAGCGGCGTCAACGTCGACCTGTCAGACGGCCCGTCGCTGCGGGCGCAGTATCTCGTCGGCTGCGACGGAGGACGCAGCGTCATCCGGAAGGCAGCCGGCATCGAGTTTCCCGGGTGGGATCCGACGAGGAGCAACCTGATCGCCGAGGTCGAGATGGCCGAGGAGCCGGAGCTGGGCATCCGCCGCGATGACATCGGCATCCATGGCCTCGGCAGGGTGGAGTACGTGATCCGCGATGGCGAGGTGGTCTACAACGATGGGGGGCCGGTGCGGGTCATGGTCACCGAACGGCACCTCGGACCCACCAGCGAACCCACCCTGCACGAGTTGAGCGAGGCGCTCATCGCCGTGTACGGCACCGACTTCGGGATCCACAGTCCCACGTGGATCTCCAGATTCACCGACATGACGCGGCAGGCAGCGGCCTACCGTGCGGGACGGGTCCTCCTGGCCGGCGACTCGGCGCACGTGCATTACCCGGCTGGTGGACAGGGTCTCGGCCTCGGTGTGCAGGATGCGGTGAATCTGGGCTGGAAGCTCGCGCAGGTGGTCGGCGGGACCTCCCCGCAGAGCCTCCTGGACACCTACCAGGACGAGCGTCATCCGGTCGTGGCCCGCGCGCTCCAGCACACGATGGCTCAGACCGCGCTCCAGCGCCCGGACGAGCGCATCCAGGCCCTGGCCGATGTCGTGTCGGAGCTGGCGAGCATGGACGAACCTCGCAAACGGCTCGCCGGGATCATCTCCGGGCTGGACATCCATTACGACCTCGGCGAGGGACATCCGCTGCTCGGACGCCGGATGCCCGATCTGGACGTCGTGACCGCCGACGGCCGGCTCCGGGTCTTCGAGCTGCTGCACGACGCCAAGCCGGTGCTGCTCAACCTCGGTGAGGGCGGCGGCGTCGACATCACTCCATGGGCTGACCGGGTCCAGCTGATCGACGCGAGCTACAAGGGGGCGTGGGAGCTCCCGGTACTCGGCGCGGTCACCGCTCCCACCGCCGTGCTGATCCGGCCCGACGGATACGTTGCCTGGGTCGGAGACCGAACCCAACGCGGACTCCCGGAAGCGCTGACCACCTGGTTCGGACCGCCTGTTGCGGCGTGACCCACCAGGTTCCAAGATCAGTATGCGAGAAGCTCTCCCGACCACTCCGCTGTGCGCGAAGCGAGCTCGCGCCGGTCGCCGACAGACCAGCGCTGGTGGTTCGGCGGTCCGACGACCCCGATGGCAAACGCTACGCGCGCCGCGGCGCTACCCGAGCGTGATCCGGCCGGAGAAGACTTGCTTTCCGGCGATCACGCTCGCGGTGAACGTGGCGCGGCGGCGGTGCTGAAGCCAGCGAAGTGTCGCCGGGTTGAGCCGCATGTGGATGGTGTACACGTGCGCCGCCCGCGCGAACGAGAAGGCGCGCGTGGCGGCGATGCCGTGGTCGGCTCGCGTCAGCAGGATCTTCGTCGCACAGCCGACAACGGTGCTCTTGGCTCGGACGGCGATGCCGCGCCGAGCGGCTGTGATCGATACGCGCTTTGGGAACTTGAGTGAGAGACACGCGGCAGTGCCGGATGAGGGAGGTGTCGTCGGCGTGTAGACGCGGAGTTGGGTCGTCGAGCTTCCGTGGAGACCGAGGTCGTCGGTGGCCGTCGCCGTGATGGGATAGGTGCCCGGGGCGAGGAAGGTCACCGTGATGCTGCTTGGGGTCTGGGCGGATATCCGGTAGGCGCTGGTCGGGCCGTCGACGCTGAGCTGAGAGCTCGTGATCGTCCCACCCCCTGGGGACCTGGCGATCAGACCGACCTGTACCTGATCCCCTGTTCGTGCGACGCGGTCCCGAGGCAGGGTCACGGTCGCCGTCGGTGGGGTGTCGACGAGCACTGAGATGTCCCGTATGTCCGACCAGTCGCTGTCCCGTGTGTCCCGCCAGTCGCCCTCCGCCGGGTGATGCACGACCTGTGCGCTGACCCTGTGGCGCCCGCGCGCGGGGAACGAGAAGCGGAATGTGGAACCGCTCCCGATCTGGCGCTTTACAAGCGGAGTGGGACCGGCCGGAATCGTGTCGACGGTCCAGTACACCCACGCCGTCGTCTCCCCGGGATCGAGCATGGTCGCGACGTCGTAGTGGCCGACGCCCTCTGTGACGAGCGTGTCGCCGTAGACGCCGTAGTGGGGTGGCGGACACACCGGAGACGCGGATGTTGCCGACAGGCCGACCGAGAGCGTCATGGCGCGGTTGAGCGGATGCTGGTCTCCCGGCGCCGACAGAACTGCCAGGCGGCCGGCGCCGCCACCGGCCGCTGCGGCTGCGGTGCCCCAGGGCAGGGGACACGTGATGGGCGCTGCGCCGCCGAAGTCCTCGCCGGGCTCGGCGACCGCCGCCATCACGACGCCGTCCTCGACGCCGATCGTCGTGCCCGTCCGATCGCGAAAGGCAACGAGCGCGCGCCCGTCGGCGTTGAAGGCTGCGTGTGCGCCGGTGGCTTCGCGACCGCCGAGCAGGACTGGCGTGGGGAGCGGCGACGCGAGGGTCCCGATGGTCGCGCTGACGCCCGAGGGTGAGCTGAAGGCACCCGTGACTGTGCTGTTGTTGATCGCGATGAGCACGCGTCCGTCCGGCCCCGCCGCCAGCGCGAACCCGGCGTCGCTGCTGTTGTCGATCCGCACGTAGATCGGCACGACGTCCCCAAAACCGGCGCCGGCCGGGGCGACCGCATACGCGGCTCCGTCGCCCCGGGCAGTGACGATGATCGCGCGACCGCTCGTATCGAACGCGACTTGAGGCTCGGCAGACCCGGTGTCCGCGCCCACGAGGATCTGGGGCATCCCGGCAGCGCCGCCGCTGGTCAGCGTGTTCGTGTAGACATGAAGGTAGAGCTGATCATCGACTCCCTGCCAGGCGAAGACAGCGCGCCCGCTCGGTGCCACCGCGACAGCCGGAGCGCTCGTGTCGCCTGAGCCCGCCAGCGAGATAGGCACGGGCGCGCTCCATATCCCGCCTGCGCTGCGACGCGCCGCGACGACCGTGTTGCCGCTGTACCCGGCGTTGCTGGGGATATTGCCAACCGCCACCGCGTCACCGGCGACGTTGGTAGCGATGCTGGCACTGCCCGACCCGGGGAAGACCAGTGCCGGCGAACCGAACGAACCGCCGTCCGGCCGGAAGAAGACCTCCGTGCCGCTGGCGTCCTGCCACGTCAGGTACGCGCCACCGGTCGCGTCGGCGAGAAGTCGGGCCTGACCCCCCTGCTGATCGGAGAGCAACGTGGTCACCGCCGAGCCGCCCACCGTCGTGACGGAGACCTTCAGCCCTCCCTTTCCGTTTGTCGCGACGATCGTGTCGCCAGAAGAGGTGACCGCCAGCATCGCGCCATAGTCGCTGTCAACCAGGCCCGTCGCGGCCGACGTCCAAGCGGTCGCGCCCTGCGCGGCCGCGACACCCATCCCCGATGCCAGCACCAGCACGCCCGAGAGCGCGACCATCAGGCGGACGAGGGCGACCAACGACGGGCGCGTGCCGTGCGAGCTGAACATTTCCCCGACCGTATCGGAATCCAATCAAGACGATTTCAGACAAACCCCGCCGCGAACAGGCAGAGCGGGTCGTTCGGGGGCACGGGGGTCATGTCGGTAGAAGTGGTGTAGGGGCCGCACCGCTTCCCATGCCGACCGGCACGCGGTCCCGGGTGCCGGAACTCGTCCGACGGGACGCTGAGCGTTTCACCGGCGCGACCGTCGCCGCTGAAGCGCGGCGCCGTGCCGTGGCCGTCACCGTCATGATCACCTGGTCACCCGCAGCTCGTCCGAGGAGATGACGCCATGCCCGCCCTACAGCTGACCGGCTTCGGCGAGCCGGCCGAGGTCGTGACGCTTGTTTCCCGGCCTGCGCTCGTTGCCGGTCGCGATGAGGTGGTCGTCGCGCTGGAGGCCGTGACCGTCCATCCGTCGGACATCCATCTGATCCGCGGCTTCTACGGGGTACGACCGCAGCTGCCGGCGCCCCTTGGTGCCGAGGGGGTGGGGAAGGTCGTGGAGGTGGGGCCCGGTGCCGACCAGGCGCTCCTCGGGCGGCGCGTCGCGATCCTGCCGACCTATGAGCAGGGGACGTGGGCTGACCATGCGCTCGTTGCCACCTCAAATATCGTGGCGGTCAGCGACGAAGGCGATCCGCAGCAGCTGGCGATGATCGGCGTGAACCCGATCACTGCGCTCCTGCTCCTGCGTCTGTTCGGGCCTCTTTCCGAGGGCGACTGGATCGCGCAGACCGGAGCGAACTCCGCGGTGGGCCAGTACATCATCGGCCTCGCCGAGCGCGCCGGGATTCATACGCTTAACGTGGTGCGCAGCCAAGAGGCCGCGACGCAGGTCCGCGTCGCGGGCGGCGACCGCGTCGTGATCGACGGCGATGACCTGCCGGCCCAGCTGCAACGTGCGCTCGGCGGACAGGAGCTGGCCCTCGTGCTCGACTCGATCGGGGGGCCGGTCGTGACCCACCTCGCCCACCGGCTTCGCTTCGGGGGCAAGGTCGTCAGCTTCGGCGCGCTCAGCGGTCAGCCGACGGCGCTGGATGTCCGCCAGGACCTGATCTACCGGAACATCAGCCACCACGGCTTCTGGACGTTCAACTGGCTCACGCGGGCGCCGCGTGCGGAGATCGACGCGACCTATCAGGAGATCGTCGCCCTCGTCACCAGCGGCGAGCTGACCGCCGACATCGATTCAACCTTCCGGCTTGAGCAGTACGCCGACGCCCTGAGCCGCGCCGAGCGTTATCGGCGCCACGGCAAGGTGCTGTTCGTCTTCGGCGACTGAGCCCCCACCGCTACTTCGATCGTCGGTGCCTCGCCTTCCAGGGGACGGCTGACGACGGACGCCGGCACACAGCAGGTGGACCGAAGAACGGGTCCGGCCACCACGCAGGAACGAGTTCGTTGCCAACCGGGCTACTCGCTCGGCCGACCCATATGCGGATCCATCACGTGGCCGAGACCGTCCATCCGGCGGACCCGGGCCCGATGGATCCGGGGCGGGCGGACTAGGCGCAACCGGATGACGCACCCACGGCCGTTGCTACCCCCGACAGCGGTGTTCGTGGCTCCGGGCGAGGCTGACCCCCGCCCGGCCGGGCACGCTGGGCATTGACCCCGTCTGCGGAGTCGGACTGGGTGGAAGGCATCCTGGCCACCCGGGCACGAATGCGGCGTTCTCATTGATAGACGCTTCGGGGGCTGTCGCGGAGCCGCGCCTAGCGATGACCAATTGGGCGATTAGCCCGGTCGCCGCGACGACCACAGTCACGACGCAGTAACCCAGCACTGTCGAGAGCAGGCCTGCGCGCGGTATCAGCTGTCCGGCGATGATCACTGGTACGCCGAACGCGAGGTAGGCGACCGTGAACAGCGCCGCGAACAGACCGGCCCGTTGATCCGGTTCGGCGAGTGGACTGAGCGATCTCAACGAGCCCGAGTACGAGGCGCCAAACCCGACGCCCCCGATCACGCCACCGACCACCAGCAGCGACAGCGTGGTCGTACTGACGCCGATCATCACGAGTACGGCTCCCACGATCATCGCTGCTCCGCCGAGCCGCGCGGACGCGCGAGGCGAAACGCGGCGGACGAACAGACCGGCGACTGCTGCCGACCCCGGCTCGACGCATACGATCGCTCCGATCGTCAGTCCGCTGTCGATGTGGAAGAGCTCGCGGATGATCGTCGGCATCAGGCCCATGAAGAGCCCCACGAACATCCACGCTCCGATCTGCACGGGAACCGCGGCGGCAAATTCCCGAGCGGCCGGTCGCGGGATCGAGAGCTCAGGCCGCAATGCGCGTCGGGCGCCCGGCCGACGGGGGGCCGTCTCGCCGGAGAGAATCGCGACGCAGATTCCGAACAGCGTGACGACCGCGAGGACCGCGAACACGATCCTCGCTGGCGATCCGGCGAACTGAACCGCAGCGCCCGCCATCAGCGCCCCGAGCCCGAGTCCGCCCGCAGGCGCGACGCTGCCGATAACCGCTCCGAGTTCTTTGCGGCCTGGCGGTGCCAACTCGACGAGCGCTGCTGTGAACGCGCTAAACGCAGCCCCAGTCGCGACGCCCTGCACGGCGCGCGCGGCGACGAGCCAGCCGACACTCGATGCGAAGAAGAACATCACCATCGCCAGCAGCTGGACCGCGAGGGCTCCGATCAGGACAGGCCTGCGTCCGATGTAGTCCGACAGCGAGCCAACGACGAGCAACGCAAGGAGCAGACCGAACGCGTAGATCGCAAATGCAATCGTCAGCATCCCAGCGTGAAAGCCCCACCGGTTCTCGTAGAACACAAGCAGCGGCGTCGGTGCCCCCGCGGCGAGCGTGACGCCCGCGAACGCCAGACCCGTTCCCGCGAACGCCACCGCTGGAGGTAGGGTGGAGCGCCGTTGGCCCATCCCGCCGCAGGTTCATGCAAACAGCGACATGCGACATCGCACGAACGAGCCGTTTGTAGGGCCAGGCGCCGCGCCCGTCCAATCTCGCCCGACCCGTGTGATGACGCGCCACCGGTCCACGACACGCTCTGAGGTCAGGCAGTCTGGCCGCCGCGAGCGATCTCGGGAGCGTGCTCGCTGCCCCGCTCTGTTGTAAGCCTGGTGAGGTCTACTCGTGAGTTGACCTCGAGCTTTGCGAACACCTGGCGCAGATGTGTGTTGACCGTGTGCGGCGATATGAAGAGCCGTTCGCCGGTCTCGCGATTGGTGAGTCCGTTGGCGACGAGCTCAGCGACGGCCAGCTCTGACTTCGTCATCGCGGCCCATCCTGTGGTCGGCTTATCAGCGGTCGTGATGCGGCGGCGAACCCCAAGCTCTCGGAGGCGGCCGCGGAGCCTCGCTGCATCCCGAGTCGCTCCGGCCCGCACGAACAGAACCAGAGCCTGACTGAGAGCGTCGATCGCCGAGTCTGAAGTTCCCTGCCGCTGGTGCGCGAGGCCGAGGTCCTCGTACGAAGCCGCGAGCGCAAGCGATCGAGGGCTTCGCTCGAACAGACTCACGGCCTCCGACAGCGCGTCAATATCGTTGTTGAGCAGTCCCGTGGCGTGAGCAGCGATCGCGTCAAGCGACGGAACGCCGGGACTGAGTTCGGCGCGTCGGTTCGCGTCCGCGACGGCGCTCTCGGCGAGCTCGCGGTCGCCGACGGTGAGGGCGATTCGCACCATCAGCGGCTCGTCGGCCATATCCATCCAGAGCCGGGCGAGCACGTGCGTGCGTTCTGGCTCGCCGATGGCACAGAGCCACTGGTGAGCCTGCCGCGGCTCGCCGTCGGCCGTTGCCTGCAGACTCAACAACCAGGCGGCATGACGACGAACGCCCGGAGTGCTCTCGTTCAGCATCGCCTTAGCGATCTCGCCCGTCTGGCGAACCTGCCGGCCGTCACCGGTGTGGAGCGCAAGTCGCCCGAGCGCGACCACCCCCGAGGCGTCCATGACGGTGACGACCGGGGGTCCATGCGGATCGAACCGACCGTTCAGCACCACGGAGGCGTCCTCGAACCGACCCAGTTGCACGAGCATCTGTCCTCGCGTGATCTCGGCGACGTGCAAGAACCAGGAAAACCCACGCTTGAGCGACTCGGCGATTATTCCGTCGATCGCCTGGAGCGCCTCTTCCTGACGATCGAGGGCGAGGAGTGACTTCGCCCGCCACAACCGGGCCAGGAGCTCATCGAGACCGTGTGCATCCGCGAGCCCGTCGCGGAGAACCGCCTCGAACAGTTCGACCGCTCGCGAGAAGTGCCCGCCCATGTAATGAAGCCCGCCCTCGCTCAGCGCGAGCGGGAACCGGGCAACTCGGTCAAGGCGCCCGCCGGCGGCGACGGCCTCCGATACCGCGGTCTGCGCCTCCTCTGTCCGCCCCGACGCCACCAGGTTGTAGGCCAACTTCGCCATGTGCGCAAGGCGCAAGTGCTCAGTCAGACCCGGCAGCTTCAAGGCCTCCCGGCTAGCGTGCACCCTCACGTCGGGGGAGACCAACCACATGCCGGCGATCCCGAGGCGCACCTCCGCCTCCTGTGCCATCGGGAGCACCTGCCGCATCGCGTCATCCGCGAACGCCTTCGCCTCCTCGATGCGTCCTGCCGCATGCAGCGACATCGCGGCCTGTACGACGAGCGGACCGCGCAGCGGATGCCTGTCGGGGGCCAGCTCCAGAGCCCGCTGGCTGAGGTCGGCGCTTGCTCCCGGATCGGTCGTCGCCAGCACCTCGGCGGCCGCCAGGAGCGTCGTGATCGCGACCTCGTCCCCCGGCTCGGCGCTCGCGGCAAGCTGAATCGCGACCTCGACGGGCAATGCCCCTCGGGCAAGCATCAGGTCGGCGGCTTGCCGATCGAGAGCCTTGCGGACCGATGGCGCGCACGCATGGCGCACAGCCTCGCGGATCAGATCGTGCTGAAAGCCGAGCTGCTCTCCCCGTTCTCGCACGATGCCGGCCTCGATCAGCTCCTCAACCGATCTCAGCAGTGAGGCCGCGGGCACCCCGAGCATCTGAGCGAGATCGGACGCAGAAAGCGTTCGCCCCAGCGATCCAGCCACCGTCGCGACCCGACGCGCTGATTCGGACATTCGGTCCAGGCGCTCCCGCATGCTCGCGCTGACCCGGTCTGGAACCTTGTAAGCGGTCAGTTTCGCCAGCCCGGAATCGACTCGGACAAGCTCCTCCTGTCGTAGGCCCTCGAGCAGCTCCACGAGCAGGAATGGGTTGCCGCCGGCCTCAGAGGCCATGCGGAGCAGGGTCTCATCGGGCTCCGCCCGCATTGCGTCGCTCGCCAGCTGCGCCACCGCGGCTTGCGGGAGCGGGTCAAGCACGAGCCTTTCCGCACCCTCAGCGACGAGATATTCGACGGCGCTACGAACATGCGCCGGACCTTGATCCGGACGCATCGCGAGAACCCAGCCGATCGGAAGCGAGGCTAGCCGCGGTGCCAGCACGCGCAAGGCAGCCGCGCTGCCACTATCGACCCACTGCACATCATCAAGGAATATGAGCAGGGGGCTGCCCATCGCGGCACGCTCGAGCTGAGACTGCAGCTCCTGTAGCCGCCAGTAGCGCTGCTCGGGCGCCACGTCAAGGTTGCTCAGCCCCGCGCGATCGAGCAATGGTCCCGGTCCGTCAAACAGCGCCCTGAGCAGAGGCGCAAGCTCAGCCACCGACTCCGAAGGCTCAGCCGCGCCGATGCCGGCCGGCAAGGACAGGCGCTCCGCAATCCTCACGCCCTCTGCGATCAGGCGGCTCTTGCCCATCCCTGCGGCTCCCTCGATCAACAGCACCGAACCCGAACCCGACCGCACCCGCGCGAGGTGCGCGCCCAACGCTGCGAGTTCCGCGTCGCGGCCGCGGATGGTCGTGCTCAACGCCGATGCCAGCGCCATAGGTGCTCTCCATCGTAGTCCGGGAGATCGCACGGGTCCCGAAAACATCACTCGTGCGTGCCATGCGCCCCTTGGCCACTCGGTGGAACCTGCGCGACACATGACAACGAAGGAACGCCAATGCCGAGAATGAATCAAGACAATCTCGACGGGCAGCGGGCGCTGGTGACCGGCGCCACGTCGGGCATCGGTCGCGCGGTCGCGCTGCAACTAGCCCGCGACGGGGCCGAAGTCCTAGTTCACGGACGCGATGCAGGGCGAGGCGCCGACACGGTCAAGGAGATCACGGCCGCGGGTGGCAAGGCGAGCTTCGTCGCTGCCGACGTCACCGACGCCGACGACGTCCGGTGGTTGGCGGGCGAGGCCGGCGATGTCGACATCCTGATCAACAACGCGGGGATCGCGCTGTTCGGCCCGACCGCAGAGTTCGACGTCGCTGCGTTCGACAAGATGTTTGCCAGCAACGTTCGCGCGCCGTTCTTCCTCGTCGCGGCGATCGCCCCAGGCATGGTGGCCAGGGGCCGCGGCAGCATCGTCAGCGTCAGCAGCATGTCCGGCGGGGTCGGGCTCGTGGGCGGCGCGGCCTACGGCGCGACGAAGGCGTCGCTCGAGGCGATGACGCGCGCCTGGGCCGCGGAGTACAGCGCAAGCGGCGTGCGCGTCAACGCGATCGCCCCAGGACCCGTCTACACCCCGGCATCACGGCGCTCGGAGGCGCTCGGAGAGACCACGCCGATGAACCGCGCCT
>JAOPZJ010000180.1 GCA_025964155.1 Solirubrobacterales bacterium
CGATCGAGCCGCCGCCGGCGCCCACCGTGGAGATGTCGACCGATCGCTGCCGGGCGGGTACGCCGAACGCCACCTCGAAGCTGTCGCGCTCACGCAGCTCGCCCCCGCGGATCAGGCACACGTCACAGCTTGTCCCGCCCATGTCGAGCGTGATCGCGTCCGTGATGCCGAGCTCGCGCGCCACCTGCCGGGCGGCCAGCACGCCCGCCGCGGGGCCCGAGAGCGCCAGCTGGATCGGGCGCTCGGCCGCGTCCGGCGGCGTGACCACGCCGCCGGCGGAGTGCATGAAGAGCGTCGGTGCCGCGACCGCACCCTGCAGCTCATCGACGTACGCGCGCATCGCGGGTACCGCGCTGGCGTTCAGCGTCGCGGTCGACGCCCGCTCGTACTCGCCCATCCGCGGATCCACGTCCGTTGCGCAGGTGACCGGCCGGCCGTCGGCGACGCTGCGCCAGATCTCGGCCACCGCCCGCTCGTGCGCCGGGTTCGCGTACGCGTTGTAGAGGGACACCGCCAGGCAATCGACCCCGTCGGCGATCAGCGCGCGACACGCGGCGGTGACCTCGTCGAGGTCGAGCGGCTGCGACTCCGTCCCGTCGCGCTCGATCCGACCGGCGATCTCCAGGCGCCGGTGACGCGGCACGAACGCCGGCTCCTTGCGGTACCGCGCAGCGAATGTCCGCTCGCGGAAGGAGAGCTGGATCTCCAGCACGTCGCGGAAGGCGCGCGTGCAGAGCAGCCCCACCCCCGCGCCGGTGCGCTCGAGCAGCAGGTTGGTGACGGTCGTGGTGCCATGACTGAGCTCCGTGACCTCGGCCGGCAGGGCCCCTGCCGCCGCGAGTGAGTCGATCACCCCGCCGGCCGGCCCCGTGCCGCTGTTGAGGGCCTTGCCGAGACGCAGGGCACCGTCGTCGTCCAGGGCGACGAGGTCCGTGAACGTGCCGCCGACGTCGCATCCAACCTTCATGCCGCGATCTCCTCTGCGTGGTGCTCCAGGAACTGATCGACGACCGCGATCGCGCGGTCGACGTCCGCCTCCGTGTGCGCCGCCGAGACGAACCCGCGGTTGGTGCCGACGCGGCGCTGGAGGAAGATGGCGTGGTCCCGCAGGTGGTGGCGGAACGCAAGGTTCAACGCCTCCGTGCCGCCCTGCAGCGAGCGGGCCAGGTCACGGACGTCGCGCACTGCGGTCGTCCGGAAGTAGAGGTTCCAGACCGAGCCGTGGTGCTGGCAGACCGCCGGCAGACCGCGCGTGGCGATCGCGGCGTTCATGCCCTCGGCGAGCCGCGTGGTCAGGCCGATCGCGCGGTCCATCGCGTCCGTCGACTGCAGGACGTCGAGGGTCGCCTCCGCGGCGGCCACACCCAGCGGGCCGCCGTTGAAGGTGCCCGAGAAGAAGACGTCGCCGCTGGGAGCGAGCTGATCCATCAGCGCGCCCCGGCCGGCGAGGAACGCGAGCACGTGCCCGTTCGCCACGGCCTTGCCGTAGGTGGCCAGGTCGGGGACGACGCCGGTGGGCGCCGCCGCACCGCCCACCCGGGAGCGGAAGCCGCTGAGCACCTCGTCGAAGACCAACAGCGCCCCGTAGGCGTCGCAGAGCTCACGGGCCAGCATCAGGTAGCCGTCGTCGACGCTGATGCACCCGCTGGAATGCAGGACCGGCTCCACGAAGACCGCGGCGATCTGCTCACCCTCGGCGGCGAAGCGCGCGCGCAGTGACTCCGGGTCGTTGACCGTCACCGCCAGGATCGCGTCCGTCACCGCGGGCAGGATGCCGGGGGAGTTCGGCACCGTGGGCGGCACGTGCGTGGGCGCCGTGTCGGCCGGGGGCGTGGTGCTGGCGCCGAGCTCGCCGTGCCAGCCCTGGTAGCCGCCTTCGACCTTGACGACCTTCTGGCGGCCGGTGGCCGCCCGGGCCAGGCGGACCGCGTGGTAGAGCGGATCGCTGCCGCCGCCGCCGCACAGCGCGATGCGCTCGGCCTCGGGGAGCAGCGCGCACAGCCGCTCGGCCAGTCGCGCCTCGTGGATCTGCGCGCAGCCGACGAACGAGCGCCCGTCGGTCATCGCCGCAGCGACCGCACCGTCGACCTCGGGATGGCTGTACCCGAGGATCGCGGTGCCGTACCCGCCGTGGAAATCGAGCAGCACGTTGCCGTCGACGTCCTCGAGGAACTGCTCGCGCGCACGCACGAAGACCAGCGGGTAGGGATCCTCCCAGCGCCCGGCGCCCGTCACCCCTCGCGGGAGCACGGCTCGGCGCGAAGCGAGCAGGCCGGCCGACCCGGCCGTGCTCATGGGGATGTGATCGACGGTCATGCTGCGTGCTCCTTCGGGGTCGGGACCAGGTCCAGTGGCTCGGGGTCAAGGAAACGCCGCAGGACGTTGCCGGTCATCCGCGCGACGTTGTTGTCGTAGCCCGCCACCGCCATCGCCGCCGTCCACCCGATCGACCCGGTGGAGAAGACCGCGCCCCCGCGGGCGGTCGGCATCAGCACGATGTCCGCCCGGACCTCCTCGCAGGTGGTACCGCCAAGTCGCAGGTGGGTGACGGGCATGTCCTCGCAGACCAGCAGCACGTAGTCGCTGTGACCACCCTGGGAGGTGGCGATGACGAGCGCCTCGGGAGGGCTGCCGTAGCGGATGTCGTGCCGGTCGATCTCGTCCGACGCGGCACCGCCCATCGAGAGGCCGAAGGCGCCGATCTCCTCGCCCGGGTCGATGCCCTCCATGGCGAACGCGGCGCGCGGGTCGGCCGCGTCGGGGAGCTGGTGATAGCCCGGTGCCTGACCGTCGAATCCCTGGGCCGCGAAGCCGATGCCGACCAGCGCGTTCGGGGAGCGGCCGCGGTTCCGCCACAGCCCGCCGAGTTCACCGGTCGAGGTGTGGTGGTGCTCACCCGGCGCCGACTCCCACGTCCGGATGCCGCAGACGCCGCGCCGGACCTCGACGACGTGCGGTCGGGCCGGATCGATGCTGGTCACCCAGTAGAACCCGTTGCCGCCGAGGTACATGAGGCGCCCGCCCCCGTCCAGCCACGCCTCCAGCGCATCGAGCATCGTCGCGGTCCAGTACTCCGGATGGCAGCCGGTGATGAGCACGCGATACGGGGCAAGCAGCTCGTCCCCCTCCGCGTGCAAATCGTGGTCGCAGAGCGTGTCGAACGGCGTCCCCTCCGTGCGCAGCCAGTCGACGAGGTACAGGTCGGCGCTCAGCGCGCGCGGGGCGTGCGTCTGCCAGTTGCGGTGCCCGGGCCGCATGTTGAGGACCGGGCGGCGGAAGCTCGAGAAGCAGACGCCCGAGCCGTCGGCGTGGCTGTCGTACAGCGACGCGCCGAACTCGGGATGCTCACGCAGCGCGAGGTCACCGTCGTCGGGCAGGATCTCGCGCCCGAGGACGCCGGGCTCGTGCACGAACGGCCTGTCCTGCATCCGCTCGTTGGCGTACGCGCCGTACGAGACGGTCGGGAACAGGATCGCGACATCCGCCGTGGCGACCCCGCGGGGCGGCCGGACGAAGAACGGCACGATGTCCTCCATGCCGGCGGCCCGCAGGCGCGCTCCGTAGACGCCGCTCGGCAGCGCCTCGGGCAGCCGCAGCGTGGCGGTCACCGACCACCGGCAGTCCTCGAGGTCATCCGCGTGGAAGTGGCAGGCGCCGTACCCCGCGGGATCGCGGGCCGGGTGCTGCTCGGCGCCGTTCCAGGCGTGGCCCGTCGCGGGGCGGCTGGGCAGGTTGACGAGCGTGCCGTGCTGCGCTGCGCCGGAACGGTCCGGGACGACGTCGGCTCCGAGGCTGTCGTCCCCCAGTGCCCACGCCGCCGACGGTGGCATGCGCTCGAGCTCTTCGTCACAGACGACACCACGCCAGAGCCGCGGGCCGTCGAGCTTCCCGTCGAGCGTGTCCGTCCCGGCGGGGTCGGCGAAGTCGCCGTCGAGCCCGGTCGCCGCCAGCAGCACGGGCACGTCCGCGAGGACCGCGGGCCGCACCGCTTCGCCGTCGGCGCGCTCCCTTTGGGGCGGCCAGGCCGCGGCATCGAGGGCGAGCGACGCGCGCGCGGTGGCCGCGTCGTAGCGCGCCCGGACCCGCGCCCATCGCCGCTCGCGCGGACCGTTCTGGATCCGGGCCGACGGCTGTCCGCCGACCTGGAGGGTGAGCGCGCCGTCGGCCTCGAGCACGAGCGCGAAATGTCCCGGCCGCGCGACGATGCCCTGCCGGCGTCCGCGGCCGGGCGTCGTGGGCCAGACCCAGACCTCGAGGGTGAAGCCACCGTCGGCCCAGTCCCCTGCCAGTCCGGCGACGCCGAACGACCCGCGCGAGACGGGTTGCAGGGTTGCTGCGTGGTGCCCGGCGCCGGGCCCCACCACCGGCTCGGTCTTCGCCCCCGGGCCGTCGGGATGCGTGTCTCCGCAGATCAGCCGCACGACGTCGACCTCGACGGTGTCCTCGGTGCAGCTGACGTGCAGATCGAGGACCTCACCCGGGGCCGCGGTGAGCCGATCGGCGTACCCGGCGAGGGTCGGTGTTCCGTTGAGTGAAAGCGAATTCCGCACTGCGGTCAATCCTTCCGGACGAGTCTCAGAGCCCATACAGCCCCACGGGCCACGACGAACCCGGAGCTGGTCGCCACGCGGTCGAATGACCCCGCGGCTTTCCCGGTCAGTGGAAATCGGGGCGCATGAAGCGCCCCGCCCCGACGTCGGCGACGGGTCGGCCCGCCTCGGCCACGAGCTGGCCGCGGACGAACGTCATCGCCACCGTGCCACGAAGCCGACGCCCGGCGTACGGCGTCCAGCCGGCCTTGGACACGACGTCCTCGTTGCGGAGCGTGCGCGCGCCCGCAGGGTCGACGAGGACCACGTCCGCGTCGGCCCCGAGGCTGAGCTCACCCTTGCGCCCGCGGAGGCCGAGCGCCGCCGCGGGACCCGCGCTGTAGGCGGCGACCAGGCGCTCATACGTCAGGTCACCGCGCAACACGGCGTCGAGCAGCAACGGCAACGTCGTTTCGACGCCGGGAAGCCCGAACGGGCAGCTCCAGATGTTGCCGTCGGCCTTCTGGGCGAGCGTCGAGGGAGCGTGGTCGCTGGAGAGGAGTCCGATCGTCCCGCTGCGGACGTGGTCCCAGAGCTGCCGCGCCGCCGGGGCGGGCCGGGCCGGCGGGGTGAACTTCCGCGTGGGCCCGTGGGCGACCACGTCGTCCTCGTCGAGCAGCAGGTACTGCGGGCAGGTCTCCACGTCGAGCGCGGCGCCGAGCCCGCGGGCGTGCGCGACGAGCTCGACGACCTCGGGCTGGCTGGCGTGCGCGATCGTGACGCGCGCGCCGGTGATCCGGGCGATCATCACCGTCACCGCGGCCGACACGAGCTCGGCCTCCGCGGCCCGCCAGGCCGGGAGCACGCCGTAGTCCTCCCGCAGCGCCTCGCGCAACCTCCGCTCGGCCGCAGCGGTGATCGACTCGTCCTCGCAATGGGCGATCACGCGCATCCCGGCAGCGGCGGCGCTGCGCAGGAGCCGGAGCTGCTGGTCGGGATCGAGACCCTGGATGCCGTGCGTCGTGCAGGTGAACGCCTTCACGAACGCCGCCCCGGCCTCACGGAGCGGACCCACCCGATCGAGCTCATCCGGGGATGCGTGCGCGCCGAGCATGAAGTCCACCAGCGAGCGTCCTTCGAGGTGCCCCGCCTTCTCGTGCAGGCGCGCCGCCGTGGTCACCGGCCACCCGTGCGTGTGCTCGGCCACACAGGTGACGCCCGCGACGGCCGCCGCGGCCGAGCCGTGCGCGAAGTCCTCGCGCTCCGTCGGACCGGGCTCCATGAAGTGCACGTGCTGGTCGACCATGCCCGGCAGCGCAACCAGCCCGTCGGCGGTCACGGTGCGCCGTGCCCGGCCGGTCGGGCGCTCGCTCAGGCCGACGATCCGACCGTCATCGACCGCGATGGTGCCCGGCCGGCGCCCGGTGGGCGTCACGAGCATCGCGTCGGTGATCTCCAGGTCGACGCTCACGGCGTCTCGGGCGGGTGCGGCGGGCAATCGAACATGCCAGCGATACTGCGCCCCGCTTGGGAGGCGCGGTATCGACCGGCGGTCCAACGGCGCAGCTCGACGCGAGCCGAAGCGTCCAGGATCCGGAAGGTGTTTCCGTGCAGCGAAAAGATGGAGGGCGCTTTCCGGCTTGATTCCGACTCGTGGAACAACCCGGTCCGAACTCGACAGCCGGGCCGATGGGCCGGAATGACGGATTGGCCCGCCGGGCCCTATGGCGTGCGGCTCCGTCACCGCATGCTCGGTGTCCACCCCGGGGCGACGGTCCGCCGCCGACCCGCCACGACCCACGGAGAACCTCAGGACGATGGACGACAACACCCTCGCAGGACGCTCTACCCGCCGCTCGCTGCTCAAGATGGCGGGCGCCGGAGCGGCATCGCTGTCCGTCCCGTCGTTCCTTGCCGCATGCGGCAGCGCAAACGACACCACGAGCACGACCGCCGCGGTGACCACCGCGGGTCCCCTGTCCGTGTCCTCAGGAGGCACCATCCCGACGAAGACGGTGAAGTTCGGCATGGCGCCGTTCGCCGATGCGACGTTCTATGTCATCGCCATGCGCCAGGGCTGGTTCAAGGACGTCGGCATCGACATCGCGCCCGCCCCGACCGGCCTCCAGGTCACACCCGACAACGTGGTGACCAAGCTCGTGACCGGCGAGGCCGACATCGCGACGTTCTACGGCCCGGGCAAGATCGCGACGATGGGCAAGGCGCCGCAGCTGAAGATGTTCGGCTTCTCGGACACCTACGTGGGCACCTACATCCTGGTCTCGCCGTCGGCCAAGCAGCAGACGGTGTCCGAGCTCGTCGCCGGCGGCATGCCGTTCGAGGCGGCGGTGAAGCAGGCGCTGGCGCCGATGAAGGGCAAGCCGGTGGCGTTCTCCAACACCGGTCAGCACCGCGACTTCCTCGATCAGGCGTTCAAGCTCGGGGGCCTGACCTTCTCCGACGTGAAGGTGACCGCCACCACGGACGCGAAGATCCTCCAGCTCGCCAAGGGCGGCCAGACCGACTACACGAGCCCCGAGGGCGCCGCCCAGAACATCGAGCTGCTCAACGACGGATGGGTTCCGCTGGTATCGGTGGACGACCTGCTCAAGGGCCTCCCGCCCGGCGACCCGCGGTCGGTCGCGGCGGTGGGACACGAGGGGCCCGCCTGCTCGGACGAGTACTTCGCGGCCAACCGCGAGACGTGCCTGCGGTTCATCTCGGTGATGTTCCGCACGATCGACGCGATCGCGTCGGACCCGGCGCGATACCTCGCCGACCAGATTCCCTACCAGGAGAGCGTCAGCGGGACGAAGTCCTCCGTCCAGGACCTGAAGTCGATCTATACGAACAACGATCCGCTGATCCCGTTCGACGAGCAGACGCAGTACTGGACGAAGCTTGACGCGCCGACCTCGTACAAGACGATCTACGACGCGCAGATCGCGAGCGCCCAGAAGGGCGGGGTCCTGCCGAACGGCAAGACGTTCACGGCCGACCAGGCGATCATCGGCAAGGAGGTCTACGACCAGCTCGTCGCGCTCCGCAAGGGCTACGACGGCCTGGCCGCGAAGGCTTCCGGACTCTCCGGCGCGGAGAAGACGATGGCCGCAGCGGCGAAGAAGCAGTACGACGCGCGCAACTACCTTGACGCCTACCGCATGCTCAAGACGGCGACCGCGAAGGTGTAGCGGGCATGTCGACGGCCTTCCCCCGATCCCGGGCGGGCGATGTCGGTCCCGCCGCTTCCGCCCTCCAGCGGGAGCGGCGCCGGCGTGCCCTTGCGGCGACGCGAGCGGCGGCGCAGACCGCGGGACTGGCCGTCGCCGGCGTCGCGCTCATCATCGGCGCCTGGTGGCTGATCTCCCTGGGCACCGATCCGGTGCGCGTACCGTCGCCGCAGCTCGTGTTCGACACCCTGCGCGCGGACTGGAACAACATCCCGGCGCTGTCCTTCATCGCGTTCCAGAGCGGCGGCATCAAGCAGGCGCTGGTCTACACGACCGTGAACGTGGTGGGCGGCGTGGCGATCGGTGCCGCGGCGGGCTTCGTCCTCGGCGCGCTGCTCGGCCGCGTCCGTCTCGCCCGCGAGCTGCTGGGGCCGCCGCTCTTCGTGCTGGGCACCGTGCCGATCCTCGTGCTCGCGCCGTTCCTGACGATCTGGTTCGGCACCGCCCGGATCGTCCAGGCGGGTCTCGTGATCGCCTTCGCCCTCGTGACCGTGGCGGCGGTGACGCAGCAGGCCACGATGGACATCGGCGAGCGCTACACCGACTACGCGCAGTCGCTGGGCGCCTCGCCGCGGATCGTGCTCGTGTCGATCGTGCTTCCTGCCACGCTGCCGCCCGCGCTCGGTGCCGTACGCGTGGCGACGGCGGCGGGGTGGAGCTTCGCGACGGTGGCTGAGCTGCTCGGCGGCAACAAGGGGACTGGGAAGCTCATCCAGTCCATGCAAGGTCTGTCGGCGACGGCGGACATCATGGCGGCGGTCGTCGCGCTCGGCATCACCGCCCTGGTGATCGACGCAGCGATCCGCCTGATCGGAACCTGGGTGATCAGATGGCAGGAATGACGAGGACCGCGGCGCCGCCTGCGATCGAGTTGCGCGGCGTGAGCAAGCACTTCCGCCTGGAATCCGGGGAGCAGGTGCGTGCCGTGGACGAGCTCTCCCTGACCGTTCCCGCCGGCGAGTTCGTGTGCGTGCTCGGGCCGTCTGGCCACGGGAAGTCCACGATTCTCAACCTCGTCGCCGGCTTTGCCGAACCGTCCGAGGGCGAGATCCTCAGCGCAGGCAAGCCGGTGACGGGGCCCGGACCCGACCGCGGTGTCGTCTTCCAGCGCGACACGCTCTTCCTCTGGCGGCGGGTGGCGGAGAACATCGCGTTCGGTCTGCGCGCCAAGGGCTTGCCGAAGCCCGAACGCGACGAGGTCGTCGCGCGGTACCTGCGCATCATCGGCATGGAGTCCTACGGGCGTGCCTGGCCCAAGCAGCTCTCCGGCGGCATGAGGCGCCGCGTGGCGATCGCCGCCGTCTTCGCGAACGAGCCCGAGGTCCTGCTCATGGACGAGCCGTTCGTCGGCCTGGACTACGCGCGCCGAGCGACGCTGCACACGGTGCTCCTTCAACTGTGGGAGCGCTCGCGGGCGACCGTCTTCTTCATCACGCACGACGTCGACGAAGCGCTCGCCCTCGCCGATCGCATCCTCGTCGTGGTGCGCGGGAAGATCGTGATGGAGGAGCGGATCACCCAGCCGCGGCCGCGGTCGGTCGAGGACCTCGGCACGGCCGCCGTGGCGGAGCTGCGCACCCAGATTCTCTCCCTCCTCGAGCTCGGGGCAGGCAGCGCGTGAGCACGTCCCATGCCACCGCCGTGGCCGTCCCCGACGCGCGGGGCAGGAGCCCCCGCCGTGCGCTCCGGAATCGTTCCTGGACCACGTTTGCGTCGGTCCTGATGCTCTTCGTGCTCTGGCACG
>JAOPZJ010000195.1 GCA_025964155.1 Solirubrobacterales bacterium
AAACGGACGTGGCCGGTCAGGCCGTGCGCGTCGGCGATGCGCAGCTGGTAGGCCCACAGCTCGGCCTGCGGCGCGTAGACCTGGGACCACTCCGGGTTCGGCGCGAACGACAGCGAATACAGATGCGATTGCACGTCCACCGCACAGCCGGGGTAGCTGTTGTCCCGCCACGTCCCGCCGATCGCGTCGGCGCGCTCGAGGATCACGAAGTCCTCGATGCCCGACTGCTTCAGGCGGATCGCCATGCCGAGGCCGGCGAACCCGGCGCCGATGATCGCGATCCTCGCGCACTCGGCCGGCGGCTCATCGCCGGTCTGCGACCGCTCCTGCTGACCCATGTCCCATCCCTCTCGTCTGACGTGGGGCGAGCCTACTGCTGGCCGGCGATCTTCGCGAGGTGTCCGCGCCACGTGCCGCCCGCGTGCACGAGCGAGCGGCCGAAGGCGCGTTCGAGGGCGCGCTCGGGCTTGCCGTCGGGGAGCTTGCATGCGAGCGCGACGACGGCCTCCTCGCCGCGTTCCTGCGCCAGCAGGTCCAGCACGCTGCCGCCGAGCAGCAGCGCGTCGCGCGTGGAGGGCGGGAACGACGGCTCGCTGCCCTCACGCAGCCGCCGGGCGATGGCGGGCCGGGCGTGCACCGTCTGCCCGCCGAAGTACTGCCCGGTGCCTGCCCACAACCAGGACCAGCGCAGCATCTGGCGCATCGAGCCGGGGCGAAACGGCGGTGGCAACTGCGGGTTGTTGTGCCCCACGACGAGCTGGGCGTACAGCGCGGCGGGCGCCAACAGGGCCAGCTCGCGTGAGCCGGGCACGTTGGACGCGCGCGCCTCCATATGCCGTGGCGCGAGCATGTGCATGCCGTCGCTCGTCGGCCAGCCGATGATGTAGCGCCGCGTGGCCGGGGCGGTGAGCCGGACGACGAGCGCGAGCTCCGGATGGGCCGCGTACAGCTGCGCCCGTGACCCGTGCAGGACGACGCTGACGACTCCTGGGACGCTCGGGAACTGCCGCTCCAGGCGTTGGCGCGCTCCCTCCAGCAGTTCGAGCACGCTGACGACGTCGTCGATGTCCGCCTCGTCATGACGGGCGGCGAAATGCGGCGAGTCGGTCTCTTCCCAGGAAGCCACGGACTGGACTCTTTCCCCACCGGACGCGGCCTCCCTGCCCGGCGGACCCCAGCTCAGCGGGGGCGGTGCCCGGTGACTTCGACGACCTGCTGCTGCGTCGGTCGATTCTGCCACGGCAGATTGGGCTGCGTCAGCAGGCCGATGGCCTTGAACGCCAGCGAGTCGTAACAGACCTGCGCGTCCATGCTGCCGCACTTGCCGGCCGTGGTCGGGTCCGCGTAGAGCTTTGCGGGGTCCACGGCCAGCGCCTGCGTCAGCGAGGCGGCGAGCGCCGCGCGGCAGGCGCCGAGCCGGCCGCGTCCGCAGTAGCGCACGCTCCACGGCTGCTGGACGCGGGTCTTCCCGCGCAGCTTGCCCGCGACCGTCCGCAGGTCCTTCTGCAGCAGGCCGAACCACCCGTTCTCCCAGGAGGAGCCCAGGTGCGCGTGGGTCTGGTCGTGGAAGGAGTTGGGGACGTCGGGCCTGAGTTCGGCGTCGTACTCCTCGAACGCTGCCTTTCCCAGGCGCGGCTCGAACACCGCGCGCGGCATCGTCTGCATCCAGGTGTCCGCCACGCGGATCGCGTCGGCGTGCTCGTAGTGGCCGTCACGGTTCTGGTCCCGGCGGTGCGCGCCGTCGGCGATCCATGCGCGCAGCTTGGCCACGGCGTCCGCGAGCGCCGGCTCCTTGGGGGTGCCCAGGAGCTTCAGCGCCCACGGCAGGGTGCGGGTGCCGCGCAGGTCGGTGGTGGAGCCGACCTGCGCGGCGTCGACGAGGTCGGCGAGCCCGAGCTTGCCGCCGTGCGCCTTCAGCTCACGGTCGATTGCCTCGCTGAGCGTCTGCGAGCGCCACACCGGGCCGAAGGGCCCATTGCCGCAGCAGTGGCGGGCCTGCTTGTTGTTCCAGCTCACGAGGGAGGGCTGGTTGATCGCCTGCGGGCGCTCGCGCTGGGGCTGGTTGGCCTGCGTGAAGGCGGCCGTGTCCAGACCCTTCCACTCGGCTCGTGCGCTGCCGCCGCGCTGGGGGAGGACGCCATTGGCGCCCCGCGGGCGGATCGGGTTGGCGCCGGTGTTGATGTACGCGATGTCGCGATCGTCCGTGTACAACCAGTTGAACGTGTAGCCGAGCTTGAACGCGGAGTTCTGGAACGCCTTCGCGTTCGGGATCTTGGCCGGGTCGTTCCACTCGGAGAACGCGATCGCGCTGTCGAGTTCATGGCGGTAGGTGGAGCGCAGCTTCGTGTAGGCGACGGGCTTGCCCTTGATCGTGGCCCGGGCGACGACGATGCCGAGCTTCGTGCGCAGCGCGCGGAGCGTCTCGCTGCCCGCCGCTGTCGTGTCGGCGAGGCTGGGCGCCCACGCGAGCTGATGGTCGATGCGCTCCATCGCCACACAGGCGCCGTGGAAGCGGTAGTGCTCGGCGTCGGCCTTCGGGGGGCTGCCATCGGGCGCGCAGAGATCGAGCGCGTACACGTCGATGATGTCCTGGCCGGCCGACGTGGCCGACCACGCGTAGTCGGGACCGTGGCCGATCTCGACGTACGGCCCGGTGCCGGGGACGCTGGCTCCGGCGCTGTCGATACCGGGGCCGTGGATGTCCTGGTAGCGCCAGATCTCCGGCTCGAAGTACCCGGCCTGGGAGCCGAAGACGGCGAGCGGGTGGCCGGTCTTGGACTGCTTCGCCGAGACGAGCAGGGCGTTGGAGTCGGTGGTGGGGAAGCGCAGCAGCGCACGGTCCACGCCGGGGCGCTGGCGGGTGTCGGCGCCCGGCGTCGTCCCGCTGCCCGTCGATGCCACCACCGGGCTCACGGTCTTCAGCGAGCCGGCGTCGGGGATGGCCACGCCCTGGCTCAGCCGCTTGGGGACGGCTCCGTACGGGAAGCCCCGCTTCGCCGTGGCGGTGACCGGAGCCTCCGGGTCGTCGACCTCACGTAGCTCGCGCCAGATCTTGTAGCCGCCGGTGGGGCCGAAGCGCTGCATGTCGGCCATGAGCAGCCGCACCTCGGCGAGCTCGTTGCCGCCACCGTTGCCCAGCTGCCCGCCGATGAGCGTGGCCACGGCCAGCACGTCGGTCGGCGTCCAGGGCTGAGGGCCCTCGGGGTGCCCGAGGGCGGCGTACTCCGCGGGCAGCAGGGTCGGGTCCGTCCCGATCCGGGCGATGTAGGCGTTGATGCCCGAGACGTAGTCGCTGATGTCCACGAGCACCTGGCGGCCGGTCGGGCCATACAGCGTGCCGAGCTGGGCGACCATCGCCGCGCGGTCGGCCGCCGAGTACGGGGCCGAGGTCCACGTGTCCTCGTCGGTGGCCTTGTTGGCGCCGCCGGCCCAGGTCAACTGCCCGGCGCCGTAGTGGCGCAGGACGTCCATGAACACCAGGCAGTCCTGCGCGGAGGCGTAGCCGGAGCCGAACATCGTCCCGGGCCGGGTGCTGCCGGTGATGTGCGGGCGGCCGAAGCCGTCACGCTGGATCGTCACGTCTTCGCGCGGGGAGCTCGTCGACTCGACCTGGCCAGGCCTGATCCCGAAGGTGGCATCCGGGAAGAACTCCTCGATGCGATCGTCGGGCAGCCCAGGCGAGGCGTACAGGAGGTTCGTGTAGCGGTCGCGCTGGTCGTCGGCATGGGGCGGACGGGTGCCGAGCGCCGTCAACCGCACGGCCTGCAGGGCGGTCGTGCCACCGCCCTGACCGGGCGGGATGATGTGGAAGTACCGTCCGGGATTGCCGGTGCCATACGGCAGCGGGGCCGGCGCCGCGAGCGCGGTGGCGGCCGGCGGGATGGCGCAGGCGACGCCCGCTGTGGCGGTGGCGAGCGCGGCGCGAAGACGGTGGGACGGCACCTGGTTCTCCTGACGGACGGGACGGGCCCGACCCTACTCCGCCTTTCGGTGCGAAGGGCCCTTAGGTCGCGGCCGCCAGGTCGCGCTCGTAGGCCAGTTCGCTGCGGATGCCGCGCGCCGCGAGCATGGCGTCGCCGTCCTCCAGCGTGCCGGCCGGGTCCAGCGCCGCGGCAAGGCGCGCGGGGCCCGCGAGCGCCGCGTCCACGTCGAAGAGGCAGAGGCGTCCGCCGAGCTCGGTGAGCTGGACGCTGCGGCGGCCGTCGCGGATCGTGGTGGCGCCGCGGTCGCCGCCGGCACAGCGGATGGCCATCGCGCTCGCCTCCGTGGTGACGGCGGTGGCGGCCTGGCGCAACCGGGGCAGGGTGGTCGGCGGCAGCTCGAGCTCGCTCACCGTGCCTCCCGCGGCACGGAGCTCCTCGAGCCGTTGCGCC
The DNA here is from genome assembly GCA_025964155.1 of Solirubrobacterales bacterium. Classification (GTDB taxonomy): domain Bacteria; phylum Actinomycetota; class Thermoleophilia; order Solirubrobacterales; family Solirubrobacteraceae; genus Paraconexibacter. Next base: position 4,374 of record JAOPZJ010000195.1, read on the forward strand.
ACCTCCTCGGGCAGCAGCTCGCCATCGCAGCCGGCCCCGAACACCGCACCTAGGACGGGCACGCCGGCCGCGACCACGTGGGGTCCGGCGGCCAGGAGCACCGCGTCGGCCAGCGGGCTGGCGAGGCCTGCCTCGTGGCCGTGGGCCAGTACGTCGCCACCGACGTCGAGCAAGACCACGAGATCGGCGCCGAGCTGCCGTGCGGCATCGGCGAGGGCGGCCCCGGTCGCAGCCGGGCCCGGGTTGGGATCGACGAGCACGGTGTCCCGACCCAGGAACGCCGCCATCCGGGCCTCGGCAAACGAGAAACCGGCGGGACCGGTGGTGTGCGGGCCGGCGAGCGCGACGGCGGAGTTCAGCGGTCGTGCCCCGCGGACCTGCGCCAGGGTGCGGGGACCGGGGAGGGGGTCCACCGGGCGGCGCTCCCAGGTCAGTCCGCCGACGATGACCTCCGGGCCACCGGTCGCCCGCGCGTACTCCGCCAGCGCCAGGGCACCTACGACGTCGCCCCCGCCTCCGATGCCGATGCACAGCGCGCGGGTGGCGCGCCGCAGCAGCAGCTCGGGGACGGGGGCGACGGACAGCGTGATGCGGTGCGGCTAGACCAGCGAGGCGATGTTGGCGCCCTCGCAGATGGCCTGGATGGCCGTTGCGGCGCCGGCGAACTCGTCGTCGTTGAGCACCGGGGTGCCCTCGAACGGGAGGTCGCGGGTGATCTCCAGCCAGGACTTGCAGCCGCCGAACTCGTCGCGGACCTTGACGGTGACCGGGCGCGGGATGCGGTACGTACGCAGGAGCAGCACGTGGAGCGGGTCACGCCGCTTCCACGACAGGCGCTTCTCGGCGTAGTCCGTGGTCCACACGTAGTACGGGGACAGGTCGGAGACGATCCGCGGATCGGTCACGGTGAAATGAGCAGCCACCTCCGCCCAGGCACGAACACGCACGCGGTCGGGCTGGGCGATGCCGCCGTCGCGCGTCAGCGCGTGGGCCGGGGGCTCACCGTCGGGCCAGACGCCCTCTTCGAGCGCGCGCCGCATCTCTGGCATGTGGGACGCGCGGACGAGGTCGTTGCGCTGATGGTCGAAGGTCGGATACAGGAAGAACCGGTCGTGCGAGAGCTCGAAGTGCTTGCCATCCTCGCGGATGCCACCCTTGCGGAGCGTGATGAGCTGCTCGCCTTCGGCGAGCGCGCGGACGGTTACAGCCCATTCCTTGAAAGCAATTGGCATACGAAGTCGCTGAGTTAGGAGACAGAACAGGCCGGTGAGCGGCGAGAGCGGAAGCAGTCGGGGGCTCCGGGCCTGTCACATTGTTGCAAATGTCCATGCGAATCCCCAACTGTTCCTGCAAACAGCCACATTCCGTTTGTGCATTGCTGGCGCGTTGCCGCTCGACATCGTGGATATAGCGCCGGAACGACACATGGACCGCGGGGCGGATCTGCCCATCGCGCGGGTGAAATTCGTCCCCCCGCCCGTTACCCCGTCAGACCGAGCGGCGGCGCCGCACGGCCACGCGAGCCCGTCGCGCCGCCCGGATCGCCCGCTGGGCCAGGATCCCGCGCTCGACGCGCAGCTCCTGCACCGTGAGCCGTCGCGGCAGATCCGGGGCCTTCTGGGCCCAGCCCCACGTCCCGTGGTCGACCCGGAACTGCGTGAACGACGGGTGCGGACGCAGGAGCACGTCGAAGATCTCCTGGACGTGGGGCGTGGCGATCTCCTCCGCAGACAGGTTGGGCGGCCGCTGCACGGCGCTGCGCTCGTAGCTCCAGTCCAGGTCGTCGAGCGCCAGCCAGGCCCCGGGGCGCAGCAGGCGCTCGACGAGCAGGACGGACAGGCCGTCGATGTGCCAGTCGTGGGAACCGTCCAGCAGGCAGAAGTCGTAGGCGCCCTCGCAGTTCCCGGAGGCATCGCTGCGCGCCTGCACCTCGTTCTTCAGCCACCAGCTGTACGAGCTGTGCTCGATACGCACGAGCTCGACGCCCTCCAGCAACCCGGCCCGCCCCAATGTGTCCTCCGGGGCGGGGCCGGCGAAGTGATAGCGGTCGACGGTCGTGACCGTCCCGCCACCGTTCGCGGCGACCGCGGCGGCGAGGTAGCACACCGACGCACCGTGCGCCGTGCCGAGCTCCAGGACGTCTCGCACCCCGCTCTCGCGGATGTGGTCGTACAGCGCGCGGCCGTGCCATCGGTCGATGAACGGCACGCCCTCGATCGCGTCGGCGACATCGCCGAACCGCATCAGAGCCTGACCCCGGCCAGTCCCTCCAGCGGCTCCAGCAGGGCGGCGAAGTCGGCGTCGCCGAGGCCACGGCCCATGGCGGCCGTCAGGGCCTCGCGGGCGGCGGCGGCAGCAGGGAAGGGGACGCCCGCGCGCTGCCCCTCTTCCAGGCACAGGCGCACGTCCTTCAGCATGTGCTCGAGCTTGAACAGCGTCGAGTAGTCGTGCTCACGCATCGGGCCGGACTTGAGGTCGAGCATCGCGCTGCCGCCGGAGCCGGCACCCATGACCGCAACCAGCGCGTCGAGGTCCACGCCGGTCGCCTTGCCGACGAGCAGTGCCTGGGCGAGCGCCGCGGTATTGGCGGCGGCCAGCGCGTTGTTGATGAGCTTGACCATCTGGCCCTGTCCGGTCTCGCCGACGTGCAGCACGAGCGTGCCCATCGCCTCGAAGAGCGGTCGGGCCCGCGCGAAGTCCTCGGCCGAGCCACCCGCCATGATCGTCAGCGTGCCGCTCTCCGCCTTCGGCGAGGAGCCGGTGACGGGGGCGTCCATGAAGCTCCAGCCGCTGGCCGCGACGATCTGCGCGGCGCTCCGGGCGTCCTGCGGGCCGATCGTCGACATGTCGACGAGCAGCCGTCCGTCGCCGGCGGACGCGTTCGCAAGCTCCCCGGCCAGCGCCAGCACCTGCGGGCCATCGACGACCATCGAGATGACGACCTCGGCGCCGGCCGCGGCGGCGGCCGGGGTGGGGTGCGCCACCGCGCCGTGGTCAGCGGCCCAGGCCGCGGCCTTGCCCTCCGTCCGTGTCCAGACCGACAGCTCGTGGCCGGCGGCGGCGAGGTTCGCGGCCATGCGCGATCCCATGATGCCCAGGCCCAGGAAGGCGACTCTCATGCGGCGATCCTACGCGGAGTTGCCCTGCCGCTCCCCGGCGAGCCGCAGGCGGTGCGCGACGGCCGCCGCCTCGGTTCGGCTGCGGACGTCGAGCTTCGCGAGGATCCTGGAGACATGGACGCTCGCGGTCTTCTCGGCCATGTAGAGCCGGGCACCGATCTCGCGGTTCGTCGACCCGCCGGCCACCAGGATGAGGACCTGGCGCTCGCGGTCCGTCAGGCCGAAGGGATCGGCGTCCGCCGCCGGAGCGGCGGCGACCGCGGTGCCGTCGCCGCCGGTGTCCCGCCCGCCGTGGGCGGGTCGCAGGCGCGCTCTTGCGATGAGCGCGCGCAATTCGGCGGCCAGCCAGTTCGCGCCGAGCTGTTCGGCGGTGGCGAGGGCCTCCAGGGCGGTCGTGGCCGCGCCCTCGCGATCGCCGCTCAGGACGCGC
>JAOPZJ010000212.1 GCA_025964155.1 Solirubrobacterales bacterium
GGGCGCGCACGCGTTCGACGGTGATGTCCAGGCTCTCCAGCACACGCGCGGCAAGACCCTCTTCTTCGCGCAGGAGGCCGAGCAGGATGTGCTCGGTCCCGATGTAGTTGTGCTTGAGCGTCCGCGCTTCTTCCTGCGCGAGAACAACGACCTGGCGGGCCCGTTCAGTGAATCGCTCGAACATGCTGCATGTCCTTCCTGCTGATCCGTTGCTCGGTCAGCGTGGGGTGGTGCGTGTTCTAATAGGTCGGAGGGTCAGGGGACGCCAGCTTCCTCGACCACCCATGTCTTCGGCCGCGACGGCCAAGGGGATGAGTGTGCGAGGAGAATCGACGCCCATGGGCCAGTCTACCAACGGAACCTACGCCGATCGGCACTCCCTAGGGACAAAGTCTCGGTCCTTGCGGGCTCCACAAGGTCGAGCGGCGCTGCGCCAGATCGACACCCTCAAAGGCCTCGAGAGGCCGCCGGGCAGGGTCAGTCTCGCATGGCGGGGAAGAGCACGACCTCTCGAATCGAGCGCTTGCCCGTCATGAGCATCACCAGGCGGTCGATGCCCAGCCCAAGCCCGCCGGTGGGCGGCATGCCCTGCTCCAGCGCCTGCACGAAGACCTCATCGTAGGGCTGGGCCTCCTTGTCCCCGGCCTCGGAATAGCGCGCCTGCGCCTCGAAGCGCTCGCGTTGCACATCGGGGTCGTTGAGCTCGGTGAAGGCATTGGCGATCTCCATCCCGCCACAGAAGGCCTCGAAGCGCTCCGTGAGCCCAGGGTGCGTCCGGTGCGCCTTGGCGAACGGCGAGATCGCCACGGGGTAGTCCATGACGATCGTGGGCTGCCGGAGGTTCGGCTCGACGTGCTTGGAGAGCAGGTCGTCCACCAGTTGGGGCCAGGTCAGCTCGTCCAGGCCCTTGAGCTCCAGGCCCTTCGCGCGGATGGCCTCCGCCAGATCGGCGGCGTCGGGATGGGCCATGATGTCCACGCCTGTCGCCTCCTGGATGGCGCCGACGAAGCTCACGCGGCGCCACGGCGGCGTGAAGTCCAGCTCGCCGTCGTAGTTGACGGCCACCGCGACCGCATGCACGATCGACTCGAGGCGCGCCGCGGCGTCCTCGTAGTCCGCGTAGGCCTCGTACCACTCGAGCATCGTGAACTCGGGGTTGTGCTTGAACGACACGCCTTCGTTGCGGAAGTCCTTGCCGAGCTCGTAGACGCGCTCCAGGCCGCCGACGACGAGGCGCTTGAGGTACAGCTCGGTCGCGATCCGCAGGTAGAAGTCGCGGTCGAGCGCGTTGTGATGCGTCGTGAACGGACGCGCCAAGGCGCCGCCGTACAGCGGCTGCAGGATCGGGGTCTCGACCTCGATGAAGCCCGCGTCGTCGAGCTGGCGGCGCACCGTCGAGATGACCTTCGCGCGCGTGACGAAGAGCGCACGGGAATCCTCGTTGCCGAGGAGATCCAGCTCCCGGCGGCGAAAGCGCTGCTCGACGTCCTGCAGGCCGTGGTGCTTGTCCGGCGGCGGGCGCAGCGACTTGGCCAGGACCGTGACGCCCTCCACCCGGAGGGACAGCTCGCCCCGACGGGAGCAGAACACGACCCCGTCGATGCCGACGAGGTCGCCGAGATCCAGGTCGAGCAGGCGGTCCATGACCTCCTCGCCGAGGACGTCGCGCTTGGCCTGCAGCTGGAGACGGCCGGACCGGTCGTCCAGATCCAGGAACGCCATCTTGCCCTGGCCGCGGCGCGCGTGCAGGCGCCCGGCGACGCGGTAGCGGTCCTCGGTCTCGGCGCCGGCCTCCAGTTCCGCGTGCGCGGCGCGTACGTCGCCGATCGAGGTGACGCCTCCGAACGCGGGCGGGAACGGGTCGATCCCGTCGGCGCGCAGCCGGTCGAGCTTGGCGCGCCGCACGGCGATGAGCTCGTCCGCCGTGCCGCGCGTCGACGAGCCGTCCGCGGAGTGGCCGGGCGCGGGGTTGGGCGTGCTGTCGTCGCTCATGGCGACGGGGTCCTAGAGACCCAGGTCGATCTTGGTGATCTTCAGCTTGCGCGACTTGCCGGTCGGCAGCTGGACGATGACCTCTTCGCCCTTCTTCCGACCCATGAGGGCCTTGCCGACGGGCGACTCGTTGGAGAGCTTCTCCGGCGGCTTGGCCTCGGCCGAGCCCACGATCGTGAACTTGCCGGCCTTGCCGTCCTCGAACTTCACGCTCACCGTCACGCCGACACCGACGACGTCCGTGGAGACGTCCTCGGCGGAGACGACCTGCGCGGAGCGGATCTTCTCCTCGATCTGGGCGATGCGCGTCTCGAGCATGGCCTGCTCGTTCTTCGCGTCGTCGTACTCGGAGTTCTCGGAGATGTCCCCGAACTCGCGAGCCTCCTTGATGCGCCCGGCGACTTCCCGCCGCTTGACGGTCGACAGCTCCTCGAGCTCGATCTTGAGGCTCTCAAGGCCTTCGTAGGTGAGGATGACGTCTTTCGGCATGGTTCGTTCTCGATCGTCGGTGGACCGGCCGAGTGACGAAAAACCCGCTGGAATCAGCGGGAAGAGCGCGCGACCGGTGATGAGCGACGGCGCAGTATAGCGACCGTTTCGGTATGGCCACGCCGTGGCAGATCCGCCTTCCGGACCACTGCGACGGGGCGTGGAGGAGGACCGTCAGGCGGCGGCGGCCAGCGGGCGCAACGGCGCCAGGACGGCACGGGCGCCCGCGACGTCCTCCGTCTGCTGCAGGGCGGCCTGGACCCGCTTGGCGACGGCCGGCTCGAGCGCGAGCCGGTCCACGTACCACGGGTAGCACTTGCGGAGGTAGCGCCCGGCCCGTTCGGGCCCCAGGTGCTCGACACAGCGGTCGATCGTCCAGTCCAGCTCATCCAGGACCTCGGTGGCGGACGGGGCGTCGAGCATGTCGCGCAGCCCGAGCAACTGCCCGAAGAGCCACGGGTTGCCAAGGATGCCGCGGGCCAGCATCACGGCCTCCACCCCGGTGTGCTCGTACGCGCGCACGATCTCGGCCGGCGTCCGCAGGCCACCGGTGAGGATCACGGGCGCGCCGAGGGACTGCACGAGGCGCGCGGCGAGGTCGTAGTCCGGCACGCCCTTGTGCTGGACGGCGGCACTGCGCGGATGGAAGGCGATGGCGGCCACGCCGGCCTCGTCGACGAGGCGATGTGCGAGCGCGTAGCCGTCGGTGTCCCCCGGCTTCTGGCCCGAGCGCAGCTTCACGGTGACCGGCAGGCCGCTGCCCTCGCGGGCGGCCCGCGCGACGGCCACCGCGGTGTCCGGGTCCTTGATGAGGGCCGCGCCCGCGCCGGTCTTGCAGACCTTGGGCACGGGGCAGCCCATGTTGAGGTCGATGATGTCGACGCCGGGGACGTGCTCGCCCACGAAGGCGGCGGCGCTGCGCATGACGTCGGGGTCCTGCCCGAAGAGCTGCAGCGCGGTCGGTGACCAGACCCCGCCAGGCCCGGCCGTCGCCTCGTCCGGATGGACGCGCAACAGCTCTTGGTGGGTCTTCTCGTTGCCGTGATGGATCGCGAAGCTCGAGACCATCTCGCTGACGGCCATGCCCGCGCCGTAGCGCTTGGCCTGCAGCCTCACGAACCACGTGCCGATGCCGGCCAGCGGCGCGAGCATCACCCGGTTGGGGACGTCCAGGTGCGCGAGCTTCCACGGGTCGGTGAGCGACGGCATACCCCTTGGATGGTACGGATCGCCCGGCCGGCCTACTGGTTGCGCTCGTGGATGAGCTTCAGCCCGTTGAGCGTCAGGAGATCGTCCGTGTGCTCGATCGTCTCGGTGTGCGGGACGATGTACGTCGCCAGACCGCCGGTCGCGATGACCTCGCACTCCTCGCCCAGTTCCTCCTGCAGGCGGCGCACGATGCCGTCGACCGCCCCGGCGTAGCCGTAGACGACGCCCGACCGGATCGCCTCGACCGTCGACTTCCCGATCGCGCTGCGCGGCGCGATGAGGTCGACCTTGGGCAGCTTCGCCCCGCGCTCGGTGAGCGCCTCCAGCGAGACCTCGACTCCCGGGGTGATGACGCCGCCGAGGTACTCACCGTTGCGCGACACGACGTCGTAGGTGACGGCGGTCCCGAAGTCCACGCTGATGCACGGCCCCCCGAGGAGCTCGTAGGCGGCGACAGCGTTGACGAGCCGGTCGGCACCGAGCTCCCGCGGGTTGTCGATCCGGATCGGCATGCCCGTCTTGATGTGCGGCCCGACGGCGAGCGTCTCGTGGCCAAGGTAGCGGCGGCCCATCGCCACCCATTCGGGCTCGAGCGAGGGCACGGTCGAAGAGACGATCGAGCCGGTGAGGTCGGCCAGGCCCACGCCCCGCAGCTCCAGGAGGTTCCTGAGGGCGGCGCCGAGCTCGTCGGCGGTCGAGGAGCGGACGCTCGCAAAGCGCCAATGCTCGACGAGCGCGTCACCCTCGAACGTGCCGAAGTGCGTCTGGGTGTTGCCGACGTCGACGACGAGAAGCATTGCGGGGGCAGTCTATGTCGGGGCTGCCTCCGGAGCCGTCAGGTCTCGGGGCAGCTCGTGCGCGTCGCGTTGTCGGTCTCGTCGGCCTCGTCGACCGCCTTGCCGATGTCGGCGGTGGCCACGACCACGCCACCGGGCGTGCAGCGAGGCGCCTCGAACGTCAGGGTGAGCAGCCCGCCGGCGGCCAGCGGCCCCACACGCTGGACCGGCTGGGCCACGCCGTCGATGCTCAGGCCGGTCGCGAACGGCACGGTGGCCGCGGTGGCGCCCGCGTTGCGCAGCGTCACGGTGTAGGTCGTGATCCCGCCGGCCTCGCCGCCGCCGACGACGAGGCGGACCACGCGCAGGTCAGCCCGCAGATCCGGCTGCCGGCACAGCGCGCTCATCCGCTCGGCGCGGCGGATGACCTTGCCCTTGGCGTCATACCAGTGGAAGCGCACCCGCACGCGGTAGGAGGCCGGCGCCTGCAGCATCTCGACGCGCTTGTCGTAGACGAAGCCGGCGACGTCGGGGACCGAGCGCTGCCATCCACCGAAGTTCGGCACCACGAGCCGGCGGAGCGGCCCGATGTCGCCGTCGCGCTCGTAGAGGTCGAAGCGCATGCCCATCGAGACGGCGTCGCGGACCGTCGGCATCGACCCCGTGAAGACCGCGACGCGGTCCGCCGCGGTAAGGCCCGTCGTGCACGTGGAGACCGTGGCCGCCA
>JAOPZJ010000239.1 GCA_025964155.1 Solirubrobacterales bacterium
TGAACTTTTCGCGCGAAGGAAGCCCCGGTGACACGAGGTGCACGAACGTGTTGAGCGAGGGTGACACGATGCTCCGATGGAGCCCGCGGTCACAGCAGAACTTGAGACGTTGCTCGGCTTCATGCAAGCTTGCCAGGCGACCGTTGCCAGCATCGAAGCAGAGCAACTGCCAGGCCCGGAGCTGCCGTCGCCGGCCGACTACGTCCGCCGCATGACCTGGGCCCAAGCCGCTGGCGCCCTACGGATACTCGAGCAGCTCAAGCTCATCACCCACGCCGAACGCGAAGCCTGGGAGCAACAGGCCCAAACGCTCGTCGCCCGCGCTGCGGCGTCGCCAGTGCGGTGCCTGCACCGTCCTGGTCGACGGGTCACGGGCGATGGGGGAGACGCGCCTCGAGCCGGCGCGTGATCGCCTCGAGCGCCACGGCCGTCGCCGTCATTCGCTCGAGCGCTGGAGGCTGAGCTGAGGCGTCGACGTTCCCGTCACGCCGCCGTGCTGGTCGCCCGGGCGGGAGTGCCAGGCCTCAGGACCGGTAGCCGAGGAGCCGGTCGCGATGCACGATCGGCCTGAGGAAACCGAGAAAGGAGCGACGATGCCAAGTGCCCGTGATGTGAGGAAGGAGCTGGCCGAGCCGGCGAGGCGGCTGCGGGAGGAGATCCCGGACGTGATCGACGCCTACGCGACGATGCAGCGGGCGGTGATGATCGACGGCGCGCTGTCGGCCAAGGTGAAGGAGTTGATCGCCCTGGCGATCGGCGCCACGAAGGAATGTGACGGGTGCATCGCGGCGCACGGTGCCGGTGCCGCTCACCGGGACGCGACGGCGGCGGAGGTGGCCGAGGCGATGGGTGTCGTGATCCTCATGAACGGGGGTCCTGGGACGGTCTGGGGCGCCCGCGCGCTGGCTGCCTACCGCGAGGTCGCCGACCGCGAGACGTTGGCTAGCTGATCAGCCGTCCTTCTGGACCGTCCGTCGGGACGGTGGATCGAGACTCAAGCAGAGCTGAACTCTTGCTGCGGACCTTCGAACCCCTCCCGCCGCAATGTTTCCACGACGGAAGGCCCCGCCGCTGACGCGCCGACCACCGCAACGCCCGCTGGCGCGTTCATTCCCACACCGAGGCGAGCGTCGCGAGAGCGTCCTTGCCGGCGAACGGCGAGCGGGCGTTGGTTCGCCGCGCTCACTTGCTCGTCCCGCGCTGAAGGACGTTGACCAGGTGCGCCAGCGTCTCGGTCGCGGCGGCGAGCGCCTCGACCTGTTCGTCGGGCATCTCGGCCAGGTGGGCGCTGAGGGCCACGCGTGCCTGCGCGCGGTAGTCCTCGAGCGCGATGCTCCCGGCCTGGGTCAGGTTGACCAGGACGACGCGCCCGTCGTCGGCGTGGCGCTGGCGGCTGACCAGACCCTCCTGTTCGAGGCGCTGGACCAGCAGCGTCATCGCGGGCTGCTTGAGCCGCTCGAGCTCCGCGAGCTCCGTGATCCGCCGCGGCCCGCCGTTCAGGGTGTTCAGCAGACCCACCTCGGTGCGCGACAGCTCGCCGCCGAGGCGGCTGGCGAGCAGCCGCGTGAGCAAGGAGACGCGCGTCAGCAGCTGGCTTGAGACGTAGGCGATGCGCTCCGAGCGCTCTGAACGAAGACTATGTGTCGAGGGCACGGGCGCTTGTCCTGATGCTGATGGCCCGCGCGGGGCAGAGCGCGGCGGCGCGGCGGACGGCGTCGTGCAGCTCGTGCGGCGGGCTGGCGTTCAGCAGGAGGACGGTCCCGTCCTCCTCGTGCTGGTCGAACACGGCGCCGGCTGCGAGCACGCACTGGCCCGAGGCCACGCACTTGTTCTGGTCGACGATCACTCGCATGGCGGTTTCCTTTCAGAAGGTGACGGGGAGCTCGTACACCCCGTAGACGTTGGAGTCGTGCTTGAACGGGATCTGCTCGAGCGGCGCCGCCAGGCGCAGGCCGGGGATGCGCCGGTAGAGCGTGCTGTAGACGATCTGGAGCTCCGCGCGGGCCAGCGGCTGGCCGAGGCAAGCGTGGACGCCGAAGCCGAAGGCGAGGTGCCCGCCCGCGTCGCGGTGGACGTCGAGCCGGTCGGCGTCGGAGAACGCGTCCTCGTCGCGGTTCGCCGCGTCGCCGGCCAGGACGATCCCGTCGCCGGCGTGGATGGTCTGGCCGTCGATCTCGATGTCCTGCAGCGCGACCCGGCGGCGTCCGGAGTGGGTGATGGTGAGGTAGCGCAGCAGTTCCTCGACCGCGCCGGCGATCAGCGCGGGGTCGTCGGTGTCGCGGAGAGCGGTGAGCTGGTCGGGGTGCTCGAGGAGCGCCAGCGTGCCGAGCGCGATCATGTTGGCGGTCGTCTCATGGCCGGCGATCACCAGCAACATGGCCATCAGCGCCGCGTCGCGCCGCGACAGCTCGCCGGTGGCGACGTGCTCGCCGGCCAGCTTGGACAGGAGGTCGTCGGCGGGCTCGGCGAGCTTGTCGGCGATGATTCCGTCGAGGTACCCGGTCAGCTCGTCCTGGGCTGCGCTCGCCCGCTCGACCGTCTCGTCGCGGCTGACGAGGACCCGGGCGCGGCACTGGAAGAAGTCGTGATCGGCGTAGGGGACGCCGAGCAGGTGACAGATCACCAGTGAGGGCACCGGCAGCGCGAACGCCTGGACCAGGTCGACGGGCCGCGGGCCGGCCAGCAGCGCGTCGATTCGCTCGTCCACGATCCGCTGGATCGACGGGCGCAGTGCGTCGACCCGCCGGATCGTGAACGTCCCCGTCACCATCCGCCGTAGCCGCGCGTGGTCGGGGTCGTCCATGTTGATGAAGGTGGACCCCCGCGTCCTCCGCGCCCGCCCGGCGGCGCTGGTGTGCGGATAGCCCTCGCGGCGTGCGTCGGCGCTGACCCGCGGATCGGCGAGAAGCGCGCGCGTATCCGCGTGACGCGTGATCAGCCACGGGGTGCTGCCGTCCCACAACCGGATCCGGGAGACCGGGGCGAGCGTGCGCAGTGCCTGCGGCGGGTCGAACGGGCATCCGGCCGCCCTCGCCATCGGATACTCCGGAACCGTCGATGCTGGGGCCGTGGCCATGGTTCGTCTCCCGGTTGCTTTGCATCACCAACCTATATATGTCACTTATGGAAATCGGCTGGACGACGGGACAGTTGATTCGCGACGTTTGGCCGACTTCAGTCGCGTCCTCCTCCTCGTTGTGGAGCTGCGGCGCGACACGCCGCCGCCGGCGTGTCGCGTTCTGGATCCCGTCACCGCGTAGCGCCTGGCCGCGGTTGGACACCCGACCGCCACGTCTAGTCTGATTGGTCTGTGACCTCACCCGATGCCGTCCGCCCCCCCGACCTCGCCCGCCCACGCCGCGCCGCGCCCCGCGCGAGGATCGGCGTCTTCAGCATCGGGCTCGGTACGTACTGGCCGCAGTTCGACGGCCTGAAGGAGCGCATCGAGGGCTACCAGCGCCGCGTCGAGGAGCGGGTGGAGGCGATCGGGGCCGACGTGGTGTCGGCCGGGCTGGTCGACAGCGCGCAGGCGGCGCGGCGGGCGGGCGACCTCTTCGCCTCCCGGCAGGTCGACCTCGTGCTCTGCCACGCGGCGACCTACGCGACCTCCTCGACGGTCATCCCCGTTCTCCAGGCGGCCGGCGTCCCGGCCGTCCTGCTCGGCCTGCAGCCCTCCGCCTCGATCGACTACCCGGACACGAGCACCGGCGAGTGGCTGGCCAACTGCGCCGCCTGCTGCGTCCCGGAGATCGCCGGCGCCTGCACGCGGGCCGGCATCCCCTACGACACGGTGGCGGGCCTCATCGATGGCGACGACCGCGCGTGGGGCAGGATCGCCGCCTGGGTCCGCGCCGCCGGCGCCGTGCGCGACCTGCGGCGTTCGCGCATCGGGTTCCTGGGCCACGTCTACCCGGGCATGTTGGACATGTACGCCGACTTCACCGCGGTGCAGGCCGCCACCGGCGCGCACGTCGAGGTGCTGGAGATCGACGATCTCGGCGCGCGCGTCGCCCAGGCGACCGCCGGCGAGGTGGCGGCCAAGCTCGGCGAGATCCGCGCCATGTTCGATTTCGCGGACCCCTCGTCGGACCCGATCGCCGGGCCGATCGACGACGGGCAGCTGGACTGGTCGGCCCGGGTCGCCGTCGGCCTCGACCGGCTCGTCGCCGACTACGAGCTCGACGCATTGACCTACTACTACCGCGGGGTGGGCGGCAACGAGGCCGAACGGCTCGGTGCGGGGGTGATCGTCGGCAACTCGCTGCTGACCGCGCGCGGCGTCATCACGTCGGGCGAGGCGGACATCAAGACCAACATCGCCCAGGTCCTGCTCGACCGCCTCGGCGCGGGCGGCTCGTTCACCGAGTGGTACGCGATGGACCTGGCCGACGACTTCACGTTGATGGGCCACGACGGCCCCGCCCACA
>JAOPZJ010000245.1 GCA_025964155.1 Solirubrobacterales bacterium
GGCCCGAGCCGATCGGACCCGGTGCATGGTGGAGTCCACGGAGGCGGGCTTACTGGTCATCGATTTCACCATACGACGCGCGCGGTAGGCGCTGGGCACCCCTGGGCCCCCTTGACGCCTCGGGGCCGGCGTTTGTCGTCAGCCGGCAGGCGACTCTTTGGCGTACGCCAGGCGCGTAAGGCGCCCGCGGCATGCACGTCTTCGCCCAGGACATGAACCGCGCGTTCAAGCTCATCGAGGGCCTGGCGACCGCTCCTCACCCCTTGTTCAGCTTCAGGTGCGACCATCGACCGCCATGAGGGTGCTCGTAGTGGATGACGAACCCGCGGTGCGCGAGTCGCTCGAGCGGGTCTTGCGGCATGACGGCTTCGAGGTCGACCTCGCGGCGGACGGCCGCGAGGCGATCCGGCGGCTGGCCGCGGTGCGGCCCGACGCGGTGCTGCTCGACGTGCTCATGCCGGAGATCGACGGGCTGGAGGTGTGCCGGAGGATGCGCGACACGGGCGACCGCACGCCGGTGCTGATGCTGACGGCGCGCGACGCGGTCAACGACCGGGTCGCCGGCCTGGAGGCAGGCGCCGACGACTATCTGTCCAAGCCGTTCGCGCTCGAGGAGCTGCTGGCCCGGCTGCACGCGTTACTGCGCCGCTCCGGCTGGGAGGGCGATCGCCAACTGTTGCGCTTCGGCGACCTCGAGCTTGACCCGGGTGCATGCGAGGTCTATCGCTCAGGCCGGCCGATCGAGCTCACCCGTACCGAGTTCCTGCTGCTCGAGTTGTTCCTGCACCACCCGCGACAGGTCCTGACGCGCGAGGCGATCTTTGATCGCGTGTGGGGCTATGACTTCGGTCCGTCGTCCAATTCGCTCGAGGTCTACGTCGGCTACCTGCGCCGTAAGACCGAGGCCGCGGGCGAGCCGCGCCTGCTGCACACGATCCGCGGGGTCGGCTACGTGCTCAAGGAGCTGGCGGCCCGATGACGATCCGCCGCCGCCTTGTCCTGCTGTCCGCGGTCGCCGTCGCGGCCGCGATCGCGATCGTCGCGGTCGCCGTCTACGTCCTCGTGCGCGGGAACCTCCGCGGCCAGGTCGACACGGCGCTGCGCGACGATCAGCCGAAGGCGTTCTTCGTGACCAGCGAGAAGGCGCCGCCGGGCGAGGTGGTGAAGGCCGCGGGCCCGATGCTGGCGACGCAGACCGTGACGCGGATCGCGAAGGAGGGCATGAACCTGGGGGTCGGCGTGGCACTGCCGCCGGAGAAGTTCGGTGCGGCGACGGGCATCGCCCAAGTCGTCACGCGCGGGGGCGCCGTGCTCGGGCCCGTCGGCGCCTTCGCGAGCAAGATCCCCGTCACCGAGTCGACCTTCGCCGTGGCGACCGGTCACAAGCAGGCGGTGCTCGACGACCAACGGGTCAGCGGCGTGCACCTCAGGGTGCTGACCGCCAGGCTCCCGGGCGGCGAGGTGCTCCAGGTCGCGCGCCCGCTGACGGAGGTCGACGGCACGTTGCGCGACCTGCTCTGGGTGCTCGTCGCCGTGACCGTCGGCGGCGTCGGGATGGCGGCCGGCATGGGCGTGTTCGTGGCGCGCGGGACGCTCAGTCCCGTGCGCCGCCTCACCGACGCCGCCGAGCACGTCGCCGCCACGCAAGACCTCAGCCGCCGCCGCCCCGACGGCGGCCGCGATGAGCTGGACCGGCTCGGCGCGTCGTTCAACACGATGCTTTCGGCGCTCGAGTCCTCGCGGGAGGCGCAGCGCCAGCTCGTCGCAGATGCGTCGCACGAGCTCCGCACGCCGCTGACGAGCGTGCGCACGAACGTCGAGCTGCTCGCGCGCGCGCCGGACCTGCCCGAGGCCGAGCGCGAGCGGATCGTCCTCTCGGTGGGCGGTCAGGTGGAGGAGCTGAGCGTGCTGGTCGGCGACCTCGTCGACCTCGCCCGGCCGAATGGGTGCGACAGCGGCGAGGAGCTCGAGGACGTGCGCCTGGACCTCCTCGTGTCCGAGGTGGTCGCCGGCGCGCGCTCGCACGCGGCCGACCGGGAGTTCACCGTCGACGCGGCGCCGTGCGTGGTGAGCGGCTCGCGCGCGCGCCTGCATCGCGCCGTGCGCAACCTGCTCGACAACGCGGTGAAGTGGAGCCCGCCGGGGACGCCGGTGCAGATCACCGTGCGCGACGGCGAGGTGGTCGTGCGCGATCACGGGCCGGGCATCGCCGACGAGGATCTGCCGCACATCTTCGACCGCTTCTACCGCGCGCCGTCGGCGCGGGGGCTGCCCGGGTCGGGCCTGGGCCTCGCGATCGTCCGCCAGGTGGCCGAGGCCCATGGCGGCACCGTGTGCGCCGAGTCCGTGAGCGACGGCGGCGCGCGGCTGCGCCTGCGGCTTTCACCGATCTCCTAACCACCCAACGTCCGACGCTGTTCGCCCGCTGCATGCGTGCGCACGGGGTCGCCATGGCCGACCCGAAGGTCGAGGGCAAAGGGATCAGGATGGGCGGCCCCGGGCCCGGTCCCGATAGCCCCGCGTTCCAGCGCGCGCAGCGGGCGTGCGAGTCGTTGATGCCCCGCAAGCCCGGAGCGCCGGGACCGAAAGGGTCCATTGCCGGCGGGTCGGGCGGGGCGTCGAGGTGATCGCGCGTCGCGCGACGGCGGCGGCTCGCGGCCTTCACCAACCTCCTCGGTGGCGTTCAGCAGGCTCTCAGGTGGGTGCGGCTTGATGTCGGACATGACGAACAGACATGGCCTTCCCACGATGCTTGCGGCCACCGCGGCAACGCTGCTGCTCACGGCGTGCGGCGGCGGCTCGGGGGGCGACGGCGCCTCCGCGGGCCAGCCCGATGACGCCAAGCGCCTTGCCTTCGCTGCCTGCATGCGCAAGGCCGGGGTCGACGTCCAGGTGCAGGGCGGCAGCGGCGGGGCCGAGCGGTCCACGGTGCGGGTCCCTAAGGGCATCGCTCCCGCGCGGATGGAGAAGATTCAGGGCGACTGCGCGAAGAAGACCGGCGGCGGCCCCAAGGCGCCGAGCAAGGCGGAGCAGGCGAAGTTCCTCGATCAGGCGCTGAAGTTCTCGCGCTGCATGCGCGCGCACGGCGTCGACCTGCCTGACCCGCAGGCCACCGGCACCGGCGGGATCGTGATGAAGGCTGGCCCCGGCGGCGGCGGGATCGACCCCAGCAGCCCTGCGTTCCAGCGCGCGCAGAAGGCGTGCGAATCGTTCATGCCCGGGGGCAAAGGCGGAGCGCCGATGATGAAGTCGAAGGCCGGGGGCGGTGACCCCGTCGTGAGTGCCGGCAGCGAGGCGTCGCCGTGAGGGCCCGGCGCACGGCGATCCTGGCCCTGCCCGCGGTCGCCGTCGCGGCGGTAGGGGCGGTCGTGGCCACGGGACTCGCCGGCGGCGGCACGGGCGACGGCGCCCGGGCCGCCGGCGGACGATCGAGCGGGCCGACGGCGGCGGTGGCACGGCGCACGCTCGTCGATCGCCAGCGCGTGGACGGGACGCTGGGCTACGCCGGC
>JAOPZJ010000246.1 GCA_025964155.1 Solirubrobacterales bacterium
CAACGCGTTGGGCATCCGTCGCATCATGTTCGCCGTCGAGGCCATCGACGACGTCGTCCACCGCCTCCGCAGCCACGGTGGCGAGCTCCTCGGCGAGATCGCGCAGTACGAGGACAAGTACCGGCTCTGCTTCATGCGCGGTCCTGAGGGCATCATCGTCGGACTGGCCGAGCAGCTCAGCTGAGCACCCGCCGCGGCGTGGCTCCTCCTTCGCAGCACGGTCGCCGAGGATCCCGCGCACGCCGGGGCCACTTCCCCGAATCCACCGATGAGCGATGAATTCACGCGAACGCAGCACCGGTCACAGCGTCGCGTCGTGACCGCTCGTAGCGCGGCGGCCGCGGGATCGCACGGCCGCCGCGGGGTTGGGTCGGCGTGAACCTCAGCCGGCGAGCGTTCGGTCGAGCTTGGCGAACGAGCTCTCCCAACCGGCGCGTCCCATCTCCGCCATCTGGGCGCTCACGGGTGCCTGGTGAATCTCCAGCCGCGTCCCGCCATCCTCGTCGGAGAACGCGATCCGCATCGTGATCGTCGTCGCCTCCTGAAGGCCTGGGAACTCCGGGGCATCCTCGGTTCCGACCAGCAGCTCGTTCTCGACGACCTCCGTGTACGTCGCGTCGACAGGCGACCGCATTTCCGGGTCCTCGTCGCTCACCATCATCAGGCGCTGATGGCCGCCGACACGCGCGTCGATGTCGACCGACTCGCGCGGCACGGAGAAGCCGACGGGTCCGAACCACGCGGCGACGATGTCGGGGTCGGTAAAGGCGGCGTAGACGCGCTCGCGCGGCGCGTCGACGTGGTGGCTGAGCGTGAGCTCGGAAGTGGCGGCGATGCTCGACAAGAGAAATCCCTCCGGTGATCAGGAAACAGGCTGGGGACTAGACCTCAGCGGGCAGGAAAAGTCATCGGCGAAGCCCGCAACTTTCTCGCGGCGTTCGCTGCCGCGACGACGGCGACCTCCTCTCGCCGCGGGCGGGTGACGTGAGCCACCGGCGCGCGTGCGGCCCGTCTGGAGGCAACCGGACAGGTGAGGCCGCGGCGGCCGCAGCAACTCTGCGCACCGGCCGCGGTTTCATGCGCATGCGCCAACGTGGCTGGTCGTCATCGGTGAGCGTCGGGCTTACCCTCGCGACGGCCGGTGCGGTCGCCACGCCGCCGGCGGCATCGGCCCAGACGGCGTGGGTGACCAGCCTCAACAACGGACGGGTCATCTCCGTGGACACGGTCTCCGGGCGCCAGGGGCCGGCGGTCGACGTCCCCGGCGCCGGCGGCGCGGTGATCACGCCCGACGGGACGACCGTCTACGTGACCGGCCGTGCCGGGGTGACGCCGCTCTCCACGGCCACTGACACGGCCAGCGCCGCGATCCCGGTCGGGCCCTGGCCGGAGGGGATCGCGATCACCCCTGACGGCCGAACGGTGCTCGTCGTATCGGGCGACGGCGTCATCCCGATCTCGACGGTGACGAACCAGCCCGGCGCTCGCATCGTGGTCGACCGGCCGACCGGCGGGGTCGCGGTGGCACCCGACGGCCGGACCGCCTACGTCGTCACCGGCAGCAGTACCCTGACCCCGATCGACCTGTCGACCGGCACGACCGGTGCGGTGATCGCGCTCGCCCATCCGGGGTCGGCGCTCGCGATCACCCCGGACGGCACGTCGGTGCTTGTCGGCGAGACCGAGTCGGGCACCAGCCGCCACAGCTACCTCCAGACGGTGGACCTGCGGAGCGGTCAGGCCGGGCCGCCGGTCGCGTTCAGCGACCTCGAGATCGACTCGGTCGTCATCACCCCGGACGGGCGTACTGCCTACGTCAACGAGCAAAAACCGTTCGACGGGTTGACGAGCAGCGCCCCGGGCTTCGCCAACGTCCGCGCCTTTGACATCCCGACGCAGACCGTCGGCGCGCCGCTCGCGCTCGGTCTGGGCCCCGGGAGCAGCATCGGCAACATGGCTGTCAGCGGTGACGGCAGGACCCTGTTCGGCGCTGTGCCGTGCAACGACCCGCACTGCATCACGTCGCTCGCGTTCGCGGCCGACACCGCCACAGGCGCGTTCCCCAACCGCCTATCGATCACCAACCTGAGCAGGTTCCCCGCGCAGACCCCCTCGCCGTCCGGCCTCGTCCTCGTTCCCGACCCGAGCGCGCAGTTCACCGAAGCCGCCGGGCCGGCGGGAACGCCCACGAGCTTCGACGCCGGCGGATCCAGCAACGCCGGCGGGACCGTGAGCAGCTACTCCTGGCAGTTCGGTGACGGCTCGCTCATGGCGACGACGGCGAGCCCTGACGTCACGCACATCTACGCGCGGCCGGGCACGTACACGGTCACGCTCACCACGACGAGTCACGGCGGATGCGCCGACACGCCTGTCTACAACGGCCGGACGGCGTCGTGCACCGGCTCCCCGACCGCCACCAGGACCGCGCTCGTGACCGTCCCGCCGCCCGCGCCGCCGGCCGCGCACACCGGTGCGGCGCGAGGCCTCACGCAGGCCGGCGCGACGCTCGGAGGCACGGTCGACGCGGGTGGCGCCACGGCCCCGAGCTGGCACTTCGAGTACGGGCGCACGACGCGCTACGGCCGCACGACGCCCGGCGGCCGGCTCGCACCCCAGCGGGCGAGCGCGTCCGCGCACGCGGTCGTCGGCCGGCTCCGGCCGAACACGCTCTACCACTACCGCCTCGTCGTCGAGGCCGCCGACGGGGCCTCGGGCACGACCATCGTCGGTGACGGGACGGATGCCACCTTCCGGACGCGCTCCACCGGCACCCTGCACGTCCAGTCGCGGGCGGCGCGTGTCGCGGACACCAAGATCACCCTCGTGTTGCGCTGCGCCAGCTCCATCCCGTGCCGCGGCCACCTGTCGCTCGCCACCCGCACGCACACGGAACACGCGCACCTCGTCACGATCTCCTGCGGCCGGGGCACGCTGAGGCTCGAGGCCCGGCGGACGAGCCGCACGCCCATCACCGTCCGCCCGGTGTGCCGCTCGCTGCTCCGCGACTCGCCATCGCACCGCCTCACCGCGACGCTGACCAGCACGCTGAGCTCAGGCCAGCGGACCCTCGCCACCCGGATCCGGCTCCGCACGTAGGCGACCGGTCGGACCGGCCGAGGGCGCTCCGCGACGCAGTTCACGCCGCCGCCCGCTTCCCCGCGGAGAGGGGGGATTCGAACCCCAGAAGTTGCCGCGTCTCCGGTTTTCAAGGGACGAAAGCGATCCTCCGCCCCTCCTATGTCCGATGAATACTAGGGTTTCGGGGCAGGGCTGTGGGACGTTCTGTGGGAAAGAGAGCCTGCTGAGACGGGCCGTCGGGCTAGGTCGACAGGGCGGTCGTGGAGGTTCCGCGGCGTTG
>JAOPZJ010000254.1 GCA_025964155.1 Solirubrobacterales bacterium
GCCCGCAGCGCCTCGCGGCGCGTTGTCTGCGAACCCGTGGGATCAACCATCTAGCGCCCCCCCGACAGCCGGATCGCGGTCAGCTGTCCCGTGCGGCCGTCGGCCACGACGCCACGACCGGCGGCGACCGCGACGCAGCGCGGCGCGCCGCCGGGACGCACGCGCCGGCGGTGGCGTCCGGTGTGCCCGTCGAGCACCGAGACGGTGCCCGCACCGGCGTTGGCCACGAGCGCCACCGCGCCGGATCGGCTGTAGCCGACGCCGGCCGGGTCAAGGCCGGTGGTGACCGGCTTGCGGGCGCGCCAGTGGACGAGGTCCAGCGGTGTGACGCGGCGGGCGCCGAAGCCGTTGTGCGTCACCAGGGCGCGAGCGCCGTCGGGCGAGATGGCGAGCTGGGCGGGGAACGGGGATGTCGCGACGTGGCGGACGGTGCGCACGCCGCGAAGCGGGACGACGGCCACCGCGGCCTCGCCGTTGAGCGCGACCAGCGCGTGCTGACCGTCGGGGTGCAGCGCCAGCCCGCGGGCGTGCGCGCCGATGGCGACCGGGGGGTGCACGCGTCCGGTGTCGGGGTCGACCCGCGTCAGCGTGCCGTCGGGCCCGCCGCCGGAGACGTAGGCGCGGCGGCCGCTTGCGGTGAAGACCACCGCGTATGGCTCGGGTCCGACGTCGAGGTGCTCGACCTGGCCGGAGCGCAGGTCGACGAGCGCCAACCGGGGCTCGTCGTAGAACGCGGTCGTCACGAGCGCGCGCCTGCCGTCGGGGGCGATCGCGATGCCGACCGGTGCGCCGCCGACGTCGATCGAGCGCCCGCGCCGCAGGGTGGTGCGGCGGTGCGCGGTGATGGTGGTCGCCGCGCCGTCGGCGGTCCAGATGGTGCGCCCGTCGGGCGTCGCGGCGATCGCGACGGTGCGGATCCCCGGTGGCGTCGGCGCGCACGGCTTGGGAGTGTCGGCGCGCGCGACGCCGGCCAGCAGGGACCCCCCGACGGCGTGCGCGACGCCGCCCGCGGCCAGGCCGGCGACGAACCCGCGCCGCGTGCTGGCACGCCCCGCCGTGTTCCCGTCCACCCGTTCGTGTTGCCCAGCCATCATCGTTTCCCCCCGCTCCCGCGTCGACTAATGACGGCGTGTCATGAACATACTCCGTCTGATGACGCGCTGTCAACAGGGCGGTCGGCGCGCTACGCTTGACGCGCCATGAGCGTCTCCGTCCAGCGCACCAAGCGCCGTCAACCGCCGGAGGAGACCCGAGCCCAGGTCCTCGACGCGGCCCAGGCCTTCCTGCGCGAACGGTCGTTCCGCGAGCTGAGCGTCGAGGCGGTGATGTCCCGCACCGGCCATACGCGGACCGTCTTCTACCGCCACTTCGACGACATTCCCTCGCTGGTGCTGACGCTGATCACCGAGGTGGGCGCGGAGCTCGTGGAGGTCGGCCAGGCGTGGGCAGACGCGGATCGGGCGACGCCGTCCGAGGCCCGCGCCCAGCTCGCGCTGTTCGTCGAGTTCTACGCGCGCAACGGCCCGCTGGTGCGGGCGATCGCCGAGGCGTCCCACCACGACGAGGCCGTCGAGCGGGCCTACGCGGAGATGAGTGAGGCCTTCGTCACGCTGACCACCCAGGCGATGGAAACGCGCATCGGGCGCGGCGAGCTCGCGCCGCTCGACGCGCCCGAGATCGCCCGCGCGCTGGTGCGCATGGTCGGCGGCTACCTCCTCGATGTGTTCGGCCATGAGCCCGCCACCGACCCCAAGCGCGCGCTCGAGACGGTCTGGACGATCTGGACGCGGACGTTGTTCCCGGGCGCGTAAGCGCTCAATCCGCCAGCGACCCGACCTGCCGCAGCTCGTGCGCCCGCGGGAGGCGACGTCCGGCAAGGGGGAGTGCATCTCCGTTGCCCTGACCGCGGTAGATGCACGCCTCGGGCAGGATCCGACTCGTTCCGCGCGACCGGGCGGCGCGTGCCCGGAAGGACTCCGTCCCGCCGACGGACGCCGTTGGCCCGGCACACCGGTTTGACGGGCGGACGCGCCGGCGTTAGCGTGGCGCCCCGAATGGTAAATGACACGCTGTCATCAACCGGGCCCAGCGACCAGCGATCGAACGCCGGTCTGTGGCCGGGCCCCTGGCCCGCCGAGGACGGTGGGCCGTGCCGCACGCAGCAGCCGCGCGGCCTGGGCGGGCTCGGGATCGGCGCCGGCGAGCGCCTCGAGGTCACGGCCGTGCGCGACGCGCTCGCCACGACGATGGTCGTCCTGCGCGAGCCCGGCGAGGTGTTCGTGTTGCGCCACACGCTCGGTCGGCGTCCGCTGCGCGACCCGACCACCGCGTGGGTCGAGCGCATCGACCCGCTGACGCTCGCCCCGCTGCGCCGCTCGCCGCAGCTGCCGGCCGGCCCGTTCTGGCCTGGCGGCATCGCGGCCCACGCCGACGGCTCGCTGCACGTCGTCGCGGGCAACCACTGCCATCGCCTGTCACCGGAGCTGGAGGTGCTCGCCACGCGGCAGCTTCCCGGCCCGCGTCCCTACAACTCATTCGTCGTGCTGACCGACGGCACGCTCGTCATGAAGGACTTCGACCGCGCGCTGCACGAGCCGGCGCGGCTTGTGCTGCTCGATCCCGCCACGCTGGAGCGGCGCTGCGAGGACGTGCCGCTGCACGAGCCGGCGATCGCGCGGCTGTCGGCCGACGGCGACGACCTGTACGTCGTCGGCGCGCGCAGCGTCGTGCGACTGCACTGGGACGGGACGCGCCTGGAGCGCGACTCCGACTGGGGGGCGCCGTACGTGGTGCCGGGGCAGAGCTACGGCTGGGACCCGGTGATCGCCGGCGGGCACCTGTGGTTCATGGACAACGGCGCGCACGACTACGTGACGACGATGCAGGGGGCGGGCATCGCGCCCGGGCCGGTCCACCTCATCAGGATGTCGCTCTCCGATGCGGCCGACGTCGAGCGCGTGGAGGTCTGCGGTGCCGCGCGCGGCGCGGTCACCGATCCACCGCTGTACGACGCGGGGCGGCGGATCGCCGTCGCCTACGACTCGGCGAACGGGATCGTGTCGGCGTTCCGCTTCGGAAAGCGCCTGGAGCCGCTCTGGCGCCGCGAGCTCGCGCACGCGGCGCACATGATCTTCTACCCCGACACCGGCGAGCTCGTGCTGCACGACTTCCACGGACCGGCGATCTTGCGCACGCGGGCCGGACGCGCGGTGTCGCGGCGGGCAACGGCGATCATGCGCCGGCCAGCGCTCCGCGCGCTCGCCACGCGCGCGAGCCGCGACGAGGTGCTTGTCGTCGACATCGAGACCGGTGCCGAGCTCGGGCGCGCCGCGGTGCCCAGCCTCATGCAGTCGGTCGTGTTCCCGGCGCCCGGCTTCGGGCGCGACCTGTACTGGTGCACGATGACGACGATTGCCCGGGTGGCGGTCACATGACCCTTCGCGACAGGATCGGTCGCCGGGTGATCCCGCGCGCGCTCGTGGCCCTGTCGACCGTGCGCTGGCCGCGGCGCGCCGCGGCTGCGGTCCGCCGCGCGCTCGGTGGCCGCGCGCGTGTGCAGCTGTTTGTCGCGTTCGACGATCCCTACAGCGCGGTGGCGGTGCTCGGCCTCGCCGACCGCGTCGCTGGCCGGCGGGCGGTGCTCGCGATCGAGCCCGTGGTCGAGCGGGGCATTCCGGGCGATCCCGCGGTTGACGCCAAGCGGCGCTACGCGATCGTCGACGCGCGCCGCCTCGCGCGCCGCGACGGCCTGGAGCTCGCGCGAACCGAGCCGCTGGCGGCCGACGCGACAGCGTTCCTCGCGCAGTGGGCCGCGGCCGCGCCGCAGGGCGCCGTGCGCACCGCCTTCTGCGCGGCCGCGATGCGCCGCCTATGGTGCGCCACGGATGGTCCGGTGCAGCCGCACGAGTACGCGGCGCTCTGGCGTGAGCTCGTCGGGGGCGAGCCACCGGGCGACAGCGCCGGGGTGCGTGACGGCGAGCGCCGCATGCGCCGCCGGCGCCTCTACGACACCCCGGTCGCGGTCGTCCACGGGCAGTGGTTCTTCGCCCACGAGCGGCTCGCCCAGGTCGAGCATCGCCTCGACGAGCTCGGCTGGACGGTGACGGCATGAGCGCCCCGCGCGTCGAGTTCTTCTTCTCGTTCCGCAGCCCATACTCGTACCTCGCGGCACCACGGGCCTTCGCGCTGCCGCGGCACTTCGACGTCGAGCTCGTCTTCCGGGGCGTGATGCCGATGGCGATGCGCGGCCAGGCGGTGCCGCTGGCCAAGCGCCTCCACACCCTGCGCGACACCAAGCGCGAGGCCGACCGCCTCGGCCTGCCGTTCGGTCGCGTGCACGACCCGATCGGGGCGGGCGCCCTGCGGTGCCTGCTCGTCGGCGAGCACGCCGCGGACGCCGGTCGTGTCGAGGCGTTCGTGCTCGAGGCCAGCCGTGCGATCTGGTCGCGGGCCGCGGACGTCGCCTGCGACGGCGGCCTGCGGCCGATCTGCGAGCGCGCGGGCCTGCGCTGGGAGGCGTGCGCGGCCGCGCTCGAGGACCCGGTGCTGCGGGCCCGGGTCGACGCGAACACGCAGCGGCTCGCGGACTTGCGCCACTGGGGTGTGCCGGTCTTCGCGCTCGGTGACGAGCTCTTCTGGGGCCAGGACCGGATCGAGGATCTCGAGCTGACGTTGCGGCAGGCCGGCCGTCAGATCAGATGACACAGCAAGGCCGTCGTCCCCCTGGCGGGCTCGGCGGGACCGAGGGCGCGCGCGTGCAGGTGCGAGCCGCCGGCGACCACGACGCTCATCGTCACCGCAACGCAGATCAGGCCGGCCAGCGTCGCGCCCTTGAGCACGCGGGGTGACGGGGCGCGCGCCGCACCCAGGAGCGTGAGCATCAGCAGGGTCAGCTGCAGGACCGCGCCGGTGACCAGGGCAACGCCGCTGGGTTGACCGGTGCCGGCCCAGAGGACGAGCGCCGAGGCGACGAGCATCGCGGCCGTCGCCGTGGCACCGGCGAGGAGGCACCGGCGGGACGGACGCCGAACGAGCCAGACCGTCCACGCCAGCTGCAGGACGCTCAGGGCCAAACCGCCGGCGATGGTTCCCGTCGCCTCGGCGGGAAGGCTCGCGGCGCTGACGGCATGCCATGTGGCCGCCGTCGCGGCGGTGGCGACGGTGACACACCGCAGGGTCACCCGGGGATCCAGCGCCGAGCCGGTCAGCTCACCGGTCCCGGGTGCCGTCGTGGACATCCGTTGTAGATCGACCGGCGAAGCCTTGAGCTTGAGCCGATCGTTCAAGCTGACCGCCCGGGGTGCCGATGCACGGTCCACATGCCTGACCTTGATCATCATCATTGGTGGGCATCGGGATGATCGCGGCGAGCGGCCTGCCGGTTTGGGAGATCGCGGCGGGCGCCAACGCCGTCATCGCCGCCTGCTACTTCGCGATCGTCTGGGTCATCGTCGGCGGGCTACTGCGCACGGGACAGATGCGCACCAACGCGCTGGGGCTCGTCACCGCGACGATCTTCTTCACCTGCGCGGTGCACCACGGGTCACACGCCGTGCACCTGCTGCTGCCGTTGGTGACCGCCGATTCCCACGGCCTTGCCATGCGTCAGGCCTTCGGGTGGCAGATGGCCGCGTGGGACATCTTCGGCGCGGTCGTTGGCGTCGTCTACCTGAGCCTGCGATCGTCGTTCGGACGCCTGCTGCAGACCCCGTCGATCTTCCGTGACATGTCGCAGGCGCGGGTGGACGCGGCCATCGCCGCCGAGCGCGAAGCGCTCAACGAGGCCCAGGCCATCGGGCAGATGGGGTCGTGGCGCCATGAGCTGGGTTCCGATGAGCCGGAGACGTCGGCGGAGTTCCGGCGCATCGTCGAGCTGTCGATGTTCGAGGACCCGCGCGAGCGCCTGGCGGCCATCCATCCCGATGACCGTGACGCAGTTCGTCGCGCCCTTGAGCGTGCGCACGACGGACTCCACGGCGAGGCGACCTTCCGGCTGACGCGCGGGGACGGCACCGAGGCACGACTGCACCTCCGTGCCCGCCCGGAGCTAGACGCTGAGGGCGAGGTCGTCGCGCTGGCGGGCACCGTGCAGGACCTCACGCAGCAGGCCGCGATGGAGGCGGCGGTCCACGAAGCCGAACAGCGGTTTCGCACCGCGTTCGAGGCGGCACCCATCGGGGTGTGTGTCGTCTCGCTCGACACCTCAGCACGAGGGCGCATCGTGTCCGCCAACCCGGCCCTAGGACGGCTTTTGGGCAGCCCGGTGCAGCAGCTCATCAGCATGTCCCTGAGCGCGCTCACGCATCCCGAGGATCACGACGCCCTCGAGCAGAAGCTCGCAGAGCTCGCTCGCCATGAGAGCGATCACATCGAGCTGGAAGTGCGCCTCATGCATCGCGACGGCCACTGCGTGTGGGCGTTCATCACCGCCGCCGCGATTCCCGCGCCGGGGGTCGACACGCGCGTCGTCGTGACGAACGTCATGGACGTCTCGCAGCGGAAGAAGTTCGAAGGTCAGCTGCAGTACCTCGCCGATCACGACGCGTTGACAGGCCTGTTCAACCGGCGTCGCTTCACCGAGGAGCTCGGCCGTGCGCTGAAGCACGCGCAGCGTTACGGGGAGCCGGGAGCAGTGCTCTTCCTGGACCTCGACGGCTTCAAGTTCGTGAACGACTCGCTCGGGCATGCCGTCGGCGATGACCTGATCGCGCGGGTCGGCTCGATGTTCTCCGCGGCCGTCCGTGACACCGACGTGCTGGCCCGCGTGGGCGGGGACGAGTTCGCGCTCGTCCTCCCTCGCAGCGACCAGAGCGATGCCGTCCGCGTCGCCGAGAAGCTGCTGTCGGTGATCCGTCGGGACGGGATCGTCGTGGCCGATGACAGCCACGCCCGCATCTCGACGTCGATCGGCATCACGTTGTTCGACGCGCAGGACGACCTCACCGCGGACGAGGTGGTCGTCGAAGCGGACATCGCGATGTATGACGCCAAGGAGGCTGGTAAGGACCGCTACAGCATCTACGTCCGCGCCGAAGGTCATCGGGCGCGGATCTCGGTCCGCGAGAACTGGAATCAGCGCTTGTCCGCTGCGGTCGAGACGGGTGGATTCGTCCTGCACGCGCAGCCGATCATCCCGCTCGCCGCAGCCGCGCCCCCGACCTTCGAGCTCCTGCTGCGGCTCCCCGACGACCACGGCGACCTCATCCCTCCAGGCACGTTCCTCTACAACGCCGAACGCTTTGGACTGATCACGCGCATCGACCACTGGGTCCTGGCGCAGGCCATCGGACTCCTCGCCGACAGCCACGCCGCCGGAATCGATCTCGCGCTCGCGGTGAACGTCTCGGGCAAGACGATCACCGACCCGAGCCTCAGCTCATATGTCGCGGGGCTCCTGTCCGAGCACGTCGTGACGCCGGACCGCCTGACCATCGAGATCACCGAGACGGCTGCCATCACCAACATCGGCCGCGCTCGCACGCTTTCGCGCGAGCTGCGGGCCCTCGGCTGCCGGATCGCCCTGGACGACTTCGGCGCCGGGTTCGCGTCGTTCTACTACCTCAAGCACCTGGAGTTCGACGATCTGAAGATCGACGGCGAGTTCATCCGGAACCTCTGCACGACCCCCAGCGACCAGCTGGTGGTCCGCGCCCTCGTGGACATCGCGCGCGGACTGAACGCCCGGACGGTCGCCGAGTTCGTCGGCGACGACGACGCCCTCCACCTGCTGGCCGAGCTCGGCGTCGACGCCGGCCAGGGCTACCACCTCGGACACCCGCAAGCCCTGGACGCCGTGCTGCCCCACCTCATCAGCCGGGGCGCGGCACCGCACTTGGGCTGAGGTCCGCGGTCGGCGGTCGGTCTCGGCCGGGGGAACCGACGTCCGTTGGTCCCGGTCAGGGAGGGTGGGGAAAAATGGACGTCCGTCCCGATCAGCGGGCGTCGTGGAAGATGATCCCGAGCGCGGTGCGCCGGCCCCTGGTCACGGTGCTCACACCGTGACGGACGCCCACCCGGTGATCGCCGCGCTTGCCCGCGTTGGGGCGCTGCTGGGTGGGGAAGATCACGAACGCGCCGCGCGGCGGGGTGATCACGTGCGCGCGGCTCTGCGCGCGCGGGCGCTGTTCCATGAGCACGAACTCGCCGCCCTCGTAGTCGACGCCGGGCTCCGACAGCACGGTCAGGACCTGGAACGGGAAGAACACGTCGCCGTAGAGGTCCTGGTGCAGCGCGTTCCAGTCGCCGGCGCCGTAGCGCAGGATCAGCGGGGTCGGGCGCTCCTGGCCGGCCGCGCGGCAGCGCGTCAGCAGGTCCTCATGCTCGAGCGGGAACGCCCCCGGATCACCGCCCAGGCGGCCGGACCACTCGTTGGCGATCGGCGCCAGGTGCGGATAGAAGGCGCCGCGCAGCTCGGCGATCGCGTCGGGCAGCGGATGGTCGAAGTAGCGGTAGCGGCCATCGCCGAAGCGGTAGCGGGCCATGTCGATGGTCGCGCGGAACCGGCCTGCGGCGAAGAGGTCGGACAGGTCCTGCGTCTCGCGCGTGCTCAGCAACGGGGCGGTGACCGCGAAGCCGCGGGCGTCGAGCTCGTCGTGCAGCTTGTCCCACGCAAGACCATCGACACGCTCCTGGAGCAGGGCGGTGTGGCTGCCAGTGGCGGGGGAATTCATGGTCATTGCCTACGAAACCCTCGGGCCACGCGATTCGTGAGACAGGGTGTGGTCCTGTCGTGTCAGGACTCACGACGGTCTCATTTGCCTTCGTTAGCGTTGTCTTATCCTCTACCCCTACACGAGGAGACACCATGCGCGAGGGTGATCACGAGTCCGGCGGCGGGTCCGACTCCGCCCAGGAGGGCTGAAGACGCGAGCGACGCCGCGCGCGTTCAGCCTGGATCACGCGCCGGCGCCTGCCCGCGGATCAGTCGGTGCAGGTCGGCCGGCATCACCAGGCGCGCCGGTGAGCGGTCCGCTGCGGCGCGGGCAGCAATGCGGTCCAGCGGCGGTGTGAAGGCGGCGCCGATGAGCACCATGTTGCCCCCGCGCAGGCCGCGCGAGCCGAGGGCGGCGATCTGCGGGTAGGCGCTTGCAAGCGCAACGGCGATCGCCCGCGTGTCGATCAGGCTGCGGGTGTCGACGATGTTGACGAGCATGAGCGGTGCCACGCGGTGGGCGTCGGCGAACGCCTCGACGGTGACGAGGTGGCGCGGGACGCGGGCGCCGACGAAGGCGTCCACGACGATCGCATCAGCGCTGTCGCCCGCGCGGGCGGCGATGCGTTCGCGGCCGTCGCCGACACGGACCTTGAGGCCCGGCATCCGCCGCAGCCCGAGATGCCGGCGCGCGACGTCCAGCACCACGGGGTCGATCTCCACGACCTCGTGGCGCGTGCCCACGTCCGCCGCCGCGAGCGCCCGCGGCAGGGCGCAGCCGGCACCGCCGACGTGGAGCACCCGGCTGGCGCGGACGGCGTTCAGCACGATCCGGGCCCAGCGCAGGTAGTCGAACTCGAGATGCTGGGCGTCGGCGAGATCGACGTAGGACGCGTCCATGTCATCCTGGCGCAGCAGGCGACCGGAGGGACGACGCGGGTCACGCTCGACGACGAGGTCGCCGACGCGGGCGATCACGGGATCAAGCGCATGCCGCCTGGCCATGCCCACATCGTGGCGCGCGGCGGACGGTCGCGCCATCCCGATTCGACCAGTCGTCCGGCCTCAGCTGGGCGCTCGGCGGCGGTCCAGAAACGAGGCGAGGATCGTTCCCAGCGCCACGCACCCGACGAGCAACGTTCCGACGTAGGCGATCGACGCGCCGGTGACGATGATCGCCGTCAGCCCGGCGACCAAGACGATGCTGACCGCGATCGCCGCGACGCGCTTGGGGTGCTCGAACGGCCAGAACGAGGGTGGGGCGGGGCGGCGCACGACAGCATCGTAGGCCGTCGGAGCCGCCTGTTTCGCGGATATCATCACGTGCATGGCCGCCGGTCCCGATCAACCCGCAGCGCACCCGCTGCCGCGTCGCGCTCCCCTGACGGGCGACGCGCGCCCGCGTTCGGACCATCGCGAGCATGGCGGGCCCCACGGGACGATGCCGCTGCAGCACGCGGTGGTCGACTGCGCCTACTACGAGGACGGATGCCGCAAGGGCGGAGTGCTTGACGTCGACGAGGCGTTCCTGGCCGTGGAGTCCGCTGGGGAGGACGGCTTCGTCTGGATCGGCCTGCACAACCCGGCGCCTGAGGTGGTCGAGGCGATCGGCGAGCGGTTCGGGCTCCCCCCGCTGGCCGTGGAGGACGCGGTCCACGCCCACCAGCGGCCCAAGCTCGAGGTCTTCGACGACATCCTGTTCATGGTCTTCAAGACCGCGCGCTACGTCGACGCCGAGGAGCTGGTGGAGATCGGCGAGCTCATGCTGTTCAAGGGGCCGGGGTTCGTCGTCACGGTGCGACACGGGGAGGCCTCGCCGCTCGCCGGACTGCGCACGGACCTTGAGGCGCACCCGGATCTGCTGCACATCGGCCCGAGCGCCGTGCTTTACGCCGTCGCCGACCGCATCGTCGACGACTACGCGGTCGTGCTCGACGGTCTGGCGGTCGACGTCGACGAGATCGAGGCGGAGGTCTTCTCCGGCGGCACCGGCACGCCGGCCGAGCGCATCTATCGCCTGAAGCGCGAGGTGCTCGCGTTCAAACGGGCGATAGACCCGCTGGCAGAGCCGCTCGAGCGGTTGTCCCAAGGCAGCGTCGGCCCGCTGGACCCGCGCACGGCGGAGTACTTCAGCGACGTCCTGGATCATCTGCTCCGCGACGCCGAGCAGGTCGCCGGGCTCTCGGAGCTGCTGACGAACGTGCTGAACGCGAACATCGCGCAGATCAACACCCGTGACAACCAGGACATGCGCAAGATCTCCGCGTGGCTGGCGATCATCTCCGTCCCGACGATGGTCGTCGGCGTCTACGGCATGAACTTCGACGCGATGCCCGAGCTGCGCTGGGAAGCGGGCTTCCCGCTCGTCATCACCTTGGTCCTCGCGGTCTGCGGCGCGCTGTACGGGCGCTTCAAGCGCGCCGGCTGGCTCTGACGCTCGGCTGCGAGCGCTCGGCTGCGACCGGTCAGGACGGGCGCCCGCAGGTCCGATAGGTCCGCACCTGCGTCACGTGCCGACCGCCCTTGGTCACGCCGGCGATGCGGACCTTGAAGCTGCCGCGGGGCAGGCCGCGCAGGTTGACGGCGGCCCGCAGGCGCGC
>JAOPZJ010000279.1 GCA_025964155.1 Solirubrobacterales bacterium
GGTGCGCGCGCTCATCGAGCGGCCCATCGCGGCGACCTCCTGGTCCATCAGGGGCATGAGGCGCGGAGCCGCGCGGCGCGTCTGGAGCTCGGCGAGCCGGGAGCGGATCGCGGGGCGTAGCCAACGCATCGCGCCGACCCACCCGGGAACGTTGATGTGGGCCGCGCGGTTGGCGATCCCGCGCTCGAAGATCTCACCGCATTGCTGCACGGAGGTCGTCTTGCCCAACGGTCCGGGCAGCGTCTTGAGCATCTGGTTGATGGCGCTCAGATCCTGCTTGGCGTCCTGCACGAGGGGCGTGTCGATCCACGACATGTGGGCGGAGCCGACGTCCACGCCGAGGTGGGCGACCTCGAGGCGCAGCGCGTTGGCAAAATGCTCGGCCCCGGCCTTGGAGGCGTGGTAGGCCGCCAGACCGGGGCTCGCGGCGTACGCCGCGAGCGACGAGACGACAAGCACGTACCCCTTGCGCTCGATGATCGACGGTAGCGCCGCGCGGACGGTGTGGAAGACGCCGGTGACGTTGACGTCGATGACGCGCTTGAAGGCCTCCGGGTCGACGGCGAGCACGGAGCCGTAGCTTGCGATCCCGGCGTTGGCCATCACGACGTCGATGCCGCCGAAGCGCGCGGTGCCCTCGGCGACGGCGGACTCCATCGCGGCCAGATCACAGACGTCGGCAAGCACGGTGACGACGTGGGCCTCGCCGCCGAGCTCGACGGCGAGCGCCCCCAGCGGCTCGGCGTCCAGGTCGGTCAGCACGAGCTTGGCGCCCTGCCGGTGCAACCGTCGCGCGACCTCGGCGCCGATGCCGCGCGCGCCGCCCGTGATGAGGACGACCTTGCCGTTCAGGGAGCTCATTGTACGGGAGCGTAGCATTGGCTCGCGCGCTCGTGGGAGCTCCGGGCGGGCCGTGCTCTCAGGGTTCTCCCAGCCTTCCTTCATGTGCCGCCTAGCAGCGGGGACCAGAGTGCCGATCATGCACACCGCAACCGTCCACGGGTCCCGCCCCCTGATCGAGGTGACCTCGCGCTTTGCCTGTTTCGGCACCACGGTGGCCGTGATCGCCGCCGGCGAGGACGAGGCTGCCGTGCACGAGGCGATCGGTCGCGCGCGCACCGTCGCTCAGGACGTCCACACACGCCTGACCCGCTTCGAACCCGGCAGCGAGCTGTCACGCCTGAACGCTGACCAGCGCCGATCGGTGCCCGCTGGCCCGCTGCTGCGGCGCCTGGCGTCGGCCGCGCGTTGGGCGGGTGAGCTGACCGAAGGTCTCGTCGACGCGACCTGCCTGCCGGCGGTGGAGGCGGCGGGGTACCGCGAGCACTTCGACGCGGCCGCGTCGCGCTTGGACTGGCATGCGCTGAACCCAGCGCCGTTGGCCGGCGCCTGGCGCACGCTGCGCGTGGACGGCGACCGCATCCTCCGGCCCGTCGGCGTGCGGCTGGACAGCGGCGGCCTGGCCAAGGGCCTGGCGGCCGACCTCATGGCGCACGAGCTGCGCGACATGATGAGCTGGGTCGTGGACTGCGCCGGGGACCTGCGCCTGGGAGGCATCGGTGACGAGCCGCGGACCGTGTTCGTCGCCGACCCGCTCGACCCGGACGGCGCCCCCATCCACGAGTTGCAGCTGCGCGCGGCGGCCGTCGCCACCAGCGGCGTGACGCACCGCGTCTGGGCCGGCGGCCACCACCTCATCGACCCGCGCACCGGCGCGCCCGCCGACACCGGCGTCCTACAGGTGACGGCGCTGGCCCCGACCGGGCTCCTGGCGGAGGTCCGTGCCAAGGCCGCGCTCCTGAGCGGCGTGAGCGGAGCCGCGGCCCACCTGCCCGACGGCGGCGTCCTCGTCGCCGACCACGGCGTCGTCCAGGTCCTGCCGACGACCCTCTGCGGAGCCGACCGGTGATCGCGACGGTCGACACCTCCCAGCATCTGTTCTGGATCACGAGCCGCGCCGCCGGCATCATCGCCCTGCTGCTGGCCAGCTTCGCCGTCTGCGCCGGGCTGCTGATGAGCATGCGCGTCGTGCGCGGGACCCGCGCCGGTGACCTGCGGGTGCTGCACGAGGTGCTCTCGCTCGGGACGATCGCGGCGCTCGCCATCCACGCCCTGTCCCTCGTCGGCGACGCATTCCTGCACCCGTCGATCGCCGATGTCCTCGTGCCCTTCGTCTCCTCCAACCAGCGGTGGTGGACCAGCCTCGGCATCATCGCCGCCTGGTCGCTGACGCTGCTCGGGATCTCCTACTACTTCCGCGCGCGCATCGGCCAGGCCCGATGGCGCACGGCCCACCGGTTCACCGCGCTCGCCTGGCTCATGGGCGTCGGCCACAGCCTCGGTGAAGGCACCGACGCCGGGACGAACTGGTTCCTCGCCATGATCGCCATCGCCGTGTTGCCGCCGCTCGTGCTGCTCACCGCGCGCTTGGCCGGGGTACAGCGGCCGGTGAAGGGGCGGGCCGGCGTGGCTGCGGCCAGCGGCGCGGCCACGCGCCCCCAAAGGCACCAGCCGGTGAGGTGAATCAAAGCGCGAACGCTACGTCTGATCCAGGGCGCCGATCGCGCCCCGGGAGACCTGGCCGTCGTCACCGCCGCCCGCGAACAGGCGGATCGCGGCGCGGTTGAAGGCCGGCAGGTCGGCCGGCTTGCGGCTCGTGACGATGCCTCGGTCGGTGACGACCTCCTTGTCCACCCAGATGGCGCCGGCGTTCGCCAGGTCGGTGCGCAGGGAAGGCCACGCGGTGACCGTCCGGCCCCGCACCAGGCCAGACTCGATGAGCATCCAGGGGGCGTGACAGATCGCCGCGATGGGCTTGCGGTGCTCGGCGATCGTCCGGACGAAGGCGACCGCGTCCTGGTCCATGCGCAGGGTGTCGGGGTTGGCGACGCCACCGGGGAGCACGAGCGCGTCGAACGAGCCGGCGTCCGCGTCCGCGACCTCGCCGTCGACCGGGAAGGTGTCGGCCGGGGTCAGGTGATCGAAACCCTGCACCTGCGTCTGGTCAAGGGAGAGCAGCACGACCTCGGCGCCGGCGTCACGCATGGCGCCCCAGGGTTCGGTCAGCTCGACCTGCTCGACGCCGTCGGTGGCGAGGAAGGCGATGCGCTTGCCGGAGAGCGCGGTCATGTGCTGATCAGCTGTCGGGAGGTACCCGCTCGCGGCGGCACCGGATCCGGCATCGGCGACGGATCCGGGGTGGGCGTCGGGGGGGCCGGATCGGGCATCGGCGACGGCTCGGGAATGGGCGTCGGCGGCACCGGGTCAGGGGACGTCGGGTGCGGGGGTGGCTGGCTGGGGACTTCGAGGGTCGGTGCGGTGTTCATACCCTCGACCTACCCGCCTGGCGCACCCCCTATGCCGCGTTTGGTCAACGGCGTGACCGGGCACGTCTAGCCGGTGACCCTGGACGACGACGACCTTCCCACCGCCGATGTCGACCGCCTCGCCGACCGCCGCCGCGAGGAGCGCCGCGCCGTCGAGGAGGGCGGCGGGGGTGTGTCCGAAGGCTTCGAGCAGGCCGAGGAGCAGCTCATCGAGCACACCAGCCATGGGGACGAGCATGGCACGGGCAAGATCACGCAGGACTCGCGCGACGAGGCCGAGGCCGTCGACGAGACGTACGGCGAGCCCGATACGGAAATCGTCGAGGACAGCTGACCCCGCTTGGCGGTCAGCGACCATGGCGACGTCCGCGCGAACCGGACCCGCACCCGCAGCACCCTCGGCACCCGGACGTCACGAGTCGGAGCTCGAACGCCGCGACCGCCAGTTCGACGAGCTCCTGCAGGAGCTGCGCGTCATGCAGACGGGCGTGCAGGTGCTCTTCGCCTTCCTGCTGGGCGTGCCCTTCACGCAGCGCTTCACGCTGCTCGACGGCTCCCAGCGACTGCTGTACTTCGCCACGCTCGCCGCCGCGGGCGCGGCGGTCCTGTTTCTCGTGGCCCCCGGCGCCTGGCACCGCGCCCTGTTTGGCCAGAACGACAAGGCGCACGTCGTCCTGATGTCCCACCGCTTCGCGATCGCGGGCCTGGCGTTCGTCGGGCTGGCGATGTGCGGCGTCATCGCACTGATCGCAACGGTGCTCTACCCGGGAGACCGGGCCGCGATGGTGGCCACCGTCTACGCCATCGCCTTCCTCCTGCTGTGGGCGATCCTGCCCATGCTGCGGCGACGGAAGGTGCGGGCGAGGCAGCGTGCCGAAGATCTGGCGATCCGGGATCCGCTCAGCTGAGGCGGGACAGCAGCTCGTCCGCCGCGCGATTGCGCAGCACCTGCACGCGGTTGAAGATCTGTTTGCGGGCGCGCCCGGCGCGCTCGTAGCTGTCGATCGCCGCCAGCTCATCAGCGGACAGGCCCTCCAGGCGCGGCAGGATCTGCGCCACCAGCAGCTGATCGTACCCCCGCAGTGCCACGGGCAGCGGCTCGCCGCCCAGATCATTGCCGGCGATCGCGGTGTGCATCCGCTCGTCCTCCAGGCGGTCCAGTACCGCCTCGACCGCCTCGTCAGCGGCGTCATCGGTGACGGAGCGTCCGGCATCCCCGGCGGGGATCATGCGCTCCGCGGCCCCTTGACGGTCGTCGACGCGGGCGTCCACGAAGTCGTCGACGAGCGCCGGCATGACGCCGCGCAGGTCATCGACGAACAGCAGCTCTTGGAGGCGGTGTTCACGTGCCAGGATCACGGTCTTGGTGTCGTCGACGCGGTCAGCGAGCGCCTCGATGACGTCGTAGAGCGCGATCTGGGCACCCTCGCTCGCGATCTCGTCACGTGCGTTGCACAGCAGTTGCTCCTCGCCGCCGCCCGGGCCCGACAAGCGGTCCAGCGGCGTCCTGACGAGGGCGAGCATCTGGCTCGCGGCGCCGCGCAACAGTCCGTAACCGAGCGCCAGCCACGGTGGCTGCGCCCCCAGGTCACGCAACCGTGTACCCACGCGCCGCGCGTGGGCCGCGGTCTCGAAGCGGTGGCGCTCCAGCAGCGAGCGGTACTCGCCGTTGGGAGTGGCGGCGATGTGGGAGGCAAGCCTCTGCTCGAACCGATTCTCCAGCGCGAGCGCCTGCTCGAGGTACTCGACCGTCGTGGTCGTCCGGACGTCCATGGTGTGCCTTGCGTCGGGTTCGGGTCTGGACGGACGGAGCGTGACCTCCGTTCGGTTTGGGGCGTGCTCGCACCGGCGCGCCGTCAAACCCGATGTGCCACCACGCACACGACGTCGCCGTGTCGCACGCCTCGGGCGACCACGCGTCAGGCGGTGATGAAGCTGATCTGGCCGTTCGTCTCGAGCACCGCGAACCGCACTCGCCCGAGGTCCGCGATCTGCTGCAGGCGGGCCTCGGCCGCCAGTTCGTCGTGCGTGAGGCGCTCACGGCGCAGGTTGCGCTCGATGATCTCGCCGTTGGAGATGAGGACGATCGGCTCCCCCTCCAGGACACCGCGCAGCCGGGGAACCTTAAAGCTCAAGTACGACGTGGCGACCGTCAGCAGGCCGATCGTCGTGAGCACCAGCACCATCCCGGTGACCGAGTAGTCGCTCTGCGTGATCCCCTGCTGGACGAGGTCGCCCGTCACGACGAGCAGGATGAGGTCGAAGGGCTCCATCGACGACAGCTCGCGCCGGCCCAGTGCCCGTGTGAGGACGAAGATGAAGAAGAAGCCGAAGGCCGCGCGTATGACGAGATCCATTTCGAAATGCCCCTCAGAAGAAGACCGTCACGCGGCGCGTGACCCGAGCGACGACGACGCCTGAGTCCATGAGCTCGACGCTCTGGTCGCGGCGGCCCAGGGAGACGGGATTGACCTCCATCTGCATCCACACCGTCAGGCGCTGGCCCGCCTTCAGCTCCCCGTACTCCAGATGCAGGCGCCCGTCCGGGGCGTCCTCCTTGTCCGCTCCGGGCTCGATGGTGTTGATCTGCATCTGCTCGGCCCAGCCCTCGCCCAGGACGAGGGTCGGGTGCTTCAGGTCACGGACGGCCGCGATGTCGAAGCGCGCCTGGAAGAAGAGGCCCCCGCGCAGGCGCTCCGGGGCGGCGACGCGGAGCGTGGCCTGGGGTGTGGCTGCACGGGACACGCGATCGCGCTGCCCGAACGTGCCGGCGAGGCCAAGACCGAGGACGACGGCGAGCACGACGAGGATCCCCCGGCGCACCCAGGGCTCGTCGGCACGGCCGACGAGCTGCACGTGACGGGCCTCGCTCAGCGCTTGCGGAAGCTCCCGGGGTAAGTCCTCGTGCGGCACGATCGCGTTCCGTCCTCAGTCGGCGGTCGCCGCGCGCTGCGCGTCATCCACCTCACGGCGCGCGCGCTTCCACGAGCCGTGGGTCGCGAGCACCGTGCCCACGGTCGGCAGCTCCGTGTGCGCCCGCGTGAGGTACTCGTAGTCGAGCATGCGCAGGCGAAGCACCGAGGTCGCGAGCTTGCCTGCGGCGAACATCAGTGCGTCGGCGACCTCCTGGGGCGTCGTCGCCGCGTCGTCGGCTCGACGGGCGGCGTTCTTGAGGACGCCCGCGGCGGCGCCGCTGCCTACCGCCTGGGACGGGGTGTCGCCGCCGAGCTTCGCACGGCCGGGAGCCACCGCGAGGCGACAGCTCGGGCACCGGATCGGCTGGAACGGGTACCCCGCCGCCGCGTCCTCGCTGATCGGCAGGAGGCAGTGCGGGCAACATGCGGTCGGCATCTGCTCCCGGGCTACCCGGATTGTGAGCACGCAAACCCGGATGTGCTCAGCCGAGGCCTTCTCAGGAGTGGTCGCCGACGGTCAGGACGAGGCTCTCTTCGCCGTCGCGTCCCTGACGGATCGAGGTCTGTGTGGCCAGCGCCCGGACGACCCCGCCCGAGCTGCTCCGAGCATCCGCGGCAAGCAGCCACTGACCACCGCCCGGCCGCAGCGGTCCGGCGCGCAACTCCAGCAGTCGCGCGTCGGCACGGACCGTCAGCTCGACGGACCCGTTCTCGGCGACCTCGCCGAAGAGGCCGACGATGGCCTCGGCGATCATCGCCGCCTCGGTGACCCGGTCGACCGGCAGGTCTGTCTCGGCGCCGATCGACATGACCAGGCGGCAGGCCAGCGGGCGGGCGAGCGGCCCGCAACCGACCGTCAGCCTGGCCCGCGAGATGCTCTGGGGCGACATCATGACTCCACCCCGCCGGCGGCGAAGACCATCGACACCTGGTGCGC
Source organism: Solirubrobacterales bacterium (assembly GCA_025964155.1). Classification (GTDB taxonomy): domain Bacteria; phylum Actinomycetota; class Thermoleophilia; order Solirubrobacterales; family Solirubrobacteraceae; genus Paraconexibacter. Next base: position 7,179 of record JAOPZJ010000279.1, read on the forward strand.
GCCATTGGCCACGCGACCGACCTCCATGCGGAGCGTCAATGCCGCGATGAGGGCGAGACCGACCCCGAGCCCTGGTGCGCTGGAGGGCCGCATGCCGGGCCCGTTGTCCCGCACATGGACCACGATCTCGTCACGGTCCAGGATGCCGTGGACCTCGAGCATCCCGGGCGCGGTCCTGTCGTACGCGTGCTTGATGACGTTGGTGCAGGCCTCGCTGACCGCAATCTGGATGTCATGGAGCTGGGCGTCGGAGACCGGCCAGATGCCCTTCACCCCACCGAAGAGGTGGCGGACGACGGAGACCGAGGCAGGGACGGCGGGGAGATTGAGGCCGAAGCTGAGCGGGTGCATGTGAGATCTGGTGTCACAGCTCGTGTTCCCCCACGTTCCCGCGGAAGCCACGGCTGCCGGGTGGGCGCACGTCCGCGACCACGGTAGACCACATGCCCGTTCGCGGGCCACCCCAAAAGTGGGTGTTCGGTCGGCTACCCGCCGGTTCGGCCGACGGCGGGCAAATGTGAGACCACGTCGCCGTCGCCCTGGTGCAGCCCGTCCAGCTCGATGTGGTCACGCATGTCGTCCAGTGCCGCTCGCAGCAGCCGGGAGACGTGCATCTGCGAGATGCCCATCCGCTCGGCGATCTCCGTCTGCGTGAGCCCCTCGTAGAAGCGCAGCGCGACGATCTTGCGTTCGCGCTCACGGAGCGCGCGCATACCGAGGATGGCGACGAGTCGCTGGTCGACCCGTTCATAGCCGTCGTCGCGGGAGCCGAGGAGGTCGTGGGCGCTGCCGTCCTCGTCGATCGGCGCGTCCAGGGACACGGCGGTGTAGTTCCGCGCGCCGTCGAGCGTCTCCAGGACCTGGTCCTTCGTCAGCCCGGTCGCCTGCGCCAGCTCGGCGATCGACGGCGTACGGCGGTTGGCGCTCGTCAGCTGCTCGGTCGCGCGCGTCAGCTGCGCGTGGCGCTCCTGCAGCCCGCGAGGGACGCGCACGGCCCAGCCGCGGTCACGGAAATGCCGGCGGATCTCACCGACGATGTTCGGGATGGCGAAGGTGGCGAACTGCACCCCTCGGTCCACGTCGAAGCGGTCGACCGCCTTGAGCAGGCCGATCGACCCAGCCTGGACGAGGTCCTCGTCGCTCTCGCCGCGCTGCGTGTAGCGACGCACGACGAAGTGGACGATCGGCATCGCCCGCTCGATGAACTCGCTCCGCGCGGCAAAGTCGCCGTCCCGGTGATACCGGACAAGAAGCTCAAGCTCTGTGGCAGGCGTCCTGGGGGTGGGTCTTGCGTCAGCGCTCATCTCGTCTCAGCTCTCCCCGACGTTGATCTCGGATTTCCCCGACGTTGATCACGGATTGCGTCTTTGCCCTCAGTTCCGCGAGTGAAACGCATCCGGCCCACGCTGTGGGACGCGACGGTTTGAGGGTTTACGCGGGGCCGGTGTCGGATAGTTGTCCGGGGGACGCAGCCACGAAAGGAGCGATGCAGCGATGCCACCCCGCGGAGTGAAAAAGGGCTCAAAGCGTGCCCGCCAATACGAGCACATCAAAGACAGCGCCATCGACCAGGGCAAGCCCGAGTCCACGGCGGAGGAGATTGCCGCGCGGACGGTCAACAAGGAGCGCGCGCGCAGCGGCGAGTCCAAGCAGGCCAGCCGGACGTCGACCAGGGACATGTCGTCCTCGCGCCGCGGTGGGCAACGCTCGGGCACGAATCGGCCGAAGGGCCGCACGCGCGATCAACTCTATGAGGAGGCCAAGCACCTCGGGGTGGCCGGCCGCTCCAAGATGGACAAGGAGCAGCTGCAACGGGCCGTGGACGGCAAGAAGTCCAGCCGCTGACGCACCGTGGCGCGCCAGTCTGCCTGGGCCATGCCGCCCACGTCCAGCGTCCCCCTCACCGCGTCGCGCCAGGGGTCCTACTGGCTCGCGAGCACCGAACGGGCGCCCCGCCACCCCCCGCTGACCGCCGACGTGAGCACCGACGTCTGCGTCATCGGCGCGGGAATCGTCGGCATGAGCACCGCGTGGCTGCTGCGCGAAGCCGGGCACGACGTCCTGGTCCTCGACGCCCACCGCATCGGCGCCGGTGTGTCAGGGGCGACGACCGCCAAGGTCACCGCGCTGCACGGGGTCATCTACGCCGAGCTGACGCGCAAGTTCGGCGCAGACGCCGCCGCTCTCTACGCCGGCGCCCAGCAGGATGCGCTGCGCTGGCTCCGGGCGACGGCCCGCGACCTCTCGATCGACTGTGACTGGCGATCGCGCGACGCGGTCACCTACACGACGGAGGCCGACCGGGTCAGCGGGATCCAGGAGGAGTTCCAGGCTGCCCGCGGGGCCGGCCTCCCGGTCCGGATGACCGCCGACGTGGACCTGCCGTTCGCGGTCCGTCAAGCGGTCGTGCTGGGCGACCAGGCCGAGTTTCATCCGCGCCGGTACCTCCTGGCCCTGGCCGAGCACGTCGTCGTCGCCGGCGGGCGCATCGCCGAGGGCACCCGGGCCACGAAGGTCCACGAGGATGACGAGGGGCCCGTCGTCATCACCGACCGGGCGAAGGTCAGAGCCCGGCACGTCGTCGTCGCCACGCACGCCCCGTTCCTTGACCGCGGGCTGTTCTTCGCCCGCCTGCGCGCACAGCGCTCCTACGCGATCGGGGTGCACCCGACGTCCGGCGCGGCGATCCCGGAGGGCATGTTCTACGGCGACGACCATGCGACGCGCTCGGTCCGAGCCCACCCGTTGCCCGACGGCGGCGAGCTGCTCATCGTCGGCGGCGAGGGCCACAAGACCGGCGAGGGCGACGACACCCGTGCACGCTTCGAGGCGCTCGAGACCTGGGCCCGGCAGCATTTCGCCGTGGCTGAGATCGCCTACCGCTGGTCCGCCCAGGACCTCATGCCGGTCGACGGCCTGCCGTACGTCGGCGCCTACCGGCCGCGCTCACGCACGCTCTGGGTCGCCACCGGGATGCGGAAGTGGGGGTTCACCAACGCCGCGGCCGCCGCGCACGTCCTCGTCGACCGCATCGCGGGCCGCACCTCGCCGTACGCCGCCCTGGTGGACTCAAACCGCTTCGCGCCGCGGCCCGCGGTGGGGTCGCTCGTCAAGGAGAACATCAACGTCGCCAAGCACCTCGTCGGCGATCCGGTGGCGACCATCGCGCGGGCGCCCGGACTCGGCGACCTGGCGCCCGGCACCGGCGCGATCGTCCGTGATGGCCGGCACAAGGTCGCCGCCTTCCGTGCCCCCACGGGCGAGCTGCACCTGTGCTCGACGCGCTGCACGCATCTGGGGTGCGAGGTGCGCTTCAACACCGCCGAGCAGACCTGGGACTGCCAGTGCCACGGCTCGCGCTTCGGCGTCGACGGCACCGTGCTCGAGGGTCCCGGCGTGCGTCCGCTCAAGCACGAGATGCGCCCGGGCGGTGGCACAGGACAGTAGCCCCGGAGGAGCGCGGCACCGCGCCCGCTAGCGTCCCGGCAGCGATGTCCACCGTCCAGCCACCGTCGGGTCGCGCCCTCGACCACCGCATGACCCTCGACCGGCTCGGCGACGGCCAGGCCGTGCAGGTCATCCTCATGCAGGACGCCGCGGTGGGCGACCGTCCCGTGCGCGCGCCCCACCGCCACGACTACCACGAGCTCATCTGGCTGCGCGCGGGCTGCGGCGAGCACCTCATCGACGGGCTCCCGCACCCGATGCAGGCGGGCACGATCACGGTCATCGGCCGTGGGCAGGTCCACCAGTTCCTCGGCGCCGGCGGCATGGACGGCGCCATCCTGCGCTTCGGCGACGAGCTGCTGGCCGGTGGCACGCAGCGGCTCACCGCGGGCTGGCTGCTGACCTGCACCGCCGGGCGCACAATCGCGGTCCCGGCCGGTGAGCAGGACCGTCTCGAAGCGCTCATCCAGGGGATCCACGCCGAGGGGCAGCGTCCCAAGGACACCTACAGCGCGGAGCTCGAGCGCTCGCTCCTCGCCACCGTCCTATTGCTCATGGAGCGCTGGTACGACGGCTCGCGCGCCGAGCGGCGCGAGGCCGACGACGCCGAGATCCAGGTGCACCGGCGCTTCACCGCGCGGCTCGAGCAGGACTACCCACGCCATCACGACGCCGGGTACTACGCCGACGCCCTCGCGATGCCTCGGGCGGCGCTCTCGCGCCTGCTCGTCCAGCTGACCGGCCGCACGACGAAGGACCTCATCCTCGACCGCGTGATGCTCGAGGCCGCACGGCTGCTGCGCTTCACGGACCTGACGATCGGCGAGATCGCCTACCAGGTCGGCTTCTCGGACCAGATGTACTTCTCGCGGGCGTTCAAGCGGCACTTCGGCAGGCCGCCGAAGAGCTACCGGGACGCGCTGCGCGGCGCCGACTGATCGGCCGGACGCTCTCCAGACGCGTCGGTCAGCGCGGCCGTCGTCAGCATCCGCCAGCCCTCCTTGAGCCGGTCCAGCGGCAGGCCCAGCTCACGGCGCTGGAAGAGGACGACCTCCACGGCCAGGGGGGCGAGCAGCGCGTCGGTCAGGTAGTCCACGTCGGCGTCCGGACGCGCGAGGCGCAGCAGCCCGGCGACGTGGGCGCGGTAGGTGGCGTACACGCTGTGCCGCATCCGCAACCCGGACGACCCGCTCTCGGCGGCGGCCAGGAGGTCGCCCTGGGCCTCCATGAGATCGAGCAGGTGGTGGCCGAAGGCGACGAGGCGCTCGGCCGGCGGGGCGCCGGGGCCGAGCGGGGCGGGACCGCGGATGAAGCCCTCCTGGAACGCACCCTCGCGGTCGTTCAGGAGTGCGCGCAGCAGGCCGGGCCGGTCGCCGAAGCGCCGGAACAGCGTCCCCTTCCCCACGCCGGCAGCGCAGGCGACGGCGTCCATCGTCACAGCGTCGGCACCGTGTGCGGACACGAGGCGCTCGGCCGCGCGCAGGATCGCCGCCCGGTTGCGCGCGGCATCGGCCCGCTCGCGCCCGGCAACGGCGAACTGACGCAGCTCGGGGAGCACGGGCAGCTCGGCGGGGATCACGGGGATCTCGTCCACGGAACCAGGAATACCACGGATTGTTTCCGGACCACGGTCCACTTGTGCTACATTAGCAACTAAGCGGTCTACGGTCCGCTTACCTCACACCGACAAAGGAGCGCTCGCATGTCCACCCCCACCACCACCCAGCTGCCGACCGGGACCTGGGTCCTCGACGCCACCCACTCGTCGGCGAGCTTCGCCGTCAAGCACATGGTCGTCGCTACCTTCCGCGGCCGCTTCGAGACCTTCGACGCCACGCTGACCGTGGACGAGCAAGGCGACGCCAAGCTCGCGGGCACCGTCCAGGCCGACTCCATCTCCGTCAAGGACGAGAACCTCAAGGGCCACCTCAGCGCCCCGGACTTCTTCGACACCGAGCGCTACCCCGAGCTGCGCTTCCAGACCACGAGCATCCGGCGCGACGGTGAGGAGTTCGTTGCGGACGGCGAGCTCACGATCAAGGACCAGACGCACCCGGTGGAGGCGCGCGGAACCATCACCGAGCCGCACGAGACGCTCGGCGGCGCGATCAAGATCGGCGTCACTCTCGAGGCGATCATCGACCGCACGAAGTTCGGCCTCAACTGGAACGCGCCGCTGCCCAAGGGCGGCGTCGCTCTGGCCAACGACGTCAAGCTGACCGTCGAGCTCGAGCTCGCGCAGGCCGAGGCCTAGGACGATGCGCGTCCTGGGCATCTCTGGCTCCCTGCGGCGCGACTCGTACAACACGCGCCTGCTCCGGGCGGCGACAGCGTTGCTGCCGCCCGGGGCGGAGCTCGTCGAGTACGACGGCCTCAAGGCCCTGCCGCCGTTCGACGAGGACGACGAGGCCGCGCCCGCCGGCGCGGTCACCGCGTGGCGCGAGGCGCTCAGCGGCGCTGACGCGCTGCTGTTTGCGACCCCCGAGTACAACTCGTCGATCCCCGGACAGCTGAAGAATGCGGTGGACTGGGCCTCGCGCCCGTTCACCGATCCGGCGCTCCGCAACAAGCCGGCGGCCGTCGTCGGGACGAGCACCGGCATGTTCGGCGCGGTCTGGGCCCAGGCCGAGCTACGCAAGAGCCTGGCCGCGGCCGGTGCCCGCGTCATCGACCGCGAGCTCCCGATCCCCACCGCCGCCGAGGCGTTCACTCCCGAGGGGGCGCTCGCCGAGCACGACGCGACGCTCGAGCTCGCGAGCATCCTCACCGACCTCCTCGCGGAGGTCGCGATCGACCAGGCGACCAAGGCGGCCTGAGCATCGGAGCGGGCGCAGGGTGCGGCGTGGCTGTGCGTCGCGAGTTCGTCCTGTACGACACCGACCGCTGATCCGAGGCGCCGCCGGCTCGGCGGCCGTCTGCCAAAAGTCCATAGATCGGCGATGCCCGTGCATTGTGTGCGCGTCGGACGCGGTCCAGAATAGTTGCACACACAACGACCACCTCGGTCGTGGTCGCAACTATGGAGATCAAACTGACATGAGCACAGCAACCGTCCTCGTCCCCGCCGGCACCTACACCGTCGACCCGTCGCACTCGCGCGTCGAGTTCTCCGTCAAGCATCTGGGCATCGCCAACGTCAAGGGCTCCTTCGGGACCTTCGAGGGCACCCTCGTCGTCGTCGACGGCGACATCGGCTCCGCGAAGGCGTACGGCACCGTCGACGTCGCCACGCTGGATACCAAGGACGCTGATCGCGACGCGCACCTGCGCTCAGCCGACTTCTTCGACGCCGAGCAGCTCCCGAAGCTCTCGTTCGAGGCGACGGCCATCGTGCCCGTCGACGACGACACGTTCGAGATCACCGGCGATCTCACGCTGCACGGCGTCACGAACCGCATCACGTTGAAGGCCGAGGTCCAGGGCACGGAGACCGACCCGTGGGGCAACGAGCGCGTCGGCTTGGAGGTCACCGGCCAGCTGAACCGCTCCGACTACGGCATGAAGTTCAACCAGGCGCTGGGCTCGGGCAACATGCTCGTGTCCGACAAGGTCAAGCTCGCGCTCGACATCTCCGCCGTCAAGCAGCCGTAGGCGCCACCCCGGTCCACTGCGATTGTTCGGGCGGCGCCGCGAGGTGCCGCCCGTCGCAGCGAATTCCCGGTCTTCCGCCCGTTCCGACCTAGAGGTCACTGGCATGTCCGATACCGCCCCCACCACCACGCCGACGCTGCCCGACACCCTGCGCCTGGGCGCCGTGCACCTGACCGTCACCCACCTGGACCGATCCGTCGACTGGTACGCCAGCGCCCTCGGCCTGCGGGTGCAGCGTCACGACCCGGGGTCCGCCGACCTCGGCGACGGCACGACCACCGTCCTGGTCCTCCACGAGGACTCCCAGGCCCGCGCCCCCGGTCGCCATGCCGGCCTGTACCACTACGCGCTGCTGTATCCGACGCGCGAGGAGCTCGCCCGTGCCGCCTTGCGCCTGGCCCAGACCGGCACGCCCATCCAGGGCGCGTCGGACCACGGCACGCACGAGGCCATCTACCTGGCGGACCCCGACGGCAACGGCATCGAGCTTGCCGCCGACCGCCCGCGAGATCAGTGGCCCACGCCCGAAGAGGAGTTCTCCGGTGGCGGTCCGCGGCCGCTGGACTTCAGCGCCCTGCTGGCGACCGTCGCCGGCGAGGCCCCGTCCGACCACGTGGCCCCCGGGCTGCGGACGGGCCACGTGCACCTGTACGTCGGCTCGATCGCGGAGGGCCTGGGGTTCTACCGCGACATCCTGGGCCTGCAGGTCTGGGGCCGGCTCCCGAGCGCCGCGTTCGTCAGCGCCGGTGGCTACCACCATCACCTGGGCTTCAACGTCTGGCGCGGCGAAGGCGTCGGTCCGGCTCCCGCGGGGACCATCGGACTGCGCCACTGGACCATCGAGCTCGAGGCCGCGGCCGACGTCGCCGAGGTCCGTGCGCGCGTGCGGCGCGCGGGCATCCCCATCGAGGAGGACGCCGGTGGCTTCATCGTGCGTGATCCCTGGGACATCGCCGTGCGCGTCGTCGACGGCGGGCCGGCGCAGGTGGCGTGATGGAGCTGCAGGACCGTCCCGACGTCCAGGGCCCCGTCGTCGCCACCCAGACGGCGCCGCGCCGGATCGACCCGCGCGTGCACATCGGCCACGTGCACCTGCGGACGGCGGACATCGATCGCATCCGCGACTTCTACGTCGGCGTGCTGGGCTTCGACGTCGTCGCCGAGGCGCGGGACGTGCCGGGCTGGGGCACCACCGGAGATCTGCTCTTCCTGTCGGCCGGCGGCTACCACCACCACCTGGGCTTCAACACCTGGAAGTCCGCCGGTGGCGGCCCCACCCCCGATGGCGTGGCGGGCCTGCACCACGTGGCGCTGAACTACCCCACGCGCGCCGCGCTCGGGGACGCGGTGCGTCGCCTGCGCGACGCCGATTGGCCCCTGCGCCAGGTCACCGACCACGGCACCCACCTCGCGATCTACGTGAGCGACCCCGACGGCAACGACCTCGAGCTCGTCTTCGACCGGCCCTTCGAGGCGTGGCCGCGCGACGCCGAGGGTCACGTGACGATGGCGATGAGCGGCGACATCGACCTGGACGCGCTGGTGGCGGAGGCTTCCGACTGACTCAGGGCGCTGGCGTCGTCACGGCGGCCGTTCACGTGCGGCGAGCGCTGCCGAGGCCAAGCCGGCCGACGAGCTCGGGCACGCGCTTGTAGAACGGCTCCCCGCGCGGCCCGGCGAAGCGCTGCGCTGAGCGACGGCGCCGGCCGTCGCCGTAGAAGAGCCGTGCCCACAGGGAGTGCGGCTTGGCGAGGCGAAAGGCGCCCGCGATGGCGACGAAGGGGACCAGCAGGCCGAGCAGCGCCACCCCGAACTTCTCCTTGGAGGCGTTGATGAGCCCAAGCAGCAGGCCCGTGGTGCCGGCACTGGCAACGATCGCGAAGACGGCGTCCTCGACGCCCGTCGCCGCGTCGTGCCACCCGCGCAGGCCGACGAGGGTCATTCCCGTCAGGGCCGTAGCGACGATCACCGCATCGATGGAGCGGCGGCCCTGCTTCTCCCAATAGACATCCTTGAGGTTGAGCCACAGCGCGAACTCGTCGAGCGTCAGGCCGGCCCCGATCCCGAACATCACCGCCGAGACCTCGCGCCACGGCGTCCCCGGAGCGAGGGCGAGCCCGAGCCAGCCGAAGATCAGGAGCAGCAGGATCCCCCAGACGAGGTGGTGGATGTGCGTGCCACCGACCTCGACGTTGCCAGGCCACCATTTCACCTGGGCGCGGATCATGTGGGCGCTGGTGCGGATGAAGCCGAACGAGACCAGGAAGGCGACGAAGAAGAGGAACTGCGCCTGGCGCCCGGTCTCCACGATGCCGTCGTGGTAGAGCTGGCCGACGCTCGCCACGGGCATCCGGTCTGGGCTCATCCCACAGATGCAAGCAGCTGCGGCCGCCGGGCAGCGGGGAATTCTGCTGCCCGGTCTGCAGGCCGGGGTAGGCCGCCCGGACCCCCGCGGGCGCGGGTGCCCGAAGCCGACCCGGCGTCAGTGGAACCCCGAACGCCACCACGGCACCGGAACCTCCACTCACCCCATCAGCGCCCGCTCGGTAGGCCCGCCCGGAACCCCACGGACGCGGGCCCGGTGCGAGATGCCGTGGCGCTGACGCGAGCGAGGTGGTCGGGGTGCGCGGCGCTCAACAGCCGTCATTGACGGCCGGGGGACGTCGCCCAGCACGCCTGGGAAGGGACGCCGGGCGGGACGTCGCCCACGCGCCTGGGAGCGACGCCGGGCGGGACGCCCGTGACGAAGACCGCGCTCTACACGGTGTTTGTCACAGACGTCCAGGCTATGACGGAGTGATGGATCCGCCCGCCTCGGGCGGGTCGATCTGACAGTCACCCAGCCGTCGATGTCGAGTGTCGAATTCGCCCGCCTCAGCCGGGTCGATCTGACACTCGCCTCGGCTGACCCCGGCGGACCGCGCGACCTCGCAACCGCGCGGCGAAGGGTGGTTCACCTTTCCCGGAACGCCGACCGCCCGCCAGGACGCGAGGTCCCCGGCGGGCGGCTGGATGCTTCAAATCGGAGAGGCCTAGGAGGTGACCTTCTCCTCCTTCGGTGACTGCTGGGCGTCCTCTTGCTTGCTGTCGCCGCTCTTCTTGCCCTTCGCCGGCGCCTTGCGCTCCACCTGCTCGCACGAGCCGTTGGGGTTCGCGGCGGTCGCGTCGGTGATCACGTCGACCTGGTCGAGGAAGGCACGGTCGTTGCCCTCGCCGCAGGTGATGCGGTCGACCTCGCCGTCACGGGTGCGGAAGCGGTCGTCGCCGTTGCCGCCGTCCAGCGTGTCGCCGGCCTGGTCGACCTCCCCGTTGGGGCCGGGGTGCACGTCGCCGCGGGCCAGGGCCCAGAGGGTGTCGTTGCCGTCGCCGCCGGTGGAGGTGTCCTGGCCGAGGTTGGCGTAGATCGTGTCGTTGCCCGCGCCGCCGTCCTGGGCGTCGTCGCCGGTGCCGCCGGACATGCGGTCGTTGCCGTTCTCGCCGAACGACGTGTCGTTGCCGCTGCCGCCGGCGACCTTGTCACCCGCATCGCCACCGCGCAGCGTGTCGTTGCCGGGCCCGCCGTAGAGGCGGTCGAAGGACGTCAGGTCACCCGCCGCGTTCGTGTCGCCGGTGATGGCGTCGTCGCCGGAGCCGCCGTTGAGCAGGTCGTTGCCCTGGACACCGAGGATGGTGTCGTTCCCGGCGCCGCCGAACACGCGGTCGTTGCCGGCGCCGCCGTTGAGCCTGTCGTCACCGCCGCGGCCCTGGATGCGGTCGTTGCCGGCGTTGCCGTCGATGACGTCGGCGGTGTTGGTGCCGCGCAGGTGCTCGTTGCCCGGACCACCGACGACGGTGGCGGCGAGGGCGCTGGCGGGGACGAGGGCGAGGGTCGCGGCGGCGGTGACCGCGGCCCGGCGGTGCGTGAACAGGTGCATGGCGTGTCCTCCTGGTTGGTTGTGCCTGGGGAGAGTTATCCCGCCGCCGGGCACGCCGCGACCTGTCTTCTCACGGTGTCCTCACTCATCGTGAGAGCTTTGTGAGAAGACGGCTGCCCCTCCTGTCAGGATGACGCGCGTCGGCCATCGTGCTCGTCATGCCCCGCCTGCTCGCCCTCACCGTCGCCGCCGTGCTCGCCGTCGCGCCGCTCGCGTTCGCCGCGAACCTGCAGGGCACCCGCGGCCCGGACACGATCAACGGGACGCCGGGCGCCGACCGGATCAACGGTAAGGCCGGCGACGACCGGCTCTCCGGCGGAGGCGGCAACGACAAGCTCAACGGTGGCGCGGGCAGCGACCTCCTGGCCGGGGACGCCGGCAGCGACACGCTCACGGGCGGCCCGGGTGACGACACGCTGCTCGGCGGCGCCGGCAACGACCGCCTCGTCGGCGGTGCGGGCCGGGACACGATCGTCGGCGGCAACGGCAACGACACGATCCTGGCCGACGACGGCGAGGTCGACACCATCAACTGCGGCGCCGGTCGCGACACCGTCAAGGCCGACCGTGCGGACATCGTCAACGGCGGCTGTGAGCGCGTCACCCGTGGCTGACCACGACGCCGCCGGACGTCCCGTCGTCCTGCTCGTCGACGACGACGCCGGCATCCGGCGCACGCTGGCGATCGGCCTCGAGCTCGAGGGCTTCGCCGTCGTGGCCGCCTCCGGCGGCCGTGCGGCGCTGGAGGCCGTCACCGCCGTGCGGCCCGACGCGATGCTGCTGGACCTGACGATGCCCGACCTGGACGGGCTCGAGGTCCTGCGCCGACTGCGGGCCGACGGCCAGGAGGTCCCGGTCTGCGTGCTCTCCGCCCGCGACGACGTCGACGACCGCGTGCTCGGCCTGCAGGCCGGCGCCGATGACTACGTCGTCAAGCCGTTCGCGGTGGAGGAGGTCGTCGCCCGCCTGCACGCGCTCCTGCGCCGCCGTCCCCCCGCCGAGGCGCAGCGGCTCGTCGTCGGCGACATCGAGCTGGATCCCGCGACCTTCAGTGCCAGCCGCGCGGACCGGCCGCTGGAGCTGACCCAGCGCGAGTTCGCGCTCCTGCAGCTCTTCCTACGCCACCCCGGCGAGGTCATGGATCGCGCGCGCCTGCACGAGGACGTCTGGGGGTACACGTTCGATCCGGGGACGAACATCGCCGACGTCTTCGTCGGCTACCTGCGGCGCAAGCTCGAGGCCGACGGCGGCCCCCGCGTGCTGCACACCGTCCGCGGCGTCGGGTTCATCCTGCGAGCCTGAGGCCCGATGCGCAACCTCCGCAGCCAGCTGACGCTCGGCGTGCTCCTCGTGCTGGCCGTCGTGCTGGGCGTCGGGGGCGTGCTCGTCACACGCGACGTGGAGCGTTCCGAGCGCCGCGTCATCGACGACCGCCTGGAGCGCACGGCCGAGCTGACGCGCGTCACCGCCGTCGACATCGTGCAGGAGGGGCTGCCGGACGCAGACCGGCAGCTCGACGACGTGCTGCGGGCCACCGGCAGCTCGCTGCGCCTGAAGGTCGGCGACCAGATCGTCGTGCAGTCCGGCGTCCGCCTCCCGAAGACGCTGCACCCACCGCTGGGCTTCTCGACGAGCACGGTCAACGGCCGGCCCACGCGGATCTACGCGACGACCCTCAAGGACCCGAGCCTCGGTGGGCTGGCGCGCCAGGAGGTGACGAGCAGCCTGCGGCAGCTCGAACGCCGGCAGACGCTGCTGCAACGGCGGATGCTCACCCTCGGCGCGGCGATGCTCGCCGCCGCCGGGCTCGGCGTCCTGGCCGCCACCGGCCGGGTGCTGCGCCCGCTGCGGCGCCTGCGCGCG
>JAOPZJ010000289.1 GCA_025964155.1 Solirubrobacterales bacterium
CGCGCGCACGGTCCAGCGGACCCGTCCGCAGACGGCGTTCCTCGCGATCGGGTCGCTGAGCGTCGCGATCGTGCTCGGCATCGTGGCGCTGCTCCTCTTCGGGCGCGACGACCCGAAGCCCCCGAGCCAGACCACGACCAACCGGCAGCTGCCGACCGACACGCCCGGCCGCTTGCGGAGCGTGGGCAGCGTCGCCGCGGGGCGCAGCCCCAACGACGTCGTGGTCACCAAGCCGGTCGTCTGGGTCAGCAGCTCACAGGACCCGACGCTCACGCGGATCGACACGACCAACCCGTCGCAGGCCTCGAAGGTGGACGTGGGCCTCGGGGTCCAGGCCCTCGCGACCGGTTACGACACGCTCTGGGTGGCCAAGCAGAAGACGCACTCGCTGCTGCGCCTGGACCTGAGGACGGGCAAGCCCCTCGGTCCGGCCTTCAGGCTGCCCGACGGGCTGCCCGTCGCCGTGGCCACCGGTCAGGGCGGCGTCTGGGTTGCGTTGCGGGGGCCGGGCATGGTCGTGCGATTGAACCCGCGGACCGGCGTGCGGGACAAGCAGGTCCTCCTCCCGCGCGGCGTGCAGGACATGGCCGTCGGCGAAGGGAGCGTCTGGGTCGTCAACCGTCAGGGACGCGCCGTGACGCGCATCGACACGGACACGATGCGCACGCGCCGCGTGCCCGTCGGCAACAAGCCCAAGGGCATCGCCGTCGGCGATGGCTACGTGTGGGTCTGCATCAGCGACGAGGACGTCGTCCAGCGCATCGACCCCACGACGAACCGCAAGGCCGGCAGGTTCCCGACCGGGGACCAGCCGACGGGCATCGACGTCGGTGGCGGCAACGTCTGGGTCACCAACTATCTCGGCGGGTCGGTCACCCAGATCGCGGCCGATCCCCGTCGCCCCCACGTCGTCCCGACGACGGTCGGCGGGCTGGGCAACCCCTTCGCGGTCGCCGCGCGCGGGCCGGACGTCTGGGTCACGGACCTGATCACGCGGACGGTGAACCACCTGAGGCTCGGACGTTAGCCCGAGCTCGGTTTCTAGAGCTCGCGCACGGAGACCAGGCCCGCCTGCAGCGCCTCGGCCACGAGGCGTGAGCGCTTCTGGTTCTGCGGCAGATGCTCGATCCCGAAGTGCCCGAAGAGCGTGCGCAGGTGGGACTTCACGGCGTCCACCGACAGGTGCAGCTCGTCCGCGATCTCCTGATTGGTTGCGGGCACCGCGAACTCGTCGTGCTTGTACGGCCGCGCGAGCGCCACGAGCACCTTGCGCTGCAGCGGCGGCAAGTCCGTGAGCGTGAGCCGGCGACCGGCGACCTGCGTCGGCCGCGAGTCCTCTGTCACCGGGGCCTTGAACGCGATCTGGGTGCGACCGACACGCACGACGTCACCGTCCCGGAGCCGGTGGCGCCCGCTGATCCGCACGCTGTTGACGAACGTCCCGTTGCGCGAGAGGCCGTCGTCGCTGACCGTCCACTCGCCGCCGATCTGCTCGAGCTCGGCATGCAGGCGGCTGACCTCCGTATCCCATTGCAGGTCGACCGCGTTCTGAGGGGCACGACCGATGCTGAACCGCCCAACGGCCGGATCCAGGTCCACGATCCGCTGCGGACCGTCGTCCTCACGCAGCACGAGGAACGGCTGCCCGCGGCGCTCGGCCTCGATGCGGTCGCGCAGCTCCGCCGGCGACGCGGCGTGGGCGGACATCGGTGAGCGCGCGGACCCCTCCATGCCCCGGACACGATCGCACACCGCCCGGCACGGGCGCCCCGGGCACCGGTGTCAACCCACCCTGGGGTGAGACATCCGCCACCTGTGGTGGCCACACCGCACCCTCGGGCGGCTGGGATCCAGAGCCGCTCGCACCGAAACTGTGATCACGAGACGAATCGCGTCTCGGTCTCGTTCCCAGCGCGCAGGAGCACCGCCGCCATGACCACCGTCCTCATCCACCCCACCGCCCGAGCCACGAGCACCGACGCCACGCTCGTGAGGGACGTGCGTGCCGGGGATGACCGGGCCTTCACCGTCCTCGTGCAGCGCCACGAGCAGGCGCTCATGGCCTATGCGCGCCAGATCCTCGGCGGCGCCCACCACGATGCCGAGGAGTGCGTGCAGGACGGCTTCGTCCGCGCGCTGTCGTTCCTGCGCACCCGGGCTGACCGGGAGATCGTGCTGAAGCCATGGCTCTACACGATCGTGCGCAACGCCTGCCTTGACCGCCTGCGCACGCCGCACCGGACGGTGGCGCTCGAGGGCCTGGAGTCGGTCTTGACGGACGGCACCGCCGACCCGCTCGAGGTCGTCGGCCGCCGCGAGCAGCTCCGCATCGTCGTCGGCGGGCTGCAGGACCTCCCGGCCCGTCAGCGCAGCGCGCTGGTCATGCACGAGCTCGAGGGACGCCCGCACGACGAGCTGGCCGCCACCCTGGGGGTCAGCGTCGGCGCCAGCAAGGCTCTCGTCTGCCGCGCGCGGCAGGGCATGGCCCACCTGCGGCCGGTGGCGTAGGCGCCTCCTCCGATGATTGTTTCGAGGGGCCGCCTCATGAAATCAACCATCTCAGACCCGCGCGGCGGCGGCCGCGGCGGCCTCGGCGACAAACGTGGCGACGACGCGCGACGTCTCGTCGGCCTCCGGGTGCCACTGCACGCCGAGCGCGAACCGGCGGTCGGGGATCTCCACGGCCTCGGGCAGGTCGTCGATGTCCGACCAGCCGGTGACCTGCAGCCCCGCGCCGAGTTCGTCGATCGCCTGGTGGTGGTGTGATCGCGTGCTGTGCCGCTCCTCGCCTGCGGCCTGGGCCGCGAGGGACCCGGGAGCCAGGCGCACCGGGTGCTCGTTGCCCTCGAAGGTGCCGACGTTGCGTCGATGCTCGTCGTTCCCGACGACGTCCGGCAGATGCTGGATGAGCGTGCCACCGAGGGCGACGTTCATCACCTGCATGCCGCGGCAGATGCCGAGCAGCGGCAGGTCCCGCTCGAGTGCGCGGCGCGCCAACGCGATCTCGGCCCGGTCGCGCTCGGGCACGGTGCCGACGGTGTGCGGGTCGGCCTCCTGCCCGTAGAGCGCGGGATCCACGTCCACGCCCCCCGCGAGGATCAGGCCGTCGAGCAGGTCCAGCAGCTCGTCGGGTTCGGCCTCGTCATGGGCGTCGGGAGGAAGCAGGATCGCCATGCCGCCGGCGCGCTGCACGGCGAGGACGTAGGAGTACGGCGTCAGGGCGGCGGGCTCGTCCCAGGCGCCGAAGCGGGCGCGCTCGAGCGAGGTGCAGATGCCGATCTTCGGGCGTGACATGCCCACCACGGTACGCGGCCCGTCACCCGGTAGGCCCCGTCCATAGGATCAGCGCCCATGAGCGACTTCGAGCTGGTGACCGAGTACGACACCGTCAACCTGTGGCGCGACGGCGCCGCCGCGAAGATCGAGCTGGCGCGGCCGCAGGCGCTCAACGCGTGGAACGCCCAGCTCAGCACCGACCTGAAGACCGTGCTCGGGCTCGTCGGCCCGGATCCCGAGGTGCGCGCGGTCTGCCTGACGGGCGACGGACGCGCGTTCTGTTCGGGAGCGGACCTGAAGGACGTCGGCGGCGGCGGCACGACGCCTAACGGCCGTCCCGACCTTTACAGCTCGCTCGTCGAGCGCTACCACCCGGTCATGACCGCCGTGCGCGCGATGGAGAAGCCGGTCGTCGCCGCCGTCAACGGGCCGGCCGTCGGCGTCGGGCTGTCGCTCGCGCTGTCCGCCGACCTGGTCATCGCGGCCGAGAGCGCGTACTTCCTCCTCGCCTTCGTGAACATCGGCCTCGTGCCCGACGGTGGCTCGTCCGCGTTCGTCGCGGCCCGCGTCGGCTTCGGCCGCGCCATGGAGATGGCGATGCTGGGCGAACGCGTCAGCGCCGATGACGCCGAGCGCTGGGGCCTCATCAACAAGGTCGTCCCCGCCGCCGACCTGGCGGCCGAAGGCGACGCGCTCACCGCCCGGCTGGCCTCCGGACCGACCAAGTCCTACGCCGGAACCAAGCGTCAGCTCAACGCCTGGGCGCTGTCCGGATGGCAGGACCAGTTGGAGCTCGAGGCGCGGATCCAGCGTGAGATGGCCGCCACCGACGACTTCGTCGAAGGCGTCACCGCGTTCATGCAGAAGCGTCCGACCGCCTTCCAGGGTCGCTGATCGTGCCCGGTCCGACCCCCTCCGCCGGATCGTGAATAGAATCCCGCCCGCCTTGCGACCGAACCGTCTCACCTCACCCCGCCGGCGCCTCGCGCTGGCCGCCGTCGCCGTCGGAGTGCTGTCGCTGCTCCTGACCTCGACCGCGTCTGCCGACTTCTTCACCCCTGAATCCGGAGGGTCGCCGAACGCCGACAAGATCGACACGCTCTACAAGCTGATCCTCGGGGTCGCGGTTGTCGTGTTCGTCGGCGTCGAGGGCGCGCTGTTCTACTGCCTTTGGAAGTTCAAGGCCAAGAAGGGCGCCGTCGCCGCGCAGATCCACGGCAACACCCGCCTGGAGATCGGCTGGACCGTGGGTGCCGCGGTCATCCTCGTGGTCCTCGCGGGCTTCACCTTCGCCGCCCTGCCGGGCATCCGCAACCCGGAGAACTCCGGCCCCAACGGCTTCCAGAGCGCCAACGGCGTCCTGACCGCCGGCGTCACCAAGCGTCTGCCGCCGAACGGCAAGTCGCTGAACATCGACGTCAACGGCCAGCAGTACGTGTGGCGCTACACGTACCCCGACGGTGACACGAACACGCTGAACAACGTCTTTGCGTACGAGGAGATGGTGGTCCCGGTCGACACCACGGTCACGCTCGACATCCGCGCGCAGGACGTGGCGCACTCGTGGTGGATCCCGAAGCTCGGCGGCAAGTTCGACGCCATTCCGGGGTACACGAACCACACGTGGTTCAAGATCCCGGCCAAGCTCGCCGGGCAGACCTTCCGCGGCCAGTGCGCCGAGCTCTGCGGTCGTAACCACGCCAACATGATCGCGAGCGTCAAGGCCGTGACGCCGCAGGAGTTCGAGAAGTTCCTCGCCGACCAGAAGGCGAACACGGAGGCCGCCGACAAGGCGGCCGCCGCCGCCCGCAAGGCGTTCGAGAAGACGCTCACGACCGACCAGGCCCCCACGCCGTAAGGCCCTCATCTTCCATGGCTACTCCTGAGATCACACTCCCGGCGCCGCGCACCGCCGCGCCCGTCCCCCAGATCGTCGCCCACGATGTCGTGCGCGAGCGCGAGGGCTGGACGTCGTGGATCACCACGACGGACCACAAGAAGATCGGGATCATGTACCGGGTCCTCACCTTCGTGTTCTTCCTGCTCGGTGGTGTCGAAGCCCTGATGATCCGCCTGCAGCTTGCGCAGGCGGACAACACGCTGCTGACGCCGCAGACGTACAACGAGCTGTTCACGATGCACGGGACGACGATGATCTTCCTGTTCGTCGTGCCGATCATGGCCGGCTTCGGCAACTACCTCGTGCCGCTGATGATCGGCGCGCGCGACATGGCGTTCCCGAAGCTGAACGCGCTCTCCTTCTGGCTGCTGGCCGCCGGCGGCGTCGTGTTCTACGGCTCGATCTTCTTCTCCCCGCCCGAGTGCGGCTGGACGTGCTACTCGCCGCTGAGCTCGTCGCAGTACCTGCCGTCGGGCGGCGTCGACGCGTGGATCTTCCTCATCCACCTCACGGGCCTGTCGTCGCTCGTCGGCGCCGTGAACTTCTACGCGACGATCGCGAACATGCGCGCGCCGGGCATGGGCTGGGGTCGTCTGCCCCTGTTCTGCTGGACGATTCTCACGTACGCGATCCTGCTCATCCTGGCCCTGCCGGTCATCGCGGGCGCCGTCACGCTGCTGCTGACGGACCGCCACTTCGGCACCCACTTCTACGACGCGTCCAGCGGTGGCTCACCGCTGCTGTGGCAGCACCTGTTCTGGTTCTTCGGGCACCCCGAGGTCTACATCATGGTGCTGCCCGGGTTCGGGATCATCTCCGAGGTCCTGCCGGTCTTCGCCCGCAAGCCGATCTTCGGCTACAAGGCGATCGCCGCAGCCACGGTCGTCATCGCGTTCCTCGGCCTGCTCGTGTGGGCTCACCACATGTTCTCCACGCCCTCGCCGAC
Source organism: Solirubrobacterales bacterium (assembly GCA_025964155.1). GTDB lineage: Bacteria > Actinomycetota > Thermoleophilia > Solirubrobacterales > Solirubrobacteraceae > Paraconexibacter. The sequence continues at coordinate 6,123 of JAOPZJ010000289.1, forward strand.
GATCGTGCTCGTCTTCTTCATGATGAGCTCCTTCCTCATCGCCGTCCCCACGGGCGTGAAGATGTTCATCTGGATCGCGACCCTCTGGCGAGGGACGATCGAGTTCTCGACGGCGCTGCTGTTCGCCGCCGGCTTCCTCTTCACGTTCCTCA
>JAOPZJ010000306.1 GCA_025964155.1 Solirubrobacterales bacterium
CGAGGCCGGCCGCGCGCCGCCACGCGATCGCGCGGGCGGCGGTGGGATGACGGGCAGCCGAGGTCGCGGCCGCGGCACGCCCGTCGGTCAGGGCGTCGCACAGCACGCCGAACGCCTGCGGATGCACGAGCGACCCCTCGCTGATGACGACCACGACGTCGCCGGTGGCGACCGCCAGACCGGCGCGCACGGCCTCGGAGGCGCCGGCACGGGCGGGCAGGCGGATGACCTGTACGTCACCGCCCACCCGCTCCAGCAGCGGCCCCAGGCCACGCGCGGCGTCGTCCACGAGGATGACCTCGTGGTGCGGGTCATCGGGCACGCACGCCAGGGCCTCCAGCATGCGCAGGGTCCGCTCCGGATCGCCGGTGAGCGGGACGATGATCGAGGCGTCCACGCCACGGTCATCGACCGACGCGACCCAATGGTTGAGCTGGGAGGTCCTGAACGGCGCTCAGAACCGCAGCGCCATTTCGAAACTGGTTCTCAGACCCGCACGTCGACGTGCGTGGCGGGCGGGGACGCGGGTGCCGGCGCGGCCGCCGGCCGTCGTGCCCGCTCGCGCCGCGCGTCCTCGCGGTCGGCCTCCTCGTCGTCGAGGTGCTCGTCGCGCCGGCGGGGGCGCACCGGGCCGACCGCCGCGACCGGACCGTTGCCGCCCAGCACACGTCCCAGGCGCTGCACCCGGCCCATCAGCCGGCGGCCGATCCACCGCGCTCGGCGGCCTCCAGCTCCAGGAGCGCCGCGACGATGCGCCGGCGGGCGCGTTCGATCTCCGCCCGGGCGAGCTGCCGCCACGCTACGACCATCGTGGCCCACGCCAGCACGAAGCTCCCGGTCCCCGCCGCCAGCGCCCGGCTCAACGCGTCTTCCAAGGGCGTATGCGCGCGCAGCGACAGCACCAGGACGAGTCCGAAGCCCGCGAGGGCGACCCATGAGCGCACGGTGCGGATCTGCCGGGTCGCCCGCGGATGGTCGGCCAGGCGCAGGCCGCGGCGGCCCGGGGCGCCGGTGCCCGGTGTCGCCGCATCGTCGCTCGTCGCGCGCGCGCCCATCAGCTCACCCGCCCGTGGGCGTGGTCGACGGCGTAATGCACGAGGCGGCTGCGCTCATACGCCGCGATCGTCGTCAGCCGGCCGTCGACCACGCCGTCGATCGAGACCCGTTCCACACGGAACGCACCGCGCACCGGCCGTTCACGCTCGGTCAGGAACAGATCGAAGTCGAAGCTGTTGCCGACCGCCGCGCCGGGGATGCCCTTGACCGTCAGCCCGCCGCCGCTCACCGCGACACAGGTGGCCTGCACGGCGACATGGTCGCCCCTGTCGCTGCGGAGGACGACGATCCGGGCGGTCACGCGCGCGTGGACAAGATCGGGCCGGCGCAGCAACTGGATGTTCCCGCGCTGGGTGAAGCGCAGCGTCTCCCCCGCGCCGTACCCCGTCACGCGCAGGCCCATGTCCTGCGGGCGGCGACCGAGGTGCCCGGTCATGCGACACAGTCCCTGGGCGCTCGCGTACTGCACGTACAGCTGGAGGCGCGTGAGCTGCTGCCACGACGTCCGCGGCGATCCCACGAGCGTGAGGTCCGCCCAGCCCGTCGCGGCGTCGTCGACCCGGACCGGAACCTGCTCGCGCTGGGGGACGACGAGCGTGACGACGTCCCCGTTGCTCGGCCCGTGCATCGTGGACATGGTGGCCGCCTCTCCTACAACAGCTCGTCGTCGTGGGCGAGGGGCGTGAGCAGCGCCAAGGCGAGCGCATCGGCGGCGGCCGGGCGCATCCCGCCGTCCAGCGCGCTGCCACGGGCGACGTAGGACAGCGGCAGACCGGTGTCCATCGCGAGCTCCACGACGGTGCCGAGCGCGCCGGTCTCGTCGGCGTGCGTCAGGGCGATGCCGCCAGCGCCGAGCGCGCGGCCGGCAGCCGCGAGCTCGCGGCCTGCCAGCGGGCCGATCGTCGCCGGCACGGTGAGGTGCAGCTCGTCGGCCGCCAGGCGCCGCAGCTCCGCCGACAGCGTGCGCAGCTCGACCTCCGCGCGCGGCGAGACGCCGGGGGTGTCGAGGAGCACGATCGTCTCGTTGCGCAGCGCGTCGATGCGCCGGGCGGCGGCGACGGCGTCGTGCTCGACGTGGACCGGCACGCCGGCGTCCTGGAGCAGTGCCGTCAGCTCGGCGCCCTCGTCGGCCGCGCGCAGCGTGACGCACGCGACCGGGAGCGCCGAGCGCTTGGCGTAGGCCGTCGCCAGGCGGGCGACGCAGCGCGTCTTGCCGGAGCCGGCCGGGCCGACGAAGCCGATGACCGCCCCGCCCGGCCCGCGGACCGGCGTGGCGATCGGGATGCGAGCGGCCAGGGCGGCGCGCACCATGGCGCGCGGAGCGTTGTCCTCGGCCAGGGGAGCGACGTGCGCCGCGGCGGTGTGGACCAGCTCGACGGCCAGCGCGTGCGACAGGCCGGCCTCCAGCAGGGCGGTCCCGTCGGGCCCGAGGCTCGCGGTCGTGACGGTGGCGGGCGCCGCGGGCCAGCGCGTCGCCGGAACCTGCGTCGAGGCGGCCACCAAGGCGTCGGCGTCGTCGATCGTCGGCGTCAGGTGCACCCGGTCGTCGACCACCGGCCGGTGGACCGCTCTCGGCGGGGTGGGCAGCTCCTCGAGGAGGCCTGCGAGCTGCTCGGCGAAGGCGTCGCGCGGGTCCACGGCCGGGGGCTGGGACCCCAGAGTCCATGGCGTGGCGTCCTCGTCCTCACGCACGTCGACCCGCGCGTGGGCGGCGCAGGCGTCGACGACGATCGAGCGCCGCCCGAAGAAGCCGCCGACGCCGCCCTGCACGCCCTCGCGCCGCCCGAGGATCATCGCGTCCGGTCCGAGGGTTGCGCGGATCTGCGGCAGGAGGTCCTCCAGGCTCGCGCCCGAGAACGTCCGAACGTCGGAAC
>JAOPZJ010000314.1 GCA_025964155.1 Solirubrobacterales bacterium
GAACGCCTCGAGCGCCACGGAGCGCAGGTCCACGACCGCGGCCGGCCGGCGCCCGCGGGCGATGCGCTCGGCCAGCCGCGCCTGCTCGTGCGCGGAGCGAAACGACGCGGCGCCGCCGACGCCGGCCGCTCCGGCGATGTCGCTGCGGCGCAGCCGCGCCGTCACCTCCGCGGCGTCGGTGGTGCGCACCCAGCCCCAGCACCGTCCGTCCGGCGCTCGAACGGCGAGTGACGCCACGCCGAGCTCGTGCGCGACGCCGGCGATGGCCCGCTCGGCGTGCTCACAGGCGGCCGCGACCGCGACGTGGGCGCCGTCGACCGCGTAGTCGAGCGACGCGACGCTGTCCCCGACCAGCGCCGCCTGCACGAGCCGCAGTCGCCGCAGGTCCGGGTGGGCGTACAACCGGTCGCGCTCGTCGGCGTGCTCGCGCACGACCAGCGGCATCACCGCCGTCATGTACGCGTGCACGGCGTTGATCGCGCTACGCAGCTCGCGAAGCGCCGCGGGCGCGTCATCGATCTGCCCCGCGTCGAGCACCTCGAGGAAGTGCTCGGTGATCGCGTGCTCGCCGAGGTGGTAGGTGCGCACCAGCGCCTCGGCGGTCGCCCCGTACTGTGCGGTCACATCCGCCTCCAGTCGCGCGCCGGGGCACAGGGCCCGCGGCAGCGCGCCTGGCTGCCCGACGAGGTCGAGCATCAGCTCGCAGTTCTCCCGCGTGCTGCGGAGCACCGCTTCGCGAAAGGCGGGGTCGTCGGTCACCCAGAACTCGGGTACCTCGTACCACTGCCGCTCCATCAGGTCGTCGACGATGAGGTCGAGTCGTTCGCGTGTGCGCGCCCCCAGCGCCGCGGTGGCGTCGGTCCGGTGCATCGATGCCACCGTGACACCCGCGCGTCCATTCGCCCACCGACAACGTGCGCAGAGTCGCTGGACCGGGAGGCCGAACCGTGACCGCCAGGGCCCGTCGCGACCTCAGGGTCAAGCGTGATCTGCGACCGACTGGCGAAGCCGGTTTCGACCGTTGGTCCAAACGCTGGGCCCCGCAGGCCACTTACCGTGGCGGGCATCGAGCCCGCCCTGGCTGTCGGCTCGAGTCCTCGCCCTGAAGCAACGGAGACCCTTTGAATCCTGCACGTCCCACCCGGCGGCTCGCCGCGACCGCGTGCGCGGTCGTCGGCCTGTTCGGAGCCGTCAGCGCGCCCGCTCATGCCGCTGATCCCAAGCTCGACCTCGAGAACCTGACGGCGAGCCAGCTCGCGGAAAGCATGAAGAGCGGCTCGCTGACGAGCGTCCAGCTGACGCGCGCGTACCTCAACCGGATCGCGGCGCTGAACAAGCGCGGCCCGAGCCTCAACGCCGTGCGCATCCTCAACGCGAACGCTCTGGCTGAGGCCAAGGCGTCCGACGCGCGGCGCGCGGCCGGAACCGCCGGCCCGCTGGAGGGCCTGCCGGTCCTGGTCAAGGACAACCTCGACGTCGCGGGACTCCCGACCACCGCGGGCGCCGTCGCCCTGGAGAACAACGTCCCCGCCACCGACTCGCCCGTCGTCGCCCGCCTGCGGGCCGCCGGCGCCGTGCTGCTGGGCAAGACGAACCTGTCCGAGTTCGCGAACTTCTTCTCCTCCGGGACGAACCCCAGCGGCTACTCGTCGCTCGGCGGTCAGGTCCTCAACGCGACGGACGCCTCGAGCACGCCGTCCGGCTCGTCGTCCGGCTCGGCCGTGGCGGCGTCGACCGGCCTGGCGGCGCTGACGATCGGCACCGAGACCTCCGGCTCGATCATCAGCCCCTCGGCCGCCAACGGCGACGTCGGCCTGCGGCCGACGGTCGGCCTCGTGCCGCGCCCGGGGATCATCCCGATCTCGGCCACGCAGGACACCGCCGGCCCGATCGTCCGCTCCGTCAGGGACGCGGCCATGGAGCTGCAGGCCATCGCCGGCAAGGACCCCGAGGACAGCGCGAGCGACACCGCCCCCGCGACGGTCCCCAACTACACCACCGGGCTGAGCACCGACGCGCTGCAGGGCAAGCGCATCGCCATCATCACGAGCACGGACCCGACCTACAACGCCGCGGTCGCCACGGTCCAGGCTGCGGGCGCGACGACGATCAACATCGGCACCAACCCGACGTCGCTCACGGTCCCGAGCACCAACCCGAGCGTCCTGACCTCCGAGTTCAGGCGCGACCTGAACGCCTACCTCGCCCGCGTCACGGCGAAGGGTGGCCACGCCGGTCAGCCGACGCTGAACGACGTCATCACCTACAACTCGGCCCACCCCGAGGAGGGGCTGAAGTTCGGCCAGGGCACGCTCATCTCCAGCCAGGCCGTCGACCTCACGGACCCGGCGCAGAACGCCGAGTACCAGGCGAAGGTCACGAGCAGCAAGCAGAACGCCCAGGCGTCGATCAACGCGGCGCTGAACCTCAACGACGGCGACCCGTCCAACGACATCGACGGGATCCTGACGACCTCCGGCGGCACCACGGGCATCGGCGCCCGCGCCGGCTACCCGCAGCTCACGATCCCGGCCGGCTTCAGCGCGTCGTCGCGCAACCCGGTGGGTATCTCCTTCCAGGGCACCGCGTACAGCGAGGCCAAGCTGCTGGCGATGGGTTACGCCTTCGAGCAGGCCACGCAGGCGCGCACGGGCCCGGCCGTCACCAACCCGAGCATCGAGCGCTGCGCGGATGTCGCCCAGCCCAAGCCGTTCGCCGAGCGCAGCTGCATGCCGTCGGGCGAGCAGATCATGGCGTCGATCGGCGGCGCGGCCCCGAGCCTCGGGTTCTCGCTCGAGAAGGCGTCGGCGACGGACGTGCAGACGCTGATGAAAACCAAGAAGCTCACGTCCGTCAGCCTGACGAAGGGCTACCTCGCCCGCATCGCGGCGGTCAACAACGCGGGGCCGGCGATCAACGCCGTGCGCTCGCTCAACCCGAGCGCGCTGGCCGACGCGGCCGCATCCGACAGGTACCGCCGGACGCATGCGACGCCGCGGGCCCTCGAGGGACTGCCGATCCTCGTCAAGGACAACCTCGACGTGGCGGGCCTTCCGACGACGGGCGGATCGATCGCGCTGCAGAACACGGTCCCCAAGTCCGACTCGACGGTCGTCGACAAGCTCAGGGCGGCCGGCGCGGTCATCCTCGGCAAGACGAACATGACGGAGTTCGACAACCTCATGTCGACGGCCACGACCGGTTCCGGCGCCACGCTGGCGTCGTTCATGCCGGCGGGTTACTCCTCCCTCGGCGGCTACACGCTCAACCCGTACGACACCGACCTCATCCAGGGCGGCGGCGGACCGGGCGCCGGCACCGCGAACACGAGCATCGTCGGCAACGGCGGCTCGGCCGGGTCGGCGTCCGCCGCGGCTGCGGGCCTCGCGGCGATGACGGTCGGCACGGAGACGAACGGCGGCATCGTCTTCCCGTCCTCGGCCAACAGCGTCGTCGGCATGCGTCCGACCTATGGCACGGTCAGCCGCGCAGGCATGCTGCCGGTTGCCAAGAGCCAGGACACGCCCGGTGCCATCGGCCGGACCGTGACCGACGTGGCGACGGAGCTGCAGGCGATCGTCGGCAAGGACGGCGACGACGCGGCGACCTCCGGAGCGCCGGCGAGCGCCCCGGACTACCTGACCGGGCTCACGACGAACGCGCTGTCGGGCAAGCGCATCGGCGTCACGAACAGCACGAACGCCAACTACGTCGCGGCCAACGCCGCGCTGGCGGCCGCCGGCGCCACGCTGGTGACCATCACGGCTCCGGCTCCGGCCGCGACGGCGAGCGTGTTCCCGTACGAGTTCAAGCGGGACCTGAACGCCTACCTCAGCTCGTCCGACATCTCGACGGATCGCAAGTCGCTGAAGGGCGTGATCTCGTACAACAACGCCAACGAGGACGAGGCGCTGAAGTTCGGCCAGGGGCAGCTCGCCGCCGCCCAGGCGACGGACACGTCGAGCGGCTCGGCTGACACGACGGCCTACGCCGCGGCCGTGACTGCGGGCCGCACGGCCTCCCAGGACGCCATCACCGCGGTCCTCAACAACGGGACGCCGGCGGACCCGACAGACGACCTGGCCGCCATCGTGCTGCCGCAGGACTCCCGCACCCAGGACACGACGTACACCGCGGGCGCTCGCGCCGGCTTCCCGCAGATCTCGGTGCCGGCCGGCTACAACCTGCCGACCTCGCCGACGACGTCCACGACGCATGACCCGGTCGCCGTGACGTTCCTCGGAGCGGCGAACGCGGACGCAGCGCTGCTGGGTCTCGCCTACGCCTACGAGCAGCAGTCGCAGCTGCGCAAGGCGCCGAGCGAGATCAACCCGGCGACGTGGCGGTGCTCGCCGGACAGCGCCTTCCCGGCCCGCTCGTGCGCGCCCGGGGACTACCTGACGGCGGTGTCGGAGACCCCGCAGGCCCCGGCCACGCCGGTGACGACGCCGCCGGTGACGACGCCGCCGGTGACGCCCCCGGTGGTCCTGCCGGTCCCGACCATCGGCAACCCGACGATCAGCCGGACGACCTCGTTCAAGGTCTCCCCGAAGACCCGCCAGGTGGCGGTGCGCGTGAAGTGCGGCGTGTCCTCGGGCAGCCGCTGCAAGGGCACGATCACCATCAAGAGCGGCGCCGTCGTCATCGCCAGCCGGACCTTCAGCATCCCGGCCGGCAAGACCACGACCGTCCGCCTGAAGCTCAGCGCGTCGGCCTACCGCACGCTGGTGACGCGCAAGAAGCTGCCGGTGAGCATCAAGGTGACCACCCGTGGCAGCGACGGCAGGACGCGGACAAGCGCGGTCAACGTGACGCTCAAGCCGCTGGCGCTGCGCTGAGGGCGGCGTCGAGCGAAGCCGGACAGACGGGGGCCACGCGCGTGCGTGGCCCCCGGTCGCCGTGCGCCCGCGTGAGGTCGACGTGCAGCAAAACCTTGACCAATCCTTGACCTAACTCTCACGGTTGTCCCAGGAAGCCCCGTTAGCTTCCTGGGGAATGTCGCAGGACACGAATGCCACGGTCGGCGTGAGGACCTGGGATGTCGCGCCACCGGCGGAGGCGCTGCAGGCGCGCCCTCCGGCCACGGGCCCCCGCAGCCCGGCTGCGTGGCTCGTCGGCATCGCGCTGCTCGCGAACCTCGCAGTCGTCGTCTACCTCTGGCTGCACGGCGGCGGCGTCACGCGCGCCCATACGTCCGCCGAGATCCTGACGAGCGTCGGACGCGTCACCGGCCTGCTCGCCGCCTACAGCGCCCTGGTGCAGGTGCTGCTGCTGGCCCGCATCCCGTGGTTC
>JAOPZJ010000324.1 GCA_025964155.1 Solirubrobacterales bacterium
GCCATCGACGACGGGCGCAAGGCCGCCGCGCTGACGCGCGGGCTGGCGGTCGCGCGCGCCGCCGGGCTGTCGCTCAACGAGCCCGACCTGCTCCGCGTCCCCCGCGGCTACGACGCCGACCATCCCCGCGCCGAGCTCCTGCGCCGCCGCAGCCTCACCGTCTCACGGACGCATCCTGCGGCTGCGTGGCTGCATAAACCGGCTGCCTACGAGCGCATCCGCGAGTCGCTCGACGCTGCCGCGCCGGTGGTCAAGTGGTTGCGCCGCCACGTGGGGCCATCGCAGGCGCCCGGCCGCTGACGCGACGCACTCGTATCGTTATTCGATACTAATCCGTACCGTTTTACGATACTATCAGGTCCGATGAATCCCTTTCACTACCAGGGCCCGGTGGATCCGGGTGACCTCATCGACCGGGCCAGCGAGCTGCACGTGCTCCAGAAGGCCGCCGCCGACCGCGTCAACATCCGCCTGGCGGCGCCCCGGCGCTTCGGCAAGAGCAGCCTGCTGGAAGCGCACATGGCGGCGATGCGGGCGGCGGGTCACCGGGCGGTCCGCGTGGACTTCTACGGGGTGGCGACGGTGACGGACGTCGCCGCGCGGGTCATCGGCGCCTACCGTCAGCTTCCCGCCGACCCCGGACGGCTGCTCGAGCGCCTGACGCAGCAACTCGGGCTCAGCGTCGGTCCGGCCGGGGTCACCGTCCAGTTCGGGGCACGCGGCGGGGGAGCCCTCGGCGCCGACCAGGCACGCCAGGTACTGCTCGAGCTCCTGGACCTGCCGGGTCGCCTGCACGCGGCCGACGCCGGGCTGACGGTCGTCTGCTTCGACGAGTTCCAGGATCTGCTGACCGCCGACGACCGGCTCGATGGCCTCGTGCGCTCGGTCATCCAGCACCACGGTCGCGCGGCCTCGTACGTGTACGCCGGCAGCCGGCCGTCGTTGATGCGGCAGATGTTCTCCGACCACGAGCGACCGTTCTACGCACAGGCCCGCCCGCTCACGCTGCCGGTCCTGCCCGCAGGGGAGACCGTCGCCGACCTGGAGGCGATCTTCACCGCGCACGCACTGGCGCCCGGCCCGGCGCTCCTGGACGTCGTCGCGATCGCCGCGGGCCATCCGCAGCGGACGATGCTGCTCGCGCACCTGCTGTTCACGCTGCTCGACGAAGGGCAGACCGACGACCTCGCCGCGCGGGCGCTGAACCTCGCCCTCGCGGAGACCGCCGACGTCCACCAGGCCGTGTGGGAGTCGCTGGACCGCCCCCAACGGGCGGTGGTCGTCGCGCTCGCCGACGGCCTGGCGCCCACCGGTCAGCGGGCCGCCCGCGAGCACGCCATCACGCGCAGCAGCATGCAGCGCGGCCTCGAGCGTCTGGCGGAGGACGAGCAGCACGTGGTCCGTGACGAGCACGGCGCCCGGCTGCTCGACCCCCTCTTCGCCGAATGGCTACGGCGGCGCTGATCAGCCCGTGTAGGGCACCCGCTCGAAGGAGAACACGCCCGGGTCCTTGCGGTCGACGTGCAGCCGCAGATAGTCGTTCGCGTTGCTCGAGCCGTCGATGGTCACCCGCTGGAGGTTCGGCACCGCCCTGGTGATCCCGTAGATCTGGCTGTTCGTGGCCGCCGGGTCGGCGAGCGGACGGTCGGCCCCATAGACATGCGAGTCGCCGTTGAGCAGCAGGACCGGGCCCTTGAACGCCCGCGCGCGGGCCGCGAGCGCCCGCACGAACGGCGTGAACGCCTCGTATTGCGTCCGGTCGCCGACGATCGCCGGGTCGAACATGTCGGCCTGGATGCCGATGACGACGGCCTCATCGTTGCGGTCCTGGGCCGTGTCGAAGATGTGGTTCAGCCACGCGACGGCCGCCGCAGAGCGGATGCGCTGCTCGTCGAGGCGGGCAGCCCGCAGCGCCGGCGTCTCGGCGGTCCCGAACCACGGCAGGCCATCGTCGTCGGAGCCGACGACGTGGATGAGGCCGAACTGGGTCTGCGCGTCGCTCCAGCGGACGTTCTCGACGATCGGGCCGCGCTGGGACTCCACGGTGCGGGGATCCTGTCCGAGCGTGCGGCCCGGCTGCGGGAAGAAGATGCGGCGGACCTCGTCCAGGCGCGACGGGCCCGGAGTGATGACCGGTGCGCCGGGGATCACCGGTCCCGCAGGTTGGTAGCCGCCGTTGTTCGCGCGATGGCAGTCGGTCCATTCGTTGTCGCCCGGCGTGTAGGCAAGCGGATCCTGGACGCGGTCGAACTGCGCGCGGATCGACTCGAAGTAGCTCGTGTCGCACCGCGACGAACCGTTCTTGATGTCGCCGAGGTGGATGACCATCCGGACCTTCGGGTCGGCGTTGAGCTGATCGATCCGCGACGGGAACGCCGTGATCATGTCGGCGCCGTAGGGGATGTCGCCGATCACCGCGAGGTCGATCGTCTTCGATGACGGGTTGTCGGGCTTGTCGGGGCCGTGGCCGTTGCCGTTGCCGGCGAGGGCGACGGCGCCGGGGGACAGGGACAGCAGGGCCAGGGCGGACACCACTGCGGGGATGCTGCGCTTCACGGAGACTCCTTTGAGGGACGTGGGGTCCGCGAAACCTAGGCACGGGCAGCCGCGCAGATGTCGTCGGATGGTGAACGCCGGCCGGCGGTTCAGCCCACGAGGCGGCGCCACTGCGCCACCCAGTTCGTCGCGATCCGGCGCTGCATCACGCGTAGCGCCTCCCGGCCGCCGCAGACCCGCTCGTGGGCCGCGCGCTCCAGCGCGTCCTTGTCGTGGAAGCCGGGCCGCGGGCGGGCAGGCTGCGGGTACAGGTTGGCGATCGCATTGGAGCCGCCAAGCTCCAGCGGGACGATGTGGTCGACCACGTAGGTCGCCGCGTCGTGATGCCTTATGCCGTACGCCGCGAAGACCCGAGCCTGCTTGGCCTGCGGCACGTAGCGCACCCAGGCGGTGTACCCCGGGCGGCAGACGGTGCGCACCCCGACGCGGGAGAAGCGGGTGCCGGGGCTGCAGGCACGGTCGGGCAGGTGGTCGCGGATCCGGCAGCCGCGGGTCTTGGTGCGGCGGCCCAGGAGAATCGAGGGGCCGGTGACCGGCCGCCGCCGCGTCGTGTTCGGCGACGTCGCGTTCGGCGAGACGACGTGCCCGATGGCAGCTGGGTCACGGGTGGCTGCGAGTGGCGGGGTGGGTGGGGACGCGACGGTTTGACTCCCGGGGGTGGGGGTGGGGGCCGGCGTCGGTGTCGGTGTCGGTGTAGGTGCCGGGAGCGGGCGCGGGTTTGTTCCGGCGGGGTCCAGGACGATCGTTGAGACGGGGGTGAAGGGCTGTGCGCCCATGTCCGAGAGGATGTTGTAGGTGGCTTGGTCGATGCGGGTGGTGCCGAGGGCGTAGGCCCATTGGTTGGTGCCGGTGGAGAAGACGGTCGCGCCACTGGTCGGCCGGTATTTGACGGCGTTG
>JAOPZJ010000336.1 GCA_025964155.1 Solirubrobacterales bacterium
TGATCCGGGTGCGGCGAGCGTGAACGAGATCGCCAGAACGGCGGAGCGGCGCATGAGCAGGTCCCATCGGTGGGGGTTGAGGAGGGCAAGGGGGCACGGAGCAGCCGGCGGCGTGCGTGGTCCACGAGCGCGTCGTAGGTCGCGCCGTCGTCGGGGAAGCGCGCCCACGAAAAGAGCCACTCCCCTCCGAGGGTCCTGCACAGGCGGCGCTCCACGGCGGGACGGTCCAGGGATCTCGTGTCCACCAGCGCGCGCAGGTGGACCCCGCTGCGGGCCTCGGTCACGACCGCGAAGTCCGAGATGCGAAGGGATGCCCGCAGCGCCTCGGCTTCCACGCCCTCGGCGCGTGCACACAACAGGTCGGCGGGCACGCCGCGCCGGCGGATCACCGCCAGCTGCCGGCGCAGGGCGCGCTCCTCCAAGGCCGGGTCGTCCGGCAACGGCCGGCGGGCTGCCAGCACCACCGCGATGATCGGTACCCCGGCGGCCAGCCAGAGCGGCTCGACGCCGATGCCGAGCCCCACTGATAGCCAGGCGACAGAGGGAGCAGCGGCAACCAGAGAACGCAGAGGCATGCCGGAAGCTTCGGCGCGGCCAGGGTCACCGACGGGGGGTCATGGCTGCGCCATAGAGGGGGAGGACCTGCCCCCTCATCGTGAGGGGATACCGGGTGCTCGTGACTGCGCTGCCCCTTGGGGCACCGGGCCTTCCCCCTGTAGCCGCCAGAGGCTGAAGGCAAGCTGCAAATCATGCGGACCATGGACGTACGCACCGTCGTGGTGCGCGGCGGGGCGGTCGGCGCCGTCGGTGCCGGCTGGGTGCTCGCCGGCTATCCCGCGAGCCTGTTGTTGGCGCGTCCGCGCGCCGCCGGACAGGTCACGACGGTGGCCGCCGAGGCGACCCCGACGGTCTCGGTCGTCGTGTGCGCCGCCTCCGCGCCACAGCCGCTGGCGGCCAAGCTCGATGCCCTGCGGTACGACGGCTACCCGCCCGATCAGCTGGAGCTCGTCGTCGCCCTCGACGGCGACGCGGCGCTGCGCACCGTGGTGATGCAGAGCTGGTCGACGGCCGTGGTGACGTTCAGCGCTGGCCGGCGCGGCAAGGCCCGCGCGCTGCGCGACGCCCTGGCGCTGGCCACCGGCGAGATCGTCGTGCTGACCGACGCCGACAACGCGCTCGCACCGGGTTCGCTGCGCGCGGCGGTCCGGCACTTCGCTGACCCCTCGGTGTGGGCTGTGGCCGGCCGCCGCGGTGAGACCGGGTCGGCGTACGACCGCTACGAGGACATCGTCCGCCGGCTGGAATCGCGGTCAGGGAGCGTCGCGGCCGCCTCGGGCGAGTTCCTCGCGGTGCGCCGCGACCACCTACGCCCGGTGCCCGCCGACGTCGTGAACGACGACCTCTGGATCCTGCTGGACCTCCTGGCGCGTGGTGGCCGCGTGGTCTACGAGCCGGCTTCCGGCGGGGTGGAGGGCGCCCTGAAGCCGCTGCAGGAGCTCGAGCGGCGGGCCCGGATCGGGGCCGGTCGGGTCCAGCTCGTCGGCCAGGTGCGGCGCCTGCCACCGGACGCGGCGTGGCGGGTGCTCAACCACAAGGTCGCTCGGCTCGCCCTGCCGTTCCTGCTGCTCGCCGGACTCTGCGGGCTGCCCGCCGCGCGGGGGTGGCTCGGTCGCGGCGTCGCCGCCGGGGAGCTCGCGATCCTCGGGGCCGGTATCGCCCATGCCCGAGGGCGCCGGCCGCGTCAGCGCCACGCCAGGGCGCTGACGGGCGCGTGCGCGCAGCTCGTCGTCGGGCTCGCGGCGACCGCCTGCGGACTGGGCCGCGGGCTGACCGGGCGTCAGGCCGCGATCTGGCGGGCGGTGCGCTGATGTGCGGCATCGCCGGCAAGGTCACCGTCGGAGGGGGCGCCCCGCCGGACCCCGCTCTGCTGGAGGCCCAGCTGCAGGCACTCGAGCACCGGGGACCGGACTCGGCGGGTGCTCACGTCGACGGCCCCGTGGCGATCGGGATGCGCCGCCTGGCGATCATCGATGTGGAGGGTGGGCGCCAGCCGCTGTACTCCGAGGACGGGCAGATCGCGCTGGTGCTCAACGGGGAGCTCTACACCTTCCGGGCACAACGGGCGGCGCTCGAGCAGCGGGGTCACCGCTTTGCCACCGGCAGCGACGCCGAGGTCGCCGTGCACCTGTACGAGGAGTACGGCCCGGACTTCGTCCAGCGCCTCCACGGCATGTTCGCGCTGGCGCTGTGGGACGCGGGCCGTCGGCGGCTCATCCTCGCGCGCGATCGGATGGGCAAGAAGCCGCTGCTGTGGGCGCGCGACCGCGAGGGGGCACTCGTCTTCGCCTCCGAGCCACGAGCGGTGCTCATGGATCCGGGGGTGCCACGCGACCTGGACCTCGACGCGCTGGACGCCACCCTCGTCACCCAGTACGTCCCGCCGGACCGCACCCCATGGCGCGCGGTCCATCAGCTGGAGCCCGCCGGCAGGCTCGTCTGGGACATCGACGCGGGATCGCCGGTCGTGGATCGCTGGTGGACGGCGGAGTTCACTCCCAAGCAGGTCATCGGTCTGGAGGAGGCCGCCGAGGTCCTGCGCCACCGGCTGCGCGGCGCCGTGCGGATACGGCTGGAGGCGGACGTCCCGATCGGCGCCTTCCTCTCCGGCGGCATCGACTCGTCGGCCGTCGTGGCGGCGATGGCCCAGGAGGCGCCCGGACGCGTGCGGACGTTCTCGGCGCGGTTTGACGACGTCGCCTACGACGAAGGCCCGTGGGCGCGGGCGGTGGCCGAGCACTGGGACACCGATCACACGGAGCTGCACATCGGCCCCGTGGACGAGGCCACGCTGCAGCGCCTCGTCTGGCACCTGGGGATGCCGCTGGCCGACCCGGCGGCCGTGCCCGCCTTCCAGCTGGCCGAGCTTGCCGCCCGCGAGGTCACCGTCGCGCTGACCGGCGACGGCGGTGACGAGCTCTTCGCCGGCTATCGCCGCCACCATCACCTGGCGTGGACGCGCCCCGCGCAGGCGGTCCCGCGGAACCTCCGCCGGCGGCTGGCCCGGGCGCGGTACCTCTCCGAGCGCTCCAGGCGCCTGGCCCGCCGGCTGGCGATGGCGCCACACGAGCGCTACGCCGATCTCTTCCGGCACTTCACCGACGCAGATCGGCGCAGGCTCTACGGCCCCGTCCTGGCCCCGCTCATCGACAGCGGCGATCCGCTGCGCGCCGTCCGCGAGGGATGGGAGGGCGCCCGCACGCGGACCTGGACGGACCGCCTGCTGGCCTGCGATCAGGCGGCATACCTGGCGGGCGATCTGCTCCCGAAGGCGGACCTCACCTCGATGGCGCACGGGCTGGAGCTGCGCTCGCCGCTGCTCGACCAGGAGCTCGTGGAGTGGGCGGCGACGCTCCCGGCTGCGCTCAAGCGTCGCGGGGCGACGGGCAAGCGCGTGCTCCGTGCCGCCGCGGCGCCGTGGCTGCCGGCGGGGATCCTGGACCGGCCAAAGCAGGGCTTCGCCGTCCCCGTGGGGGCGTGGCTGCGTGGGCCGCTGCGTGACCTCGCGCACGATGTCCTGCTGGACCGGCGCACTCGTGACCGCGGCCTCATCGACACGCGGGCCGCCGCGGCGACGCTGAGGGCACATCAGGCGGGTGAGGACCGGGCCGCGGTGTTGTGGTCGATGCTCATCCTGGAGTTGTGGTGCCGGACGTGTCACGACACGGCGAGCTTCGTCCCGGGAGCTCGGTTGCCGCAGGCCGCCGGCGGGCTTGCCCGATGAGCGGCGCCCTGCTCACCGTCGCCGGGCGCCCGACGTCCAGCGCGACCTGGTCGGGCTCCAGCCGGGCGCTCCTGGAGGCGGCGGCGCGCACCGGCTTCGAGCTCGCCGCGGAGGACGTCAGCAGCGCGCTGGTCGACGGCTTGGAGACCATCGCCGCGGCCTCGCCGGACCGCGAGCGCTGGCGCCAGCGCTACCACGCCAACGTCACGGCCTGCGCGCCGCTTGCGCGCAGCCTGCACACGAGGCGGGTCCGCGGCCACGTCCGCGACCGCGTCATCGCAGAGCAGCGTGACGCCGTGATCCAGGTCGGCCACTGGTACGACCTCTCAGGCAGCGCGCCGATCGTCGCGAGCTACAGCGATGCGAGCGTCGCGCTGCAGCTGCGCCGCACCGACCTGCGCTTTGATCCGGACAGCCCTGCGGCCCGGCGGGCCAGGGCCTGGGAGGGAGGCACGATCCGGCGCATGGACGTCGTGCTGGCGATGAGCCAGTGGCAGGCGGCCTCCTTCACCGACGACTATCGCGTGCCCGAGCAGCGGATCCGGGTCGTCGGCCAAGGACCGAACGCGCCGATCCCCATGCGCGTCCCCGACCGCCCGGCGCCGGCGCGGCGCGTGCTGTTCGTCGGCAAGGCGTTCGCGCGCAAAGGCGGGGTGGAGCTCCTGGCCGCCTGGCCCCACGTCCGCGCCGTGCTGCCCGACACCGAGCTCGTGCTTGTCGGCGCGGCGGCGGCGGACGTAGGCCCGCTGCCCGACGGCGTGCGGTGCGAGGGGCGGATCGTCCGCTCGGAGCCCGGCGGCGAGGAGCGGCTCGCTGCGCTCTACGCGGGGGCGACTGTGCTCGTGGCTCCGTCGCGCTATGAGCCCTTCGGCACCGCGCTCCTGGAGGGCATGGGCTGGGGCCTGGCGTGCGTCGGCAGCACCGCGTGCGCCATGCCGGAGGTCGTCGTCGATGGCGTGACCGGCAGGCTGGCGCCCCCCGGACGGCCGGACGCGCTGGCCGGCGCGCTCATCGAGGTCCTGCGTGATCCGCGGGCCGCGGTGGCGATGGGTGCGGCGGGCCGCCGGCGCCTGGAGGCGCACTTCACCTGGGACCGCGTCGCGAACGGCATCGCGGCGGCGCTGTCGGAAGGCCGATGGTGACGCGCCCGCCCGTCGTGCTGCACGCGATCGACTCGCTGCGGACCGGTGGCGCCGAATGGGTCCTCGGTGGCCTCGTCGCGGCCCTGGCCGAGGAGGGCCTCACGCGGAACATCGTCGTCTCGGCGACCGCCGACGACGCGGACGCAGGGCTCGTCGCGCTCCTGGACACGTCCGCCGACCGGCTGGAGCTCCAGGAGACGACGCGCATGGCCGACCGCCGGTTCCTGCTCGGCCTGCTGCGTGCGGCCCGTCCGCTGGCGCCCGCGGTCGTGCACAGCCATCTTGTCGGGGCGTCGGTCAACGGCCGTGTCCTGGCGCGCCTGCTCGGGGTCCCGCACGTCGCGACGGTCCACACGCCACCCGGCGGCACCGAGGACTCCGCCCGGCGTCAGCGGGCCGACGGCCTGACCGCTCGGCTGTCGGCGCGCATCATCGCGCCGTCCGTCGCCGTGGCACAGGCGTACGCCGAGGCATGGAAGATGCCGGCGTCGCGGCTCACGGTCCTGCCGTCGGCGCCGCCGCCCCGCGAGCCCAGCCTGGGAGCGCGGGCGCGCGTGCGTGCGCAGCTCGCCGTCGCCCCGGGGGAAGTGCTGATCCTGTGCGTGGCCCGCCTGGAGCCGGCCAAGGGGGTCGACGTCCTGCTGGAGGCGACGCGCGCGCTGCCGGACGTGCGGGTCGTCGTGGCCGGCGATGGGCCCGAGCGCGAGCGGCTGGCGCCACTGGCACGGACCGGCCACGCGGAGCTGCTCGGGGTGCGTGACGACGTGGGCGATCTGCTGGAGGCCGCGGACGTCGTGTGCCTGGCGTCGCGGCACGAGGCGCTGCCCCTCAGCCTGCTGGAGGCGATGCGCAGCGGCCGGCCGGTGGTGGCCTCCGCCGTCGGCGGGATCCCGGAGCTGCTCGCCGATGGCGCCGGGGTCCTGGTGGCGCCGGGGGACGCCGCCGCCCTGCGGGCCGCGATCGCCACGCTCGCCGACGATGAGGCGTTGCGTGCACGCGTCGGCGCCGCCGGGCAGGCGCGGGTCGCCGAGCGGTACTCACCCTCGATCGTGGCGCGTGCGCATGCCGCGCTGTACGCCGGCCTACCGGGTGTTCATCGAGCTGCGGTCGACGACGGCGCTGGACGCCGTGGTCGCAGCAGCGGCCGCGAAGAAGATCACCAGCAGGTAGGTCAGGCGCTTGCACCGCAGGCACCACAAACTGGGGGAGTGACGTAGGGAAGCCCACGCTCCCGGGTCGGCGTGACGCCCGCGCCGCTAGACGTGTTGACGTAGGTCATTGCCCCACGGGCCGACCGCGTCGCGCCTCGCCCGTCGCCCGTCGGCTGCCTAGCGTGGTGGGTGCGATGCGCGTGCCCCTGCGATTGGCCCCTGTCTTCGACCGCTGTGGCCTGCGTGCCCTGCTGGCGGGTCGCCGACGCTGGCGGGGGCTCGTCGTGCTGGCTCATCACCGCGTCGGTGACGCTCGCACGGTCGTCGGGCATCCCGGGCAGCTCTCCGTCGACGAGGAGACGCTGGACCGCCAGCTGCAGATCCTGCGGCGCGACGCCGACCTGATCGAACCGGCGGCGCTGCACGAGGCCCGGAGCCACCGCGGACGTGCGGTCCTGCTCACGTTCGACGACGGCTACGCCGATGCGCGCGCTACGGCTCTGCCGATCCTGCAGGCTCACGGCGCCGCGGCGGTGTTCTTCATAGCCACCGGCTTCATCGACCGCCCCCGGTTGCCGTGGTGGGACGAACTGACGTGGATCGCCGAGCGTGCTCATCGCCCGGCCGCCGCCGGGGACTGGACCGCCCACTACAAGCAGCTCGGCAGCGGGGCGGCGGAGCGGTACCTCGACGAGCTGGCGCGGCGCACCGGCGTGGGGCGCGCGCCGGCCTCAGCCGGGGCCGGACAGTGGTGCGACTGGGACGACGTCCGCACCCTACGTGACGCCGGCATGACGATCGGTGCCCACACGCACGACCATCCGGTACTGGCGCGGGCCCCCGCCGAACGCCAGCGCCACGAGCTCTGCCTCGGGATGGACCGCATCGAGGCGGAGACCGGGGCGCGGCCCCGCTGGCTGGCCTATCCCGTGGGCCAGCGGGCGAGCTTCAGCGAGACCACGCGCCGCGTCGCGCAGGAGGCAGGCATCGAGCTGGCCTTCTCGTCCTACGGCGGCTGGAACCCCTGGTCTGAGCTGGACCGCTACGACGTGCGCCGCATGTGGGTGCCCGCCGACCCGGCACGCCTGCGGGCCCGGGTGCTCGCGCCGCGGTTGTTCGCCTAGATGGTCGATTTCACGAGGCAGCCCGCGTTGCGAACGGTGGCATCGACCATCCGGTCAGACGGGCCGCAGCGCCGGCCTCGCCAGGCGGCGGTACAGGGAGGCGAGGTGGGTGGCCGTCGTCTCGAGGTCGTGGTGGCGCTCGATGTAGGCGCGCGCGGAGCGGGCCGCGTTGGTGCGCGCCGGCTCGGGCAGCAGGTTGCCGATGGCCAGTGCCAGTGCCGGGGCACCGGCGTCGGCGGCCAGGGCGCCGCGGCCGTCGGCAAGCAGCTCTCGTACGCCCGAGGCGGGGACCGCGGCGACCGGGATGCCGCCGGCCATCGCTTCGAGCACGGCGTTCGACAGGCCCTCCGTCTGCGAGGCGGAGGCGTAGACGTGCGCGGCGTCCATGTAGGGCCGCAGGTCATCCACGGGCGGCCGGACCGTCACGCCGGGCAGGCCCGCCAGACGGGACGCCTCGGGTCCCTCGCCGACGAGGACCAGGTGCGCTCCCGTGATCCCGCAGGCCTGCACGAGCGTGTCCAGGCGCTTGACCGGTCGCAGGCGGCCGCCGGACAGCACGAGGTCCCCGTCGAGCGGGAGGCCGAGCGAGGCGCGCACGGCGCGGCGGTGCCCAGGGGTCGCGGGAGGCGGCCGGAAGCGGTCGGTGTCCACGCCGTTGGCGATCGCCAGGCAGCGGTCGGCAGGCGCTCCGTGCTCGCGCAGTTCGGCGATCACGTCCGTCGAGACGCATGCGAAGGCGTCGACGCGTGCGAGCAGGGTGCGCAGGCGCGCATGGCCGCCGGGGCGGCTCAGCAGGACGTCCAGATCTCCGCCAGGGCCGACCGACGCGACCTTGACCACGAGCGCCACCCGCGCCAGCCCAGCGCCCATCGCGGCGCACATCGAGGCCGACAGCAGGTCGTGCGCGTGGATCACCGCGGGCCGGGACGCGACCACATGGCCGGTGCCGGCGGCCACGAAGCGGGCGGACGCCGCGCGCGAGGACCAGCCCGCGCCGACCCGTCGCAGGTCGTGCGTCTCGAGGTGCTCGAAGCGCCGCAGGCCGGGCGCCCAGCGGGTTACGACCGTCACGCGCACGCCACGCGCCGCGAGCCGCCCAGTCAGTTGCTGCAGCTGCCGCTGGGCGCCCCCGACGACGGGATCCCAGGCCTGGATGACCATGGTGACGGGCAGCGGCATCAGGCAAGCTTGATGTTGGCGCGCCCGCCGCCTGGGTGCTGATGGTCTGCGTCAGGGCAAAGACATCCCCAGGGTCTCGGGCGCAGCACCCTCTTGCCGTGGCTGGGAGGCACCCCAGATGGCGGCTTGACACGGCTTAGCTTGGGCCGATGGCCTCTCCCCAGCGTCAACTCGAGGTACTCATCGTCGACGGGGATCCTTTGGCCCTTCGTGCGCTGACCCGGGCATTGCAGGGGGACGAGGGACTGAAAGTCGTGGCCACGGCGCTCGACGTGGACACCGCGCTGGCGGCGGCCGCCGAGCTGCAGCCCGACGTGGCGATCGTCGATGCATGGCTGCGCGGCGCCGGCGGCCCGGAGGTCGTGGCGAGCATCCACCGGATCGCCCCGAAGCTCGCGATCCTCGTGCTGTCCCCGCAGGAGGACGACGAGCTGGCCCTCCAGGTCCTGCGGCGCGGGGCCGCGGGGTTCTTGCCGAAGGAGATCGGCGCCGACGTGCTCCCGCGCGTGGTGCACGCGATCGCCAGGGGCGAAGCCGTGCTGACGCGAACCCTGACGACGAAGCTCGTCGAGCGGTTGCGCGAGATCCCGATGCCGGGCCCGGGACTGCGTCCGGTGCGCAGCGCGCTCTCCTCACGCGAGTGGGAGGTCCTGGACCTGCTCGTCGCAGGCCGCGGCACACGGGAGATCGCCGACGAGCTGGGCTTGTCGCCGGAGACGGTGCGCTCGCACGTCAAGCGCCTGCTGCGCAAGCTCGGCGCGCACTCGCGGGCTGAGGCGGTCGAGCAGGCGCGGGCGCTGTTGCGCAGTGACATCGAGCCCGGGGACGCCGGCGACTCCAGCGAACTGGAGGGCACCGGCGCCACCTAGGGCGCCGGTGCCACGCGAGGCGTGAACGACGTCAGTGCGAGATCGACAAGGAGTCCGTCCGGCCGTTGGGCGCCGGCTCCTCTTCGCGCAGCCTGGCGGCGGCGGCGATGGCTTCTGAGCGTGAGGAGACGCCGAGCTTGCGCAGGATGCTCTTGACGTGTGAGCGGACGGTCTCGGTCGACAGGACGAGGATGTCGGCGATGTCCTCGGTGCCGGAGCCTTCGCACAGCATGTCCAGCACCTCCCACTCGCGGCCGGAGAGCGTCGAGCGGACCGGGCGCATGCCGATGCTGCCCTCGCGCGTGCGGCGCAGCCGCTCGATGAGGTGCAGGGCCAGGCGGCGGGAGATGGCCGCTTCGCCGTCGACGGTCCCCGCCAGCGCCCGCGGGAGGGCCTCGAGGTCGACGTCCTTCTGGAGGAAACCAACGGCTCCGGTGCGTAGACCCATCATCGCGACGTCCTCCTGGACGCCGGAGGTGAGCAGCACGATGCGCGCGTCGGGGACCCGTTCGAGGATCAGGCGCGTGGCCTCGATGCCGTCGATGCCCGGCATGAGGATGTCCATGAGAACGATGTCGGGGCGGTAGTGCACGACGAGCTCGACGGCTTCACGCCCGGTTGGTGCCTCGGCGATGACGATGAACCCGGCCGATTGCAGGACGTCCTTGATGCTGCGGCGCGCCAAGGGATCGTCGTCGACGATGATGGTGCGCAGACGGGTGTTGTCTTCGGGCACGCTAGCTCGCGTGGTGGCGTCGTTGTGGTGTTGCACGAGTGCTCCTTGGCATTTTGCTGGGGGCCTTTCGACCCCGGGACGGGCACGGCCTTCAGCAAGGCTTGCCTATCGTTGATGCACCGTATCGTGGACTTAGTCCCCTTCTCTGGTGGCCTTTGTCACCACGGGGCGGCTGGGGTAAACCCCTACCCTCGCCCAGTGGACACCCCATAGGTCCTAAATCCGGGCCTACGCTTGCATCGTGGACCGTCGCCGGCATCCGATCCGTCGCAGGCTCGGGCTGCTGCTCGCCGTCATCGGTGCTCTGGTCGCACTGGACGGGGCGCTCTCGATCTTCTGGCAGGAGCCGCTGACCGCGGTGCTCGCCACCCGCGCGCAGCACGGGCTCCGCGATGAATGGGCCCGGACTCAGGGCGCCTCGGCCGCGCAGATCGATCGCGGTCCCGACCGCGCACCGGCGCCGCCAGGGTCGCCTGGCCGGCCCCGGACCGTGCCTGTCGTCCTGCCCGCGATCGGGCACGCGGCGGCCAAGCTGACGATCCCGCGCATCGCCTTGGAGCGGATCGTGGTGCGCGGCACCGCGTCGTCGGACCTACGGCGGGGCCCGGGCCTGTACGCCGACCTGGCCTGGCCCGGCCGGGGACGGGTCTCGGCGATCGCCGGACATCGCACCACCTGGGGCGCGCCATTCCGCCACATCGACGCGCTCCGTCCCGGCGACCGCATCGTCCTCCAGGTCCCAGGCCGGGTCCTGCGGTACCGCGTCACAGGGACGCGGATCGTCGATCCGGGCGACCGCTCGGTCCTGGATCCCGGTCGCCGGACGGTGCTTGTGCTGACAGCCTGCGATCCACCCGCGTCCTCGCGGCACAGGATCGCCGTGCGCGCGGTGCTCAGCACCCGGTGAGTTGCATTCCGGGAGCCGGGTAGGCTCGGGGTGTGGACGCGG
The DNA here is from genome assembly GCA_025964155.1 of Solirubrobacterales bacterium. Taxonomy (GTDB): domain Bacteria; phylum Actinomycetota; class Thermoleophilia; order Solirubrobacterales; family Solirubrobacteraceae; genus Paraconexibacter. Next base: position 10,932 of record JAOPZJ010000336.1, read on the forward strand.
CAGCCACTCCCCCCATCCGCGTCATCATTGCGGACGACGATCCCATGGCCCGGCGGGCTCTCAGGGAGGGATTGGCCGCGCGCGGGCTCGTGGTCATCGCCGATCTCGCGGACGGCGCCGAAGCGGTCGGACTATGCGTGCACTACCGGCCGGACGTCGTCGTGATGGACCTGATGATGCCGGGGCTGGACGGGGTGGGGGCGACGCGGGAGCTTGCACGCCGCATGCCGGACGTCCGCGTGCTGCTCATCACGCGCTCCGAGGACGCCGCGCTGGCCCTCGTCGGTCTGCGCGCCGGCGCAGCCGGCTTCCTGCGCAAGGACACCGACCTCGATGTGCTCGCCGATGCCGTGCGCCGGACGGCCGCCGGCCAGGCCATGGTGGACCCGAAGGTGGTTGCCGCGCTCATCGACGACCTGCGCCTGACCCCCGTCGCCGGTGTCGGGCTGCGGCCCGTGTCCAGCCCGCTCACCGACCGGGAGTGGGAGGTGCTCGACGCGTTGTGCGTCGGGCTCACCGCCGAGCAGATCGCGGACAAGTTCGTCCTGTCCCTCGAGACCGTCCGGAGCCACGTGAAGAGCATCTTCCGCAAGATCGGCGTGCACTCGCAGGCCGAGGCGATCGCCGCGGCGGCGGAGCTGCGGCGTCCAGCAGGCCCGTTGGGCCCGGCATGAACGGAAGCTGACGCCGAGCGCGTCCAACAGGCCCGTGGGCCCGTGGGCCCGGCATGAATGGGACGTGAGGCCCGGCGGCAGGATCACGAAGGGTGCAGCAGCACCGCGGCGTCCCTGGGAGCGCCGAGGAAGAACCCCTGACCCCGGGTCACGCCGTTGCGTTGCAGCAGCGCGACGGCGATGTCATCCCGGACCTCCGAGGCGACCGGCTCGGTGCCGTCCCGTTCCACGGCCCGCAGCAGGGCCCGGAGGAGGAGCAGCTTGCCGGGGTCATAGCCGCTGGCATCGACCAGGGCGCCATCGAGCCTCAGGATGTCGTAGGGCACGCGATGCAGGAGCGCCAGGGTGCGCGGTGTGGCCTCCGCGTGGTCCAGCGCCACCCGGCAGCCGATCGTCTGTGCGCGCCGTGCGACGACGGCGGCACCCACCGGCTGCTGTGCGACGTCCCCCAGGTCCATCCCGAGCACAAGCTGTGCCGGGGCGATGGCCGCGCGCGAGACCGCATGCTCCAGGTGCTCGGCGAAGGTCTCGGGCGCCGTTATGGCGGCGGGCGACAGGTTCACCTCGATGACTCCCGGGGGGCGTTCCCCCGAGCGCAGCAGGATGCTCAGCGCGGCATCCACGACCCAGCGATCCAGGTCAAGCGCGCGCCCGTGCCGCACGAGTACCGGCATCACGTCGCGGGGCACGAGGACGTCGCCCTCGGGCGTGAGCAGCCGCAGCAGCAGTTCGTGGCGGACGCTGCGCCGCGTGTCGAGGTCGACGATGGGCTGGGCCAGGAGCACCGCCCGCCCGGCGTCCCATGCCTCGAGGACCGTCGTGTCCGACACGCCGCGGCCGATGGCCGAGGGCTGGAGCGTGACGACGGCGCACAGGACCTCGCCGTGGTCGTCCTGCAACGCGGTCAGGCGCAGCATCCGCCGGACCTGGTGGCCGGCGATGTGCCGCAGGTGCACCTCCAGTTGGTCGGTGGGGCGCCGCCCGCCGAGCACGTCGGCGAGCCGGCGGTCCAGGTCGCCGCGCTGTGCCGGGGCGACGATGTCGGCCATGCGACGGCCCTGGAGAGCGTGGCGCCCCTGGCCCAGTGCCTCCGCCCAGCCTTCCCCGACGGTCTCCATCGTCTGGCCGAAGCCGACGACGGCGACATCGCGGGCGCCGGCCGACAGCGTGCCCATGGGATCCGGTCGCTCGGTTGACGGACGTTCGGGGGCCATGGGCGCATGGCACTCGATGGGCGGCCAGGCCGGCGGGGGGACCCGGCCATGGATCGGGGGCAGGGGCATGACCTGGATCCGGGTCGTTTTCAGCCCCTCCACTGCACCGGCAGATGAGGCAGCACGTTTGTGTCGATTTGGGGAGATTCCTCACTCACGAGCGCGCGGCCGATGGCACATCCTTGCTGCTGTGACCACGCACACATCCCACGCACAAGATTCCGTCGCCGACCGGGCCTCCGGGGCCCGCATCCGCGACGCGATGGGCCTCATCGCCCACGCATTCGCCGGCCCGATCATCTCCAGCCGCGTCGCCGCGCAGGATCTCCTGACCCGGCATCCCTACGACGAGGACGTGCAGGCGGTCGCCTTCGCCATCGGCCGCGCCGAGGTCCTGCTGGACGGTCTCACGCGCCTGCAGGCGACAGAACGCCCGCCGTGGCCGGAGCGCGTGGGTCTGGACGCGGCGCTGCGCTCGGCGCTGCGCAGGGTCCGTGCCCATGGCATGGCCCCCGACGTCCATGCCGATCCGCTGGACACCGTGCTCGTGGACGAGGCCCACCTCATCGCGATGCTCGCCGAGCTTCTCGGCAACGTCGCAAACCACGCGACCCCGGAGGCTCGGGTACGCATCGACTGCGCGCGTGCAGGCGATGCAGTCCAGCTGACGCTCACCGACACGGGCCCGGGCTTTCCACCTGGGATCGACCGCTCCCGCCCCGTCGCATTCTCGCCGGTCGGGCGGACGGCCGGGGCGGCCGGGTGTGGGCTGGCGCTCGTCTTCGCGCTGGCAGCCGCCAACGACGGTCGCGTCGAGCTGGACGACGGCGATGCAGGTGGCGCCCGGGTCACGCTGACCTTGCCGGCCGGAGATCGCTAGAGATGTACGACGTGGTGCTCGTCGAGGATGACGCGACGTACGCGCGCCTCGTCGAGATCGCGTTGTCCGGTGAGGCTCGCGTCACGGTCGCCCGCAGCGTGGCCGACGCGCAGGGCAAGATCGAGGCGGTGAGGGCGGACGTGGTGCTGACGGATCTGCATCTCCCCGACGGGCAGGGCGGAGAGGTCGTGGAGACGCTCGTCGCGGCACACCCGACGACCGCGGTCGTCGCGCTCTCGGGAATCGACGGTCCGACGACCGACGCGGCCTTGGCCGCCGGCGCCACGAGCTTCGTGCTGAAGGGCGGCGAGATGGACGGGCAGATGCTGGCGGCGATCGCTGTGGCCGCCCAGCGCACCCGCGCGTTGCGCGAGGCCGAGGCCGCGGGCGAGGTGGCGCCCGGCGCGCGTGGGCGCCCGCACCGCTCGGGGATCCGGGCGGGGCC
>JAOPZJ010000342.1 GCA_025964155.1 Solirubrobacterales bacterium
GGGCGGACCCCGGGGGCGTCGTCTTCCATTGCGGGATCGGTCGCGATCGGACCGGCATGATCGCGATGCTCCTGCTGTCCCTGGCCGGCGTTGCACCCGACGACATCGCGGACGACTACGAGCTCAGCGCCGGCCGCCTGCCCCCGCTCTTCATCCGGCGCGGCGAGGACGATCACCGCCCCGCGATCGACGCCCTCCTCGCGCGGGAAGGCACCACCCTGCGGCAGATCATCGCGGATACCCTGCAGAACCGGGACGTCGCCACCCTGCTGCGGTCCGGCGGTCTCACGGACGGGGACGTCGGCACACTGCACACCCGCCTGCTGGGGCCCGACGCCTCCAGATGGTTGATCCCACGGGCCGCCTCGTGAAGTCAACCATCTACGTCGCCGCCAGCCCCTTGACGAGCACGATCAGCGCCTCGGCCGTCCCGCGCGCGTCAACCGAGCGCAACGCCAGGCGGCGCATGGCCAGCCCGTTGAACAGCGCGACGACGAGGTGGGCGCGAGCATCGGCCTCCGGGAGCCCGAGCGCTCGCAGGGTCGCCGCGGCCAACTCGTCGTAGGCGGCAAAGCAGCGGGCCGACGCCTCGCGTAGCTCCGGGTTGCGCGCTGCGTGTAGGTGCAGGTCCAGCTCTGCGAGCTGCGCGGGTTCGTCCGACGTGGCGGCGACGAGGCGCTCGGCTTCGGCGGCGAGAGCCTCGATCGTGACGCCGGCCTGCCCGATGCGCGCCGTGATCGCCTCGATGCGCGCGACCTCTTGGTCGACCTGGAGGATGAGCGACTCGCGCAGCAGGTCGGCCTGCGAGGCGAAGTGGTAGGTCAGCGACCCGAGCGAGACCCCCGCGCGTGAGGCGACCCGCCGGTTCGTGACCGCCGCGATGCCCTCGGTCCCGATGACCTCGAGCGTCGCCTCGAGCAGGCGACGGCGCGCCTCGCCGAGCGCGACGGGGTCGCGGCGGGGGGCGCCTGGCGTGTCCGTCAAGCTTGCGCGGGCCATGTCGGAAGTGTACCTTGCGGGCTGTTCGTTCGGACGAACGAACACCGGACTTGCGACGATCTCAACTTTCTGAGGAACACATGACGCCCGCGACCGACGCCCCGGCCATACCCGCCGCCCCTGCTCTCCCCGTCCACGGCCTCGCGGCATCCGCACAGGCCCTGGCGGCCGGGACGACGAGCAGTCGCGTGCTCGTCGACGCCCACCTGGAGCGCATCGCCGCCCTCGACGGGCACCTCAACGCCTTCCGAGTCGTGCGGATCGACGGTGCCCGCGCCGAGGCGGATGCCGCCGACGCCCGCCTGGCCGCCGGTGACCGGCTGCCGTTGCTCGGTGTCCCGGTCGCCATCAAGGACGACACCGACATCACGGGTGAGACGACGCCCTTCGGCACCGGAGGCACGCACCCCAGCGCCGCCGCCGACGCCGCGCTCGTCACGCGCCTGCGTGACGCCGGGGCGATCATCGTCGGCAAGACGAACACGCCCGAGCTCGGGCAGTGGCCCTTCACGGAGGGCCCCGGCTTCGGAGCCTCCCGCAATCCCTGGGCGCTGGATCGCACGCCGGGCGGCTCCAGCGGCGGCTCGGCCGCCGCCGTCGCGGCCGGGCTCGTGCCGGCCGCCGTCGGCTCGGACGGCGCCGGGTCGGTCCGCATCCCGGCCGCCTGGTGTGGCCTCGTGGGCATCAAGCCCACGCGCGACCGCATCCCCACCGGGCCCCAGCTCGAGCCGTTTCACGGGCTCACCTGTCACGGCCCCCTCGCACGCACCGTGGGCGACGCAGCATTGCTGCTCGACGTGCTCGCGGACACCGGCCGCCGGTACTCGGACGCCGCGCAGCGCGACCCCGGGCGCCTGCGCATCGGCCTCTCCTGGCGCACGCCGATCGGGGTCCCCGGCAAGGTGCACCCCGAGGTGCGCGCGGCGATCGAGGTCCTGGCCGAGCGCCTGCGCGGCCTGGGCCACGAGGTGATCGCCGCCGAGCCCGCGCACCACCTCGCCGGTGCGCTCTTCCTGCCGCGCGGCATGCACGGCGTCCACGAGGCGCTGCGGGCCATGGGCGACACCGTCGACGTCGAGGGCCGGACGCGCACCCACGCGCGCCTGGGCGCGTTCCTCGGCGGACCGATCCTCGCGGCGGCCCGCGCCCTGGAGCGCCCGCTGGCCGCCGGCATGGGCCGCGTCTTCCAGCGCGTCGACGTGCTCGTGACGCCCACCACCGCGTCCCCGGCGCTGCGGATCGGGGAGCTGGACGGGCGCGCGTACTGGCCGACGGGCGTCGCCATCGAGACCGCCTGCCCGTTCGCGTTCCCGTGGAACGTCGTCGGCTGGCCCGGCGTCAGCGTCCCGGCCGGGACCGATGCCTCCGGCGTCCCGCTCGGCGCACAGCTGCTCGGCCGCACGGACGACGAGGAGCTGCTGCTGTCCCTCGCCGGCGAGCTGGAGCGGACCGGCGAGCCCCCGGCCTGGCCGCCGCTGGCAGGACTCGGCGCATGACCGGCCCCGCAGAGCCGTGGCGCACCTGGGCCGGGGATGAGTCGTGTGTCCCGGCCGTGTGGGAGCGCCCGGGGTCCGTCACGGAGGTCGTCGACGCCGTGGGCCGCGCGGCGGCCCGCGATCAGACGGTCCGTGTCGCCGGCTCAGGCCACTCCTTCACGCCCGTGGTGCTGACGGACGGGACGCTGCTCTCCCTGGAGCGGATGAGCCGGGTGCTGGACGTCGACACCGCCACGGGGCTGGTGCGGGCGCAGGCTGGCGTGAGCCTCAACGCGCTCAGCGAGACCCTGTGGGATCACGGCCTGGCATTGGAGAATCTCGGGGACGTCGACGTGCAGTCGATCGCCGGCGCCACGGCGACCGGCACCCACGGCACCGGCGCGCGTCTGCGAAACCTCTCGGCGGCCCTGGTGTCCGTCGAGCTCGTCGCAGGGGACGGGACCGTGCACGAGCTGTCGGCCACCGACGCCGACGGCGGCGACGCCTGGCGCGCCGCCAGGGTGTCCGTCGGCGCACTCGGGGTCATCACGGCGGTGACCGTGCGCACGGTGCCCGCCTTTGTCCTGCGTGGCCTGGATGCGGTCGAGGGACGCGAGCAGGTGCTCCAGGAGCTGGACGCCCGTGCGGCGGCCCACGATCACTTCGAGCTGTTCGCCTTCCCGTACGCCGGGCGCGTGATCACCCGGACCAACGACCGCGTGCACAGCGAGCCCCGGCCGCGCGGGCGCGTCGGGGCGTACGTCCGCGACGAACTGCTGACGAACAAGGGCTTCGAGGCGATCTGCCGCCTGGGCCGGGCGCGGCCGTCGCTCATCCCGCGCCTGAACCGCGCGGCCACGGCGCTCGGCAGCGCGCCCGCGCACGTCGACCGGTCCTACCGCGTGTTCGCCACCCCGCGCTCGGTGCGCTTCAACGAGCTGGAGTACGCGATCCCGCGCGAGCACGCCGCGACCGCGGTCCGGGCGGTCCTCGCGATGATCGAGGAGCGCCGCCTGCCGATCTCCTTCCCGCTCGAACTGCGCACCGTCGCGCCCGACGACGCCCTGCTCTCCCCCGCCGGCGGCCGCGAGACCGCCTACGTCGCCGCGCACGTCTACCAGGGCATGGAGTGGCAGCCCTATCTGCGCGAGGTCGAGGCCATCATGCGCTCCTTCGACGGCCGCCCGCACTGGGGCAAGCGCCACTTCCGCACCGCCGCGGACCTCAAGCCGGCCTACCCGGAGTGGGAGGCCTTCCAGGCCGTCCGCGACCGCCTGGACCCCGGGCGCCGTTTCACGAACCCCCACATCGCGCAGATACTGGGTCCATGACGGATCCCACGCCGTTCCTGCACCGCCGCTGGCCCGCGCTGGCCGACACCCTCCCCCACGAGCGCCTCGGTACCGGCCCCACACCCGTCCGCGAGCTGCAACCGGGCATCTGGGTCAAGGACGAGGGCGCCTACGGCGACGGCGGGTGGGGCGGCAACAAGGTGCGCAAGCTCGAGTGGATCCTGGCCGACGCGCGGCGTCAGGGCCGCGGGACGGTCCTGACCTTCGGCGCGGTGGGCACGAACCACGGCCTGGCGACCGCCCTCTACGCGCCGCAGGCCGGGCTGAAGGCGGCGGTCGCGGTCGTCGACCAGCCCCTGGATGACCACGTCCGCGCGAACTTCGCCCGGCTGAAGGCGTCGGGGGCCACCGTCCACGAGACGCACACCGCCTGGCGCACGACGCTCCTGGTGCCGTACCTCCTGCTGCGCCACCGCCGCCCCTACGTGCTGCCGGCCGGCGGCTCGTCCCCCGTCGGCGTCCTGGGGTACGTGGAGGCCGCGCTCGAGCTCGCCGCCCAGATCGACACCGGCGTGCTGCCGCGTCCCGGCACCGTCGTCTGCGCGATCGGCACCGGCGGGACGCTGGCGGGAACGACGCTCGGGCTGCGCCTTGCGGGCCTGGGCGACGTCCGGGTGGAGGGCGTCCTCGTCAACGACCAGCTGCCCCTCGACGCCGGGCGGATCGCGCGGCTGGCCCAGAAGACCGCCGCGCTCCTGGCGCGGCGCGGTGCCGACGTCCCGCCCGAGACCATCCCGCAGGCCGCGGACATCGTCATCGCCACCGATGCGCTCGGCGCCGGCTACGGCCATGCAACCGAGGAGGGGCTGGCCGCGGTCGCGCTCGGGCCTGGGCTCGGCCTGCCCATCGAGCCCGTGTACACCGGCAAGGCGCTCGGGCGGCTGCTGCGCGTGCACGCCGCCGGCGGCTACGGCGAGCGGCCCGTCCTCTTCCTCCAGACGAACGGCCCACGGTCGTGAGACCGGCACCAGACGCGCCCAGTCAGGCGTTCGGCTGAGTCGCGGCGAAGCGGACCGCGACGAGCGTCAGCCCGTGTGGCGCAGCGGTCATGCCCGCCTCCCGGCGGTGCGCACCGGCCAGCAGCGCGGCGAAGGACGCAAGCTCCCGCTTGCCCCGGCCCACCTCGAGCATCGTGCCCACGAGCGCCCGCACCATGTTGCGCATGAACGCGTCGCCCTCGATCCGGAAGGTCAGCAGGTCGCCGTCGCGGCACCAGGCGGCGCGGTAGATGACGCGCCGGAACCGCACGTGATCGGTCTCGGTCGGGGTGAAGGCCGTGAAGTCGTGGGTGCCCACGAGCGCCTGCGCGCAGGCCGCCAGCGCCGGCTCGTCCAGCTGACGCGACAGGTGCAGCTGCGTGCGGTGGTGCAGCGCGCTCGCGGACCGGCGCGTGAGGATGCGGTACTCGTAGCCGCGGGCCACCGCGTCGCGCCGCGCATCGAAGCCCACGGGCGCCGGCGTGCTGGCGACGACCCGCACGTCGCGCGGCAGCACCGCGTTCAGCGAGTGGTCAGGGACGGGCTCGCCCTCGTGCGACGCCACTTGGCCGGTGGCGTGCACGCCGCGGTCCGTGCGGCCGGCGACGGTCAGCGCGATCCGCCGCCCGGAGATCCTCGCGAGCGCGCGCTCGAGCTCCCCCTGGACGGTGCGTACCCCGGGCTGAATCGCCCAGCCGTAGAAGTCGGTCCCGTCGTATTCGATGTCCAGCCGCGCGGTCAGAGCGCCGCAGGCTAAAGGGTCTCAGCCGACGAAGACGCTCCGCTCGACGTACACGCCCTGCTGGCGCCTGTAAGCCCGGGACGTGTCGAACTGGATCTCGTAGACACCCTTCTTGGGCTTCGTGAGCGGCAACTGCTTGACGTGGTGACCATCCTCACAACGCAACGCGCCCGGCACAAGGGCCGGGCGCGTCTGATCCGAGCCGCTAGGCGAGGATCAGACAAGCTCGATGAAGACCATCTCCGTCGAGTCACTGCGACGCGGGCCCAGCTTGAGGATGCGGGTGTAGCCGCCGGGACGCTCCGTATAGCGCGGCGCCACCTCCTCGAACAGCTTGTGAACCGTGAACTTGTCCTGCCCGAGCGTGCTCAGGGCCTGACGACGGGCGTGCAGGTCACCCCGCTTGGCGAGCGTGATGAGCTTCTCGACCTCGGGCTTGACGGCCTTGGCCTTGGCCTCGGAGGTCTTGATCCGCTCGTGCTGGATGATCTCCTTGCACAGGTTCGCGAGTAGCGCCTTGCGGTGCGCGGTGTCGCGGCTGAGCTTGTGACGGTTC
>JAOPZJ010000405.1 GCA_025964155.1 Solirubrobacterales bacterium
GACCACCACGCCAACCCGGTCCGCCGCTACCAGGCCCTGCGCCATTTCGACGAGGCTCCGGAGCTGCCCTCGGGCTACGGCACGATGATCACGCTCGCCTACGTGACCCCGCTGTGGCGCAAGGTGATGGACGCCAAGGTGCTGGCTCACTACGACGGCGACGTGACGCGGGCGAACATCTACCCGCGCAAGCGCGAGCGGATCCTCGCCAAGTACGCCGGGGAGGTCGTTCGGTGAGTGCCTATCGCTGTCCGGTCTGCGAGTACGTCTACGACGAGGCGACCGGCGCCCCGCGCGAGGGCTTTCCCGCGGGCACGCCGTGGTCCGAAGTCCCCGACGAGTGGCCCTGCCCGGACTGCGGTGTGCGCGAGAAGGTCGACTTCGAGTCCGCGGAAAGCCTCGCCCAGAGGGCTCGGTTTCCGGGCGCGAGCTCGCCAGAGGCTCGCTCGCGCGCCAGGAAGAAGGACGGAGCGTGAGCGGCCGGGCTGCACCCACCCCCGACGACACCCCGGCGTCCGGCGGCGTCGTCAAGCCGCTGCGCCCGACGCTCGCGGAGGCCACGCGCGGGCTGCTGCGCGCGCGGGTGTTGGACGCCGTCGACGACCTGTTGCGCCAGCGCCCGTGGGCATCCAGCTCGATGGCGGACATCGCCCGCGTCGGCGGCGTGAGCCGCCAGACCGTCTATAACGAGTTCGGCTCCCGTGAGGCCCTGGCGCAGGAATACGTGTTGCGCGAGACCGACCGCTTCCTCGCCACGGTGCAGCAGGCGGTGCTGGACCATCGCGACGACCCGCGAGCGGCGGTCGCGGCCGCCTTCGACGTCTTCCTGACGGCGGCGGCCGACCGGCCACTCATCCGGGCGATCGCCTCGGGGGACGGCAGCGACGAGCTGCTGGCGCTCGTGACGACCGACGGCGGGCCCGTGCTCGCCATCGCCACCGAGCGCCTGGCCGGCGTCATGCAGACCGGCTGGCCCGGCGTCGCGCTGGAGGAGACCCGTCTCGTCGCCGAGTGCGTCGTGCGCCTGGCGATCAGCCACGCGGCACTGCCCAGCGGCCCGGCGGATCTGACCGCCGCCTCGGTCGCGCGCCTGCTCGGCCCGTACCTGGACGGCGTGTTGGGCGCCGCCGGGTGAGGCTCCCCGTGCGCGGGTAGCCTCTGGCGCATGTTCGCCGTCTACGCCTCCGCGCCCAATCCCGACGACCCGCTCGCGGGGCTGACGCTGGGAGAGCGTCCGGAGCCCGAGCTCCGGGACGGCTGGGTGCCGGTCCAGGTCAAGGCGGCGAGCCTGAACATGCACGACGTGTTCACGCTGCGCGGCGTCGGCATCAGCCCCGACGCGTTCCCGATGATCCTCGGCTGCGACGCGGCCGGCGTGCTGGACGACGGCAGCGAGGTCGTCGTCCACGCCGTGATCCCGTCCGACGGCTGGGTCGGGGACGAGACCCTGGACCCCAAGCGCTCGATCCTCACCGAGCGCCATCAGGGCTCCTTCGCCGAGCGCGTCCTCGTGCCGCGACGCAACGTGCTGCCCAAGCCCGCCGAGCTCTCGTTCGCCGAGGCGGCGTGCATGGGCACCGCGTGGCTGACCGCCTACCGGATGCTCTTCGTGAAGTCGGGGCTGCGGCCGGGGCAGACGATGCTCGTCCAGGGGGCGTCCGGCGGCGTCGCGACCGCGCTCGTCGCGCTCGGCCGCGCGGCCGGCATGCGCGTGTGGGCCACCGGCCGTAGCGAGGCGAAGCGTGCCGTGGCGCTCGAGCAGGGCGCCGACGCCGTCTTCGAGTCCGGGGCGCGCCTGCCCGAGCGCGTCGACGCGGTCTTCGAGACCGTCGGCGGGGCGACGTGGTCGCACTCGCTGAAGTCGCTCAAGCCGGGTGGCATCGTCGTCATCTCCGGGGCGACGACGGGGGACGCGTCCGCCGCCGAGCTGCAGCGCATCTTCTTCCTGCAGCTGCGCGTCGCGGGCTCGACGATGGGCACCCGCGACGAGCTGCTGGACCTGCTCTCGTTCTGTGCGCAGCAGCAGATCCGTCCGCACATCGGGCTCGAGCTGCCGCTTGCGGAGGCCGAGCGTGGCTTCCGCGCGATGATCGACGGGGAGACGGCCGGGAAGATCGTCCTCACGCAGTGATGTCGGTGCCGCCCGCCCCGTAGGCTTTCGCCATGCATCCCTTCCGCTCTGCCGTCGAGGCCTGGGACTTCGAGGCGATCCCGGCACTACTGGCCGAGGACGTCGTGTTCCGCAGTCCCGTCGCCTTCAAGCCCTACCACGGGCGCGAGCTCGTGTCGGCGATCCTGCGCGGGGTCTCGCGCGTGTTCGAGGACTTCCGCTACGACCGGGAGATCGGCGCACCGGATGCGGCCGATCACGTGCTCGAGTTCCGCGCGCGGGTCGGGGACGTGGACGTTCACGGGGTCGACATGCTGCACACGAACGCCGACGGGCTGATCGACGAGCTCGTCGTCATGGTGCGGCCGCTGTCGGCGGCCAACGCGCTCGCCGCGGCGATGGCGATCCAGTTCGAGACCGTGCTGCGCGAGACCGGCGGGACGTGATCGGACACTGCTGAACGGGAAGGCAATCAGGGCCTCGGTGGCGAAACCCCGGAATGGCGGCTGTCGCCGCAGGCCGAATCCTAGAAAGGACGTCGACATATGCCCCGCCTACAGCAGAAGCTCTTCGTGGAGTTCATCGGGACCTTCTTCCTCGTCTTCACCGTCGGGATGGCAGTCACCACCGCCCCCAAAGGCTTGGCACCGCTCGCGATCGGGTCGTCGCTGATGGTGATGATCTTCGCTGGTGGTCACATCTCCGGCGCGCACTTCAACCCTGCCGTCAGCCTCGCGGTGTTTGTCCGCGGCAAGCTGCCCAGCAACGAGCTGATCGCCTACTGGGGCGCCCAGATCGTCGGGGCCCTCGCCGCCTCGGTCGTCTTTCTCATCATCCAGGGCAACCCCGATGGTGGCGCGCCCGGAGTCCCGAGCGCGTTCGACGCGCTCGTCGTCGAGTTCCTGTTCACGTTCGCGCTCGCCTGGGTCGTCCTCAACGTGGCGACCTCGGAGGCGACCGAGGGCAACTCGTTCTACGGCCTCGCGATCGGCTTCACCGTGGTGACCGGCGCGTTTGCAGTGGGCGCGATCTCCGGCGGCGCGTTCAACCCGGCGGTCGCCATCGGCGCCACCGTGATGGGGCTCTTCGATGTCGCCGATATCTGGATCTACCTCATCGCCTGCCTTGGCGGAGGCGCGGTTGCGGCGCTCGCGTTCAACTTCGTGAATGTCGTGTCGCAAGCGCCATCGTCGCCGCCCCCGCCGGCGCCGCCGGCCGCGCGGTAGCCACGCGGCCGGTTCGCGCATCCTCGATCCCCAACGCCCCTCGACGCCGGATGCGGCCGATCACATGCTGGAGTTCCGGGCGCGGGTCGGGGAGCCCGACGACCCCCGCGGTGCTGCTCGGGACGCCGGTCGCCGGGGCGTTGCGCGTCACCGAGCGTGTGGCCATCACAGCTGTCCGTGGTTGGGCGGGAGGCGGCCGTCGACCAGGTAGCCGCCGAGGTGGTGGTACTTCCAGGCGACGGGGTCGTGGACGCTGTGGGTGCGGGCGTTGCGCCAGTGGCGGTCCAGGCCGAGGCGGCGGTCGGTCGAGGACGTGCCGCCGATCGCGAACAGGTCGGACGCAGCCTGCACCGCCGCGTCGCTCGCGACGGCCTTGGCCTCGGCGACCGCGAGCGACGCCTCTGCGGCGGTGCGCTCGTCGGCCGGGCGCAGCGCGGTCGCCTCCAGGTGTCGCGCGGCACGCTCCAGCAGCGCCTCCGCGGCGCTGACCCGTGCCCCGTTCTCCCCGAGTCGGTGCAGCGCGTACGGGTCGTCGGAGGCCTTCGTCACCAGGCCACGGGCGACGGCCTCTGAGAACGGGCGGGCGCGCTCGCCCAGGAAGGCCGCGGCGTCGGTCACCGCGGCGCGCGCGATGCCGACCTCAATGGCGGCGTGGACGAGTTGCGCGCGGGCGCCGACCGTCTGCGGCGCCTGGAACAGCGCGGCGTAGTCGAGGATCAGACCGGGGTTCACCGCGACGCTGTCCAGCACGACCGCGCCGCTGACCGTCGCGCGCTGGCCCATCGCGTGCCAGACCTCGTCCAGCGTCACGCCCGGGTCCTCGCGGCGGACGAACGCGATGGTCAGCCGCGAGTCCTCGTCGAGCGCCGACACCGCGATCCACTCGGCGGTCAGCGAGCCTGTCGCGTAGCTCTTGGTCCCGCTGAGCGTGGCCGGGTCGCCCTCGCGGTCCAGCCGGGTCTTCAGGTCTTGGGCGTGCGCTGCGCCGCGCTCGGCCAGCGCGTTGCCGATCCGCCGTCCGGCGAGCACGTCGGCGAACAGGCGCCGCTGCTGCTCGCGTGTTCCGATCGCGGCCAGGACGTCGACGAACAGGAAGTGCCCCTGCGGCCCCTGCGCGATCGCCGGGTCGGCGATCGCCAGCCGCCGTACGACGTCGGCGAGCAGGACCGGGCCGGCCCCGAGCCCGCCGTGCGCACGCGGCACCGTGATCGCAAGCAGACCGCTCGCGTCCAGTGCCGCGAGCGCCTCGTGCGGGACGCCACCGTCACGGTCACGCTCGATCGCACCGGCCTGCAGCTCAGCGGCCAGGTCCGCCGCGATCGCCAGCGCAGCTGCCGGATCGGAGGGGACGACGGACACGCTGGTGATCATGCCAGCAGCCCACGCCGGCGCAGCACCGGCGGCACGCCCTCGCCGAAGCGGTAAGCCTCCTCGAGGTGCGGGTAGCCGGAGAGGATGAACTCGGTCAGCCCGAGGTCGTGGTACTCGGCGATGCGGTCGGCGATCTGCTCGTGGGAGCCGACCAGCGCGGTACCCGCCCCGCCGCGGACCAGGCCGACGCCCGCCCACAGGTTGGGGCTGACCTCGAGCGCGTCGGTCCGCCCGCCGTGCAGCGCCGCCATCCGGGCCTGGCCCTCGGACTGCGAGGCCCGCTGGATCTCCTGCGCCCGCGCGATCTGGGCCGGGTCCAGGCTCGCGAGCAGGCGATCCGCCTCCGCCCACGCCTCCTCGGAGCTGTCGCGGGCGATGACGTGCAGGCGGATGCCGTAGCGCAGCTCGCGCCCGACGGCCGCGGCCGCCTCGCGGACGCGGTCGAGCTTCTCGGCGACCTGTGCCGGCGGCTCGCCCCAGGTGAGGTAGACGTCGGCGTAGCGCGCGGCGACGTCGATCGCACCGGTCGACGACCCGCCGAGGTAGACGTCGGGCTGGACCTCGTACGGCGTGACCTGCGCGCCCTCGACGGTGAAGTGCTCCCCGGCGTAATCGACTGGCTCGCCCTGCCACAGGCGGTGGAAGATCTCCAGGAACTCGCCGGCGCGGGCGTACCGCTCCTCCTTGCCCGCGAAGTCGCCGAAGCGCCGCTGCTCCTCGTCGTCCCCGCCCACGACGACGTTCAGCAGCAGCCGGCCGCCGCTGATCCGCTGGTAGGTGGCGGCCATCTGCGTGGCCAGGGTCGGGCCGAGCAACCCGGGCCGGAACGCGACGAGGAACTTGAACGTGGTCGTCAGCTGGGTGAGCGCCGCGGTCGTCACCCACGCCTCCTCGCACCAGGAGCTCGTCGGTGTCAGCGCGCCGGTGAAGCCGTGGGCCTCGGCCGCGCGGGCGATCTGGGTGAGGTAGCCGAGATCGGGGGTGCGGGCGCCGCCGGCGTCCTGGCGGCCGCTGGCGACGCCGACGGCGTTGCCAAGGCTGAGGTCGGTGCGCGAGTCGCCGTTGGTCGGCAGGAACCAGTGCAGGGTCACGGTCATCGGGAGCGTCCTTGGATCAGGCGTGGTTGGCTGAGGAGGTCGGCCGCACGGCGTGCGGCCTGCGTGCGGTTGCTCACGCCGAGCTTCCGGTAGAGGCCGGTGGCGTGCTTCTTGACGCTGTCGGGGCCGAGGTGCAGCCGGGCGGCGATCTCGCGGTTGGTGAGGCCGACGGCGAGCAGCTCGAGGACCTCGCGCTCGCGGTCGGTCAACGTCAGCGCCGACGCCAATGCCGGCGGCGGGGCGGGCGGGACGGCCACGGAGACGGTCGGTCGGTCGGTCGCGGGCGGGTCCCCGAGCAGGGCGGCCCGGATCGCCGCGATGATCTCCGGGCCGCTCGCGCCGGCCGGCAGGTGGCCGCTGGCGCCGAGCTTCGCGAGCGTCCCGGGCAGGCCGCCGCCGCAGCGCGAGCTCAGCACGACGTGCACGCCGGGGTGGGCGTCCTTGAGCGAGCGGACGGCGGACTCGGTCCATGGGCCCGCGTCCGAGATGTCCAGCACCGCGACGTCGCAGCGTTCGCGGTGCAGGAGCTCGACGCCACGGGCGCGGCTGTCGGCGAGCAGGCAGCGGGCGATCCACGGCTGGCGCTGCAGCAGCACCCCGACCCCGATGCGGGTGGTGTCGTGGCCGTCGATGACGAGGGCGGTCACCGAGTTCTCGGCTAGGGCCAGATTCTCCGTTTGGGTACTCACAGCTCAAAACAATACAAAAACGATAGGAATTACCTAGTTTGATCGAGCACTCCCCATCACGAGGTCTTGAATCCCATGAAATGCAGTCTGCTCGTCCGTCGCGCCGCACCGCTCGTCGCCCTCACCGTCGTTGCCGCAACCATCGCCGCCTGCGGTGGCGGAGCCGATGGCTCGGCGCCCGCCGGCGCCGCCGGCGGCCCGGCGCTGTCGCCCGCCAAGCCGGTCAGGGGCGGCACCATCGAGTACGGCCATCAGCAGGAGCCGCCGTGCATCTCGGGCGGCTGGGTCGAGCAGGCGTACATCTCGCGGCAGGTCTTCGACTCGCTCGTCTCGCAGGTCAAGGGCGGGAAGATCGTGCCGTGGCTCGCGACCTCGTGGAAGGCTTCTAAGGACCAGCTGACCTGGACCTTCAAGCTGAAGCCGAACGTCAAGTTCAGCGACGGCACGCCGCTCGACGCCGCCGCGATCAAGACCAACTTCGAGTACTGGCTGAACCCGAAGACGCTCAACAGCACGGTCGCGGACTACGTCGGCGAGTACTACGAGTCGAGCGCGGCCCTCGACGCGACGACCTTCCAGCTGAAGCTCAAGAAGCCCTACTCGCCGCTGCTGTCGGCGCTGTCCCAGGGCTACTTCGGCATCCACTCGCCGGCCGGCCTCAAGCGCGGCGTAGACAAGGAGTGCGTCGACCCGATCGGCTCCGGCGCGTTCGTCATCCAGAAGTGGAGCCGCGGTCAGAACGTCACCTTCGTCCGCAACCCGAACTACAACTCGCCGCCCGCCAACGCCAAGCACCAGGGGCCGGCATACGTCGACAAGCTCGTCTGGAAGTTCCTCAAGGAGCCCGCCGTCCGCTACGGATCGCTCACGAGCGGTCAGTCGCAGGTCATCTATGACGTCCCGTCGGTGGACTGGGACGAGGCGAGCAAGAAGTACCAGGTGCTGCGCTACCTGACGCCGGGCCGCCCGCAGACGCTGTCGCTGAACGTGACGCGGGCGCCGTTCGACGACGTCAAGGTGCGCCAGGCGCTGGCCTACGCCCTGGACCGCAAGAACGCGGTGAAGAGCGCGTTCGGCGGCGCCGCGGAGTACAACGGCAACGGCTCGCTGAGCCAGTCCACGCCGGACTACGACCCGGCCCTGGCGGACGCGTACACGTACAACCCGGACAAGGCAGGCCAGCTGCTGGACGCGGCGGGCTGGACGAAGAAGAACGGCGACGGCATCAGGACGAAGGACGGCAAGCCGCTGAAGGCGCTCGTCATCTACGGCGCCGGCTCGATCATCAACGCCGACGGCGCCACGCTGCTGCAGACGCTGCAGGAGCAGGCCAAGCAGGTCGGCTTCGACCTCGAGCTCAAGCCGCTCACGCTGACCCAGCTGTTCGGCGGGCAGTACTCCACGCCGGACACCTATCAGGCGACTCCGGGCTACTGGACCAGCCCCACGGCCGGCGTCCTCTACATCGTCTGGCGCCAGAACCTGAAGGACCGCCCGAACTACAACAACTCCGCGTTCTACAACAACCCGGAGCTCGAGAAGACGATCGAGGCGGCCAACTCGACGCTCGATCCGGCCGAGCAGAAGGCGCTCTACTTCAAGGCGCAGAAGATCATCTCCGACGAGGCGGTGGCCATCGGCCTCTACACCCGCACCTCGTCGCTGGCGATTGACACCTCGAAGCTGCGTGACGTCTGGCTCGAGGACTCCCAGGGCGAGCCCGTCTTCTCCGACGCCTACCTGGTGAAGCAGTGACGGGCACCGTCGACATCCGCGTGAGCACCGCCGACGCCGTCCCGTCCCGAGCGTCCCGGCGCTCGGTGACGGGCACGGCCCGGCGGATCCTCTTCCGGCTGGCGAACGCCGTCGGCGTGCTGTGGGCCGCGGCCACCGTCACGTTCTTCATCCAGGCGGTGCTGCCCGGTGATCGGGCGACGCTGATCCTCAACCAGGAGACGGGCCGGGCGGTCAAGCGGACCGCCGCCGAGGTGGCCCCGATCAACCGGCGGTTCGGCTTCGACGACAGCCTCTTCGCCCAGTACCTGCACTACATCGGCGGCCTGACGCACGGCGACCTCGGGACGTCCTATCAGCTCAAGCAGCCGGTGACGACGCTGATCGCCGACCAGGTCGGGCCGACCCTCTTGCTGACGGTCACCGCCCTCGTCCTGGCCTGGGCCATCGCCCTCGTCCTGACGATCGCGACGGCCAAGCGCGGCCGTATCCGCTCCGCGCTGGGCTCCGGCTTCGAGGTCGTCGCGGCCGGCCTGCCGCAGTACTGGCTCGGGGTGATCCTGCTGGTCGTCTTCGCGATCAACCTGGGGTGGTTCCCGGTCGAGGGCGGGACCGGCCTGTCCGGGCTCGTGCTGCCGGCGCTGACGCTCGCGATCCCGCTGGCCGGCTTCCTCGGCCAGGTGACCCGCGACGAGTTCGAGAAGGTGCTGGACCAGCCGTTCATCACCTCCGCCCGCGCCCGCGGGATGAGCGACCTCGACGTGCGGACCAAGCACGCCCTGCGCCACGCGGTCCTGCCCGCGATCACGCTGTCGGGCTGGGCGCTCGGCGCGCTCTTCTCGGGCGCGGTCGTCGCGGAGCTGGTCTTTGCCCGCCCGGGGCTCGGCCAGGTGCTGGTCGGTGCCGCGAGCGCCCGTGACATCCCGCTCGTCTCCGGCGTCGTGATGCTCGTCGCCGGGGTCTACGTGGTGGCGAACCTGCTCGTCGACCTCGCGTACGGGATCGTCGATCCGCGGCTGAAGGACGGGGCGTCGTGAGCACGGTCCAGCCCGCGCTGAGTCCGGGCGGGCTGCCGGGCTCCCGAGCGGTGGCCGCGGTGGCCTGGGAGCGCCTGCGGGCGCTGCGGCCCGGCCTGACGCTGGCGGCGCTCGCGCTGCTGTTCATCCTCGTCGCCGCGATCGCGCCGTCGCTGCTCACCAGCCGCAGCCCGACGAGCATCGACCTCGGCGCGACGCTGCAGGCGCCGTCGGCCCACCACATCTTCGGGACCGACCAGGCCGGGCGCGACCTCTACGCCCGCGTGATCCACGGGACGCGGCAGTCGCTGCTGATCGGCCTGGGCGCGACCGCGCTGAGCATGAGCGTCGCGATCTCGCTCGGCTTCCTGGCCGGGCTGTCGGGACGCTTCGTCG
Organism: Solirubrobacterales bacterium; assembly: GCA_025964155.1. Classification (GTDB taxonomy): domain Bacteria; phylum Actinomycetota; class Thermoleophilia; order Solirubrobacterales; family Solirubrobacteraceae; genus Paraconexibacter. Next base: position 9,640 of record JAOPZJ010000405.1, read on the forward strand.
ACGGCGCGATCAACCGCCTGCTGGAGGTCGTGTTCGCGTTCCCGGTGCTGCTGCTGGCGCTGCTGTTCGTCACGGTCTTCGGCGCCAGCGCGACGACGCAGATCGTCGCCGTCGGCATCGGCACGGCGCCGGGCTACGCCCGCATGGTCCGCGGCCAGGTGCTCGCCGTCCGCGGGTCCGGCTACGTGGAGGCGGCCTCGGCGCTCGGCCACTCCTACCCGCGCATCATCCGCCGCCACATCTTCCCCAACGCGATGCGGCCGCTCGTGGTCGTCGTCACGCTCGGCCTCGGCCAGTCGATCGTGTGGGCGTCCAGCCTCGCGTTCCTCGGCCTCGGCGTCGCACCGCCGGCGCCGGAGTGGGGCGCCCTGCTCGACGCCGGCCGCGGCTACGTCACCAAGGCCTGGTGGCTGGAGGTCGTCCCCGGCCTGACGATCGTGGCCTTCGCCCTGGCGGTCACCACCCTCGGCCGCTATGCCCAACAACGACTCGAAGGAGCAAACCAGCGATGACCGTCGAACTGGCCGCCCGGCGGCCACACACCAGCGATGCCGGCGCAGATTCCCACGGGGACCTGCTGCGCGTCGAGAACCTCCGTGTCGGCTTCGGCCCGCCCAAGGCCCACCGGGAGGTCGTCAAGGGCGTGTCGTTCACGCTCGCGCCGGGCCGGTGCCTGGCGATCGTCGGCGAGTCCGGGTCGGGCAAGAGCGTCACGGCCCGGACGCTCGTCGGCCTGACCGGCCGTGGATCAGTCGTCCAGGCCGACCGGCTCGAGCTCGACGGCCGGGACCTGCTCGGGTTCGGCGACCGCCAGTGGCGCGCGATCCGCGGCAAGGACGTCGGTTTCATCCTGCAGGACGCGCTCGTCTCGCTGGACCAGCTGCGGCCGGTGGGCAAGGAGATCGCCGAGGGGCTGAAGCTCCACGGCGCCGGGACGCGCGAGGAGCGGGCGGAGAAGGTCATCGACCTGCTGCGGCAGGTCGGCGTGCCGGAGCCCGAGCTGCGCGCGCGCCAGCGTCCCGACGAGCTCTCCGGCGGCCTGCGCCAGCGCGCGCTGATCGCCGCCGCGCTCGCGCTGGACCCGAAACTCGTCATCGCCGACGAGCCGACGACCGCGCTCGACGTCACCGTCCAGGCGCAGATCCTCGACCTGCTCGAGGCGACCAAGGCCCGCGGCAAGACGCTGATCCTCATCAGCCACGACCTGGCCGTCGTCTCGCGGATGGCCGACGAGGTGGCGGTCATGCGCGACGGCGAGATCGTCGAGCGCGGCGACGCGCGTGCGGTCCTGCGCAACCCGCAGCACGCGTACACGCAGGCACTGCTGGACGCCGTGCCGTCCGCGCACTCGCGCGGGCAGCGCCTCTCGCCCGCGTCCCCGCCGCGGGTGCAGGTGAGCGCGGCGCCCACGGCGAGCGCCGGTCGCGGCGCGGGGCCCGAGATCGCCCCGCCGGTCATCCAGGCCGAGGGGCTGACCAAGCGCTACCGCGGCCCGGACGGCCTGGACCGCACGGTCGTCGACGACGTCTCGTTTGTGCTCGGCGCCGGGGAGACGCTCGGCGTCGTCGGCGAGTCCGGCTCGGGCAAGACGACGACGGCGCGGATCGCGCTCGCGCTCGTCGAGCCCGACGGCGGGCAGGTGCGCCTGAACGGCGAGGCGTGGTCCGGGCTGCCCGAGCGCCAGCGCCGCGCGCGCCGCCGCCAGATCACCGTCATCTACCAGGACCCGCTCAGCTCGTTCGACCCGCGCTGGTCGGTCGAGCGGGTCCTGCGCGACACGCTCGACCCCGCCGCCTACGGCAGCGACGCCGCTCGCCGGCAGCGCGTGACCGAGCTGCTCGAGCTCGTCGGCCTGCAGGACGAGCACCGCGGCCGCCGGCCGCTGCAGCTCTCCGGCGGCCAGCGCCAGCGCGTCGCGATCGCCCGCGCGCTCGGCCCGGACCCGTCCGTGATCGTCTGCGACGAGCCGGTCTCCGCGCTCGACGTCTCGATCCAGGCACAGGTGCTGGACCTGCTCGTCGACCTCCAGGACGAGCTCGGCGTCAGCTACCTGTTCATCTCGCACGACCTCGGCGTCATCCACCACATCTCCGACCGCGTCCTCGTCCTGAACGAGGGCAGGGTCGTCGAGCACGGCGATGCCGACGACGTCTTCTACCGCCCCCAGGAGCCCTACACCCAGCGGCTGCTGGCGGCCGTCCCCCTCCTCGAGCGGCGCGCGGCCACCGACCCCATCAGGAGTGCCCGATGACCCAGCAGCAGCAGCGTCCCCTCGCGTTCGCCGCGTTCGTCATGAACACGGCGTCGCACATCACCCACGGCCTCTGGCGCGACCCCGAGGGCGACCAGATCCGCTTCAACGAGCTCGACCTCTGGGTCGACCTCGCCAAGCGCCTGGAGGCCGGCGGGTTCGACGCGATCTTCTTCGCGGACGTCGTCGGCCTGTACGGCGACTACGGCGGCGGCTGGGACTTCCACGCGGAGCTCGGCCTGCAGATCCCGAGCAACGACCCGCTCGTGATCCTGTCCGCGCTGGCCGCGGCGACGACCGACATCGGCCTCGCCTTCACCGCCGGTCCGATCCAGCAGCCGCCGTTCAACTTCGCGCGGCAGGTGGCGACGCTCGACCACGCGTCGAACGGCCGCATCGCGTGGAACATCGTCTCCAACCTGCTCGGGTGGGAGAACTTCAGTCATGCGGAGCGGCTCCCGCACGACGAGCGCTACGGCCTGCTCGACGAGTACCTCGACGTCCTCTACAAGCTCTGGGAGGGGTCGTGGGACGAGGGCGCGCTGCTGCAGGACCGCGCGTCCGGGCGCCACGCGGACCCGTCGAAGATCCACAAGATCAACCACGTGTCCGAGCGCTTCCGCGTGGAGGGTCCGCACCTGGTCGCGCCGTCGCCGCAGCGCACGCCGCTGCTGTTCCAGGCGGGCTCCTCGCCCGTCGGCCGCGACTTCGCGGCGCAGCACGCGGAGGCGCAGTTCATCGCGACCCCGAACCCGGGCAGCGCCCGGGCGCTGATCGGCGACACGCGCCGACTCGTCGAGCAGCACGGCCGCCACCGCGACGACCTGAAGTTCTTCCAGGGGCTGTCGTTCGTCGTCTGCTCGACCGAGGCGGAGGCGCGGGCGAAGGAGGCCGAGCTGGAGGCGAAGGTCGACATCGAAGGGCAGATCGCGCACTTCGGCGGCTCGGTCGGCATCGACCTCGGCGGCTATGACCGCGACACGCCGATCGACGTGATCCACACCGAGGGCGGGCAGAGCGGCCTGAACTGGCTGCGCGAGAGCGTCGAGGGACGCACGCCGACGCTCGAGGACATCGTCCGGCTGCGCGCCCGCGGCGGCCGCGTGGTGGGGACGCCGGAGCAGATCGCGGACGTGCTGTCGAGCTGGCGCGACGCCGGCGTCGACGGGATCAACGTGATCAACGCGACGATCCCCGGCTCGTACGTCGAGTTCATCGACCACGTGCTGCCCGTGCTGCGCGACCGTGGCCTGGCCCGGCGCGAGTACGCCGAGGGCACGCTGCGCCGCAAGCTCTTCGGGACCGACCGACTACCCGACCGCCACCCTGCCGCGCGCTACCGCGGCGCGTTCACGCCGCAGCCGGCCGGGGCCGCGTCATGACCCGTCCCCTGCACTTCGCGGCGTTCGTGATGAACACGGCGTCGCACATCACCCACGGCCTCTGGCGCGCGCCGGAGGGCGACCAGATCCGGTTCAACGAGCTGGACCTCTGGGTCGATCTGGCCAAGCGCCTTGAGGCGGGCGGGTTCGACGCGATCTTCTTCGCCGACGTCGTCGGGCTGTACGGGGACTTCCGCGGCGGCTGGGACTTCCACGCCGAGCTCGGCCTGCAGATCCCGTCGAACGACCCGCTCGTGATCCTGTCGGCGCTCGCGTCGCACACCGAGCACCTCGGCCTCGCCGTCACCGCCGCGCCGATGCAGGAGCCGCCGTTCAACTTCGCGCGCCGGCTCTCCACGCTCGACCACGCCTCGAACGGCCGGATCGCCTGGAACATCGTCACGAACGCGCTGGAGAACGGCGCCCGCAACTTCGGCCTCGACGGGCTGACCGAGCACGACGAGCGCTACGCCTGGGCGGACGAGTACCTCGACGTCCTCTACAAGCTGTGGGAGGGGTCGTGGGACGAGGGCGCGCTGCTGCGCGACCGCGAGTCCGGCGTCTACGCGGACCCGTCGAAGATCCACAAGATCAACCACGTCTCCGAGCGCTACCGCGTCGAGGGCCCGCACCTCGTGGCGCCGTCGCCGCAGCGCACGCCGCTGCTCTTCCAGGCCGGGTCGTCCCCGGTCGGGCGGGACTTCGCCGCGCGCCACGCCGAAGCGCAGTTCATCCAGAGCCCGGATCCGGAGCGCGCCCGCGTCCTGATCGACGACACCCGTCGCCTCGTCGAGGAGCACGGCCGCCATCGCGACGACCTGAAGTTCTTCCAGGGGCTGAACTTCGTCGTCGGCTCGACGGAGGAGGAGGCTCGGCGCAAGGCCGCGGACCTCGACGACCGGATCGACGTCGCCGGCCAGATCGCCCACATGGGCGGCGCGATCGGGACCGACCTCGGCGACCTGCCGCTCGACGCGCCCGTCGACGAGATCGAGACGGAGGGCGTGCGCAGCATGCTGCTGTGGATCGCCGAGGGCGCCGAGGGCGACCGCCCGACGGTGGCCGACGTCGCCCGCTTCACCGCGCAGCGCACCCGCGTCGTCGGGACACCGGAGCAGATCGCCGATCGTCTGGCCGAGTGGCGGGCCGCCGGCGTCGACGGCATCAACGTCGTCAACGCGACGATCCCCGGGTCCTACGTCGAGTTCATCGACCACGTCATCCCGATGCTCCGCGACCGCGGCCTCGCCCGGCGCGAGTACGCCGAGGGGACGCTGCGGCGCAAGCTCTTCGGCAACGACCGGCTCAGCGCGCGGCATCCGGCGGCGCGCTACCGCGGCGCGTTCACGCCAGCGGCGACCGGCGCCGGCGCAACCTCGGGAGCGACGACATGAGCGCCACGGCGACCGCCGCCGGCGTCGTGCCGGTGGCCCCGGGCTCACGCGAGCTGCGCGACCTGCTGGCGGACATCGCAGCGGGCGCCTTCGCCCGCGAGCGGGACGAGCGCCCCCCGGTCGACGCCATCCAGCGGATCCGCGGCGCACGGCTGGGCGCGCTGCGCGTCCCCGTTGCGGACGGCGGCACGGGCGCGAGCCACCGCGAGCTCTTCACGACGCTGATCGACCTGGCGCACGCCGACGCGAACGTCGCGCACATCCTGCGCGCCCACTTCTGGTTCGTGGAGCTGCGGCTGCTGGACACGGACCCGGAGGTCCGCTCGCGCTGGCTGGACGAGATCGTCCGCGGCGCGATCTTCGGCAACGCCGCGTCGGAGGTCGGCGGGAAGCGCCCCGTCGGCGAGTTCGTCCTGGACACCCGCCTCGCGCGCGCGGGACACCAATGGCGCCTGGATGGCACCCAATGGCGCCTGGATGGCACCAAGTACTACTCGACCGGGTCGCGCTTCTCCGACTGGGTGGTCGTCTACGCGTCGACCGACGACGAGCCCACGCGCACCGCGGCGGCGGTCCTGCCGAGCGTCGGCGGCGCGTCGGCCACCAAGCAGTCCCGCAACCTCGACCGCCACTGGCGCAACATCCGCACGCTCGCCTCGCACAACCCGACGCTCTACAAGGCGAGGGCGATCGGCGACCACACGATCAACGAGGCGGCACTCCCGCAGAACGGATTCTTCTGATGCCCGCCCAGCGCCGACTGCGCCTGAACGCGTTCACGATGAACGTCGTCTCCCACATCGTCCAGGGACAGTGGACCCGCGAGGACACCCGCCAGCGCGAGTACACGAAGCTCGATCCCTGGGTCGAGTTGGCCCAGCTGCTGGAGCGGGGCAAGTTCGACGCGGTCTTCTTCGCCGACGTCGTCGGCGCCTACGACGTATACCAGGGCAGCCGTGACGCGTCGGTCCGCAACGCCGTCCAGTTCCCGGTCAACGATCCCAGCGCGCTCGTGCCCGTCCTGGCCCACGTCACCGAGCACCTCGGCCTCGCCTTCACGCTGTCGATCCTGCAGGAGCACCCGTTCAGCTTTGCGCGGCGGGCCTCGACGCTCGACCACTACAGCGACGGGCGGGTGGCCTGGAACATCGTCACGTCCTACCTGGAGAACGCCGCGCGCAACCTCGGCTACGGCGACCTGCCGCTGCACGACACCCGCTACGACCGCGGCGACGAGTACCTCGAGGTGCTCTACAAGCTGTGGGAGGGCTCGTGGGAGGACGACGCCGTCGTCGCCGACCGCGAGCGCGGCATCTACGCCGACCCGGCCAAGGTCCACGAGATCGGCCACGTCGGCGAGTACTACGACGTCGTCGGCCCGCACCTGAGCGAGCCCTCGCCGCAGCGCACGCCGGTCCTCTTCCAGGCCGGCTCCTCCGAGCGCGGCCGGGAGTTCGCCGCCCGGCACGCGGAGGCGACGTTCATCGTCGCGCAGAACATCCGCGGGGCGCGCGCCAACGTCGACGACCTCCGTGCGCGGCTCGTGCGGCACGGCCGCCACCCGGACGACCTGCTGGTCTTCCAGGGGCTGACCGTCATCACGGCCGCCACGGAGGCGGAGGCGCTCGCGAAGGAGCGGGAGGTCCAGGAGCAGCTCAGCGAGGAGGGAACCTTCGCGGTCGTCTCCGGTTGGCTCGGCGCCGACCTCGGCGCCTACGACCCCGACACGCCGATCGGCGACCTGCGCACGAACTCGCAGGAGGGGATCATCAAGGGCCTCGCGGAGGCCGCCCCCGACCACACGTGGCGCTTCGGCGACCTCGTCAAGCGGATCGCCAACACGCGCATCGTCGGCACGCCGGAGCAGGTGGCCGACGAGCTGCAGGCGTGGCACGAGGAGGGCGGCATCGACGGCGTGAACCTCACCTACACGACGACGCCGGGCTCGTTCGTCGACTTCATCGACGGCGTCGTCCCGGTGCTGCAGGAGCGCGGCATCGTCCAGCGCGAGTACCGCGAGGGGACGCTGCGGGAGAAGCTCTTCGACGGCCAGGTGGGGCCGCGGCTGTCACCCCGCCACCCGGGCGCGGCGTACCGTCGCGGTGTGCCGGCGGGGGTGCGGTCATGAGCCCCGCCGTCCCGCCCCGCGGCCGGCTGCCCTTCAACGCGTTCGCGATGACCTGCGTCTCCCGCATCCACCGGCCAGTGGCGGCGGGCCTGAGACACATCGCGCGGTCCGTGCCTCCTTGGAGGCATGACCCCGCGCGACGGCAAATCGGATGCAGCTACGTTCGGTGAGCGGACGGCACTGCATCCGATCGCGGCCGCCGATCGGCAGCGGCTGGTCGCGGCGCTGGCCGCGGAGCAGTGGGGCGTGCTGCGGCGCAGCGACCTGGGCGCCGCCGGCCTGACGGATGCCGCGATCCACCGCTGGCTCGAGGCCCACCGCATCCATCGGCTGCACCGCGCCGTCTACGCACTCGTGCCGGCGGCGACGCTCGCGCCGCAGGGGCGTGAGCTCGCCGCGGTCTGGGCCGCCGGCGACGAGGCGCTGCTGTTCTGCGTGTCCGCCGCGGTCCGGTGGGGGCTGCTGCGCGTCCCCCCGCGCCGGCCGCAGGTGCTGATCCAGGCGTCCGGCCGGCACGCGGTCGCCAGTATCGACCTGCACGTCACGGCGACGCTGCCGGACGCGGATCGCACCACCCGCGAGCGGATCCCGATCACCACGGTCGAGCGGACGATGCTCGACCTCGCGGCCGCGCTGCACACGGTCAGCGACCGGGCGGTGGAGTCGGCGGCCGCGCAGGCGGAGCGCGACGGGTGGTTCCGCCGGCCGGCCCAACTGCGCACGGCCGCACGCGCCCGCGATCGTCCGGGATCCGCGCGCCTGCGGCGGATCCTGGATGTCGGCCCCCGGCTCTGGCGCAGCGCGGAGGAGGTGATGGCCGCGGTCGCGCTGGTGGAGGCGGGGCTACCCGAGCCGGTGATCGCGCACCGCGTCACCACGGACATCGGACGCATCGAGGTCGACCTGTCCTTCCCGGACTACCGGCTCGTGCTCGAGGTCGACGGCGAGCAGCACCGGCTCACGCTGAACCGGCGGCGGGACGCGGACCGCGACGCGGCCCTCGTGCGGCTCGGGTGGGCGACTGAGCGCGTGACGGCGGCGGCGGTGCGCGCCGACCCGAACGTCGCCGTGCGCGCGGTGCGCCCGGCGCTGGTCGATCGGGGGTGGACTCCGGGCGGCTGACGGATCGGATGCAGCTGCGTTTGGTGGGCGGACGTAGCTGCATCCGATTTGCCGCGGGCGCCTCAGCGACCGAGCAGCGCCGGCCCGTGCGCCGCCGCCCAAGCTCCGGCGGTCGTCGGAAACGCCTCGGCGTCGGCCTCGAGGACGAACAGGCCGCGGACCGGAATCGCCGCGCCGAGCTCGAGCAGCAGCGGCGTGAGGTGCACGTCGACCGCGAGGCGATGGTCCGCCGCGCCGCCGAGCAGGACGCCGATCGCCGGCGTCCCGCCGAGCGCGCCGCCGCCGATGCGGTCCAGGAACGCCTTGAGCAGCCCCGAGTAGGTCGCCTTGTAGGTTGGGCTCGCGACGATCAGCAGGTCGGCGCCGAGCACCCGGTCGGTCGCCGCCTCGGCGTCGGCGTCGGCCCAGTCGAGGATCTTCGGGCCGAGCCCGGCGAGGTCCACCTCGGCCGTGGTCGCGCTCCGACCACCGTCCGCATCGGCGACGTCGACGAGCGCCGCCGCGAGGGCTCGCGCCAGGCCGTGCGTCCGGGACTCCGCGCGTGGATTGCCCACCACGGAGACGATCTGGAGGACAGCTGCTGAGCTCATGCTGCGGCCTCCAGGCCAGCCGGGATCACGTCCAGACCGAGCGCCCGCAACTCGGCCTCGGTCCGCGGATCGCCGTCGGCCAGACGCAGGCGCGTCACCCCGGCGCGGCGCAGCAGGCCGGCCGCGACCGCGGCGTCGGCCGGCTGCCCGGCGCCGCAGGCAAGCGGGGTCATGGCGGACGGCTTCGTGTACAGCAGGAGCCCGGCGCCCTCGGCGAGAATGGCGCCGATCGCCGCCTCGAGGTCCTCCCGGCAGCGGCACAGCTGCGACCGCAGGACGTCGCCGAGCAGGCAGCCGCTGTGGAGGTGGACGAGCGGCGCGGTGTGGGCCGCGGGATCCCCGTGGACGAGCGCCATCGTCGCGCCGCCGGTGTCGGCGTTTGCGTGGGTGGCCGCCCGGAACGCGCCGTGACGGGTGGGCAGCGCGCACGCGGCCGCCAGCTCGCAGACGCGGCGCGCCCGGGCCTGCGCGTGCAGCGCGGTGCTCGAAGCGATCGGCAGCCGTCCGAGGTCGTGGTCGTCGAGGGCGTCCGCGAGGCGGGCTGGCCGGCCGGCGCCGTCGACGACGGT
>JAOPZJ010000410.1 GCA_025964155.1 Solirubrobacterales bacterium
CGCCCCGACGCGCAGCGCCTTCAGCTCGGCGACGGTCTGCAGCGTGGCGGCGACCGAGCTGACGCGCAGGCCCTTGTCGCCCGAAGCCGTGATCTGCTTGCGCAACCAGCTCACGGCGCGGTAGCGCAGCTTGAGCTGCTGAGGGAGCTTCGCCGCCGGGATGACCGCCTTGCGGCTGCTGACGGGCGCCAAGGCGGTATGGAGGTCGGGCTGCTCCTGCGTCTCGCACGCGACGTCCGAGCGCAGCGCGCTGCGCGGCGACGGCGGCGGGTTGGCGCCCATGAGCGGCTCGCTCGTGAGCATGTAGCGGCCGTTGGCCAGCGGCGTGGCGTAGGCGCCGCCGTTGACCAGGACGCGGAACCACTGGCCGTTGGCGTCCCCGGAGCGGCTCTCACCGGCCAGGCCCGGGAGGACCTTCACCGAGTCCTGGTAGACCGGTCCCGTGGCGGGGAACTGCTTGTCCTGGATCGTGTCCTTGGACCATGGCAGGACGACCTCGTTCTGGCAGCTGGAGGCGGCGCGCACCTGCTGGAACAGCGGCTCGCTGGTCTGCGTCAGGCGTGCGAGGCTGGGCACCGTCGGGCGCAGGTCGGCGACGAGGCCACGCAGCTCCGGTCGGCTCACGAGGCCGCGCAGCTGGCGGACGAACGGCAGGCCCGCGTCGATCGCGGGGCCGGAGGAGCGCACCCCGGGCCGCACGTCGGCGATGAAGCGCCGCAGCGGCGGGAACGCGGTGTTGAGCGCTGCGAGCGCCGGCTGGGCGGCACGCAGCGTCTTGGGCAGTTCGTGCAGCGCCGCCGACAGTGCGGTGTCGCGGATCGCGAAGGCGCGGGCGGTCGTGTTGAAGTCCGTCACGAACGACTGCAGGCGCCGTGGGTCGGCGTCCAGCGCGGCGGCGGTCGCGCCAGCGCCGGCGATGTAGCCCGACAGATCGTGTTCGGCGGTGCCGAGCGTCGCCTCGTTGACCGTCGCCGAGTGCTTGTAGGCGTCCTTCCAGTACCGGATCGAGCGGTTGAAACCTGCGCCGCCCTGACCACTGAGGCCGGTCGACACGGACTTCAGCAGCCGCTGCAGGTCCTTGCGCGTCGGCGCCTGCAGCGTCGTGAGCACCTGGTCCAGCTGCACCGGGCTCCTCGTCTGGTTGATCGGGACCGTGTAGCCGTCCTTGATCGTCGGTGCACTCGGCGAGCCGGGCTGCACGTCGACGAAGAAGTTGCCCTCCAGGAAGATGCGCGGGCGGATCGCGACGGTCGCGTCCTTGTGCAGCGGCATGCCTCTCTTGTCCAGCCGCATCGTGATGCGCGCCGCCGACTCGCCGGCGCCGGCCTTCTCGATCCTCACGACCTTGCCGACGTTGACCCCCGCGATCCGCACGGGTGAGTTCGTGCGCAGGCCGTTGGCGTTCTTCACGGCCGCGCTGAACTCGTAGTGGTGGCGGAAGGGGATCTCCTTGTTGAACCCCAGGAAGGTGCCGATCGTCACGACGAGGATGACGATCGCGCCGATGGCAAAGTTCGAGAGTCCCTGGCGCTGACCGCGTCTCATGGCTTCGGGGTGGACGCGGCGTCCGGGTCGGGGAGCTTGGCCCCGCGCCCGCCGGGCCCGGAGGTGAAGGTCTGGCCGGCGGGGACGCGGTCGGCGTTGCGGCCGACGCCCTTGCCCTGGCGGTCGACCTGCGCGTAGGTCGAGCCGACGCGCAGGCCCGCGGTGGGCGGCGGGTCGGCGACGACCTTGTCGTACGGGTCGCCCTTCAGCGTGCGATCGCGGTGCGGGTTGCTGCGCTGCACGTAGCCGCTCTGGCCTGCCTGGCAGTCCGCCTCGCCCTTGGCGTTGATCGCCCGCCCGTAGGCCGCGGTGTGCAGGTGCTGGTCCTGCTTGCCGTGGGCGAACTCGTTCGCCGTGTCCGACGAGACGCTGTCGTTCTCGGTCGGCGGGCCCTGCTCGCTGACGTTCACCAGCGCGCGCTGCTCGCTGCCGCTCGGGTCCGGGGCGCTGAGGTGCTCGGCGGCCAGCGTCCAGAAGAAGTTCCAGCTGTTGCAGACGGTGACGTACGGCCCGAGGAAGCGGAGCGTCGGCTGGAGGGTCGTGACGGTGGCCGTGAAGCCGCGCAGCGCCCCGATGGTCGTCGGAGCCACCGCCAGGTCGCGCAGCGCGGTCATCGAGCCCTGCAGATCGTCGTACAGCGCCGAGGTGCGCTTCGTGACGGGCGTGCCGACCTCGAGCGCGCGGTTGACGGTCGGCAGCGCGGCCTTCAGCTCGCGCGTGGCACCGAGCAGGTCGTCGGAGAACGCGGCGGTGTGATCGAGGAACGGACGCTGGACCGCGAGCGAGCGCGCCCCCACCAGCAGTGTGTCCGGGCTCTTGGCGATCGTGTTCCTGAGCGCCTGCGGGTCACGCGAGAGCGCCTCGAACGTGTCGGCCATCGTCGTGAAGAGCCGCGCCTGCACCTTGGACACCGGCGCGATGATGCGCGCGGCGTCACCGAGCTCGTCGAAGAAGGTGCCCAGCCGCGTGCGGCGGTCCGCGAGGTTGCGGGCGACATGCGCAAGGTGGCCGAAGAGCGACGGCGCGCTCTGGATGGTGCGGTTCAGGTCCGCGCCCCGACCGGTGAACGCGTCGCCGAAGCCCTCGAGGCTCTCGCGCGAGGCGATCCGCGTCGGCAGGTCGAAGGTGTTGTAGACCTCGTCCAGGTCGACCGGCACCGAGGACTGGGTCGCACGCAGCAGGCCACCGTTGCGGATGACCTTCGTCGACGTGCCCTTCTCCAGCTCGACGTACTTCAGGCCGAGCGCCGAGCGGGGACGGACCTTCACGGTGCTGTCGACCGGGATGTCGCCGATCTTGTTGTCGAGCTTCAGGTGCAGCAGCGCGCCGACCTTGCCGTTGGCCAGGCGCGCGGGCTCCATCTCCTCGATGACGCCGACACGGAAGCCACCCGAGCGCACCTCGTTGCCCTTGACGAGGTTCGCGCCGTTCGAGAACTGCACGTCCAGTGACCGGGTCGGGACGAACGGCAGGCCGTTGTTGGCGTTGTAGGCCAGGAAGACCGCGACGACGACGACGAGCGTGGTGACCGCCCCGACGAGGACGGGGTTGGCGACGATGGAGGCCTGGCCGCGACGGTTCATCGGCCTAGGAGGTAGGCGAGAAGGGACGTACCGGCGTCACGCGCCTGCTTGCCGGTGGCCAGCTCAGCCTGGGCCATGGCCGCCGCCGCGCCGCTGCGGACGCCGCGACCGACGCCCGTGCCGCCCGTGAGCTTCTGGCCCAGGGCACCGAGGCCCGGGAGCGGGATCGGCGGCGGATCCTCGAGGCCGGGGAGCAGCGGGGGCAGGTCCAGCGTCGGCACCTTGGGACCGTTCGTGGACGGCGTGGCCGGCGCCGGAGAGGCGGGTGCCCCCGCATCTGGTGCGGCGTCCTGCGTCACGGGCGCGGGGGCACGGTCGCCGCTGCTGCGCTTGCGGTCGGCGGCGGCGCGGCGCCGGATCGGCGTGTCGCCCGCGCGGGCGGTCGGGTCGGTGAAGTTCAGGCCCGGCTGGTTGGGCCCCAGGTGCGTGTCGCACTCCGCCTTGACCTCCTCGTATCGCGCCTTGCCCGCGTACGAGGCGCAAGGCGACGTCGGCGGGATCACGCCGATCTTGAGGATGTGCTCGTTCGCGTCGAAGATGTTCGTCGACATCGTCTGGTCGTAGGCGTAGGTCAGCAGCGCCTCCAGGCCGCTGTAGCCCGTCGGCGCCGCGCGCCCGGTTGCCGCGGCGGCACGGGGGTCGTTCTCGACGGCGTGCGCGGGATCGTCCAGGTGCTTGAGGACTGTGGCGAGATTCCTGCCGAGCTCCGGGGTGCCCTGCGCGAACGCCGCCAGCTGCTGCACCACCGGCGTGGCGGCCTTGAAGGCCTGCCCGCCGGTGACGGACGCGCGCGCCAGCGCCCGCAGCGCGGGTCGGTTCGCGTCGCTGAAGGGCTTGAGGTTCGTAAACAGCCGCTCGAGCTCGTCCGCCGACTGACTGAGGTTGCGCAGCGCCGGCGCCTGCGCGTCGGCGGTGGCGCCGAGGGCCGCCATCGTCGGCCGCAGCTCCTTCAGGAAGCCCGGCAGCCGGCGGAAGCCGAGGGCGATGTCCGCCTTGCGCTCGGCCGACGCGACGGCGGTGTCGCGCGCCTCCACGACCCAGCGCCCGACATCCTTCCGGTTGGCGGCCAGGTCGGCGAGCACCGTGTCCGCGTTGACCGTGAGGTCCTGCAGCACCTGGTTCTGCCTGGCCAGCTGCGCGAGCACCTTGTCGGTCTCCCGCAGCGCGGGCGCAGCGCGGCGAATCGCGTCGTTCAGGTGCTTGCCGTTGCCCGCGACGCCGGCGCCGAGCTCGTTGATCAGGATCGCCAGGCGCTCGCGGTAGGGACGGCGCAGCACGTTGTTGACGAGGTCGGGCGCGACCGTCGAGCTCGTGCGGGCCACCGGGATGACGGCACCGCGCTTCAGCTCGGTGGGGGCGGTGCCGGGCGAGCAGTCGATGAAGTACTCGCCGATGAGCGACTGCGGGCGCGTCTCACACCGCGCGTCGGTGCGCAGGGACCCGAACCCGGTCTTCGTGATCGTGAAGCTGACGACCGCGCGGTGCGCGGCGTTGAGCTTCATGTCGGTGATCTTGCCCGCCCGGACACCGGCGATCTTCAGGTCCGCGCCGCCGATGAGACCGAAGGCGTTGTCGAGCTCGACCGAGTATTCCGGCTGGTCTGCCGAGTTGCCGGCGCCGCCGGCGACCACCGCGAATCCCACCGCGAGCGTCAAAACCGTGAGGACGGACGCCAGGCGCTTCATGGACCGATCGGGATCTGTCTGGGGTCACACGTGTCGGGCGTCGGCTGCCAGAGCGACCCCCGCTCGACCGACCCCGGGCAGCGGTTGCGCTGGTTCAGCCCGGCGACGGCGGCAAACGCCTGGTTGCCGACGATGGGGTCCAGGATCGGCTTGAGGATGCCGTTGGCGTTCGTGAAGGCGTTCACGTACGGCGCCGCGCGGGAGGCGCCGCCGAGCGCGTCGTAGATGCCCGAATGGCTGAAGTCGTCGAACCACCCGGTGAGGTCCACTGCGTAGGGGCGCGCGAAGCGCAGCTCGGGCGTGGCATCGTCCAGCGCCCTGACGGTCTCGGCGAACGCGCCGTCGCGTGTCTTGCCGGCGCGCGTGGCGGATTTCGTCGTGATGGCCGCCAGCGGGACGGTGAGCTTCGTCAGCTCGACGAGGTCGTTGCCCGAGCCGCTGCGCCGGATGAGCGCTGTGAGGTCGCGCAGGGTCGGCGCGGCGTCCTTGGCCAGCGGACGCAGCGCCGCCAGGAACGGGCGCAGCTTCTTGGCCACCGGCTTGGAGTCGCGCACGAGCGGATCCAGGTCGCCGAGCGTGGCGCGCAGGTTCACGAAGGTCGTGTTGGCGCGGCGCATGAAGTCCGGGAGCTGGTCGATGGAGCCGGCCAGAGCCTGCTTCTCGCGCCCGATGGCGCCAGTCGTCGTCGCGAGGTTGTCGACGAGGCCGGCGAGGTCGTCACGGCGGGCGGCCACGTCGGTCACGAGGCTGGAGCTGGCGTCGATGAACCGGCGCAGGAGCGGCGTGTCGCGGTTGACCTCGCGGAAGAGCCGGCTCGTGGCCGCCAGCGACGGGTTGAGGTACAGCCACCCGGCGTTGGCCTCCTTGGCGCGGCCACCGTACGACGTCGCGAAGCCGCGGATGACGCTCTGCAGCGCCTTGCGCGACTGGGGATCGAACGTGTTGAAGAGCTCGTCGAGGTCCACCGCGCTCGTCGTGTCGGCCGCCGCGATGGTGCCGCCGTCGTCGATCTCGTGCGGCGCGGAGCCGGTCGGCAGCCGCAGGTCGATGTAGCGATTCGCCACCCCCGACAGCGAGGCTTGGCGGACCGTCGCGAGGGTCCCGTCGCGCAGCGGTGCGTACGTCCCGTCCGTGATCCGCAGCGTCAGATCGGCCTGACCGTCATCGGTGAGGGCGATGTCGGTCACCTCGCCGATCTTCACCCCGGCGACCTGGACGAGGTCACCCGTGACGAGCTGGCTGGCGTTCTGGAAGCGGGCGTGGACGGTGTAGTCAGAACCACCGGAGGCGAGCAGCACGAAGGCGGTCGCCGCCACCGCCGCAAGCACGGCGACGATAGCGAGGCTCCTCCCGAATGCCGTCGAGTGCCTCAACCCTCTCCCTTTGGTCAACCAACCGGAGCCACATCGCACCTCCAAGGCGACAGGCACGCCGACACTAAGCAGCGAGGTGGCCCAAAGTCAATCAGCAACCGTCCGGTGCAACGTGGGTCGCACCTGTGTGTCATGGGTCACGGGGTTGCCCTACGCACGGTCTTTGGGGGCATGACCGCAACCCGGCGTGGGCATAGTCGGTTGCTCATGCATATGTCCCACGCTTACAAAACATTGCTCGCAGCGCTGGTCGGCACGTTCGTGCTCACCGCCGGCATCGCGCAGGCCAAGACCAACATCGCCGTCGGTATCGGCGACCAGAGCCCCACGATGTTCGCCTCGCCGGCCTACAAGGCCCTGAACCTGAAGAAGACCCGCTACTTCATCCCCTGGAACTCGATCCACAACGCGGGCGAGCTCGCCAAGGCCGACGCCTTCGTGAAGGCCGCCACGGCCGCGAAAGTCAAGGTCCTGATGCACATCTCGACCGACGACTTCACCTCCAAGAAGGCCAAGCTGCCGTCCGTCTCCGCGTACAAGAAGGACGTCGGCGCGCTCGTCCGCCGCTACAAGAAGCTCGGCGTCAAGGAGTGGGGCGTGTGGAACGAGGCCAACCACGCCTCGCAGCCGACGTACCGCAGCCCCAAGCGCGCGGCGCAGTTCTTCACGACCATGCGCTCGATCTGCTCCGGCTGCACGATCGTCGCGCTGGACGTCCTGGACCAGGCCGGCGTCGACACCTACATCAAGAAGTGGTACGCCGCCGTCCCGGCCGCCAAGCGCAAGTACGCGAAGATCGTCGGGATCCACAACTACTCAGACGTCAACCGCAAGCGCTCGACCGGCACCGCGACGATCATCCGGACCGTCAAGAAGTACGACCGCACGTCGACGGACTTCTGGCTGACGGAGACCGGCGCGCTCGTGTCCTTCGGCGCGTCCTTCCCGTGCTCGGAATCCCGCGCCGGCAACCGGATGACGTACATGTTCACGCTGGCCAAGAAGTACCGCAGCGACATCACGCGCCTGTACTCGTACAACTGGCAGGGCACCGACTGCCAGAACCGCTTCGACGCGGGCCTCGTGCACCCCGACGGCAGCATCCGCCCCAGCTACACCGCGTTCAAGACCGGGGCGAAGTCGTTCACCCGCTGAACGGATAACCCTGACGGGGTACCCTGAGTGGCGCGGTGGCGTCGTCCTGATGCCGCCGCGCCGCGCAACTTTCCGATGTCTTGGGAGTTGTTCGTCTAGCACCTCCCCGTGGCCACGTGGAAGTCTCCAGCCTCAAATCCATCGGCGCAGCCGGCCTGCGCGGTCCCACTCCGCTGTTGCGGATGGCGGGCGACGAGCGACTCGTCGCGCTGACCCGACGCGGGAACCAGGCTGCCTACGAGGCGCTCGTGGCCCGCTACCAGTCCCGCCTGCTCGCGTTCTGCCGCCACATGCTCGGCTCCCGCGAGGACGCGGAGGACGTGCTGCAGGAGGTCTTCGCGGCCGCCTTCAACGCGATGCTCGCCGACACTCGGCCGATCAACGTGCGGCCGTGGCTGTACCGCATCGCCCGCAACCGCAGCCTGAACCACATGCGCCGCCAGACGGCGATCGGCGTGGATTCGATGGACGTGCACTACGCCGACCACGGCACCTCGACCGCCGACAAGGTCCACGCCCGCGAGCAGTTCCGCGAGCTCATCGGGGACGTGCAGGAGCTCGCCGAGACGCAGCGCACGGCGCTGCTGCTGCGCGAGATCGACGCCCTGAGCTACGAGCAGATCGCCGAGGCGATGGAGACGACGGTGCCCGCCGTCAAGTCGCTGCTCGTCCGTGCCCGCGTCTCGCTCGCCGAGGCCGCCGAGGCGCGCCGCATGTCCTGCGTCGACGTCCGGGACGAGCTCGGCGAGGTGGCCGAGGGCCTCAAGCGCCGCAGCCCGCCTGTACGCCGCCACCTGCGCCAATGCGACCGCTGCCACGACTTCGACAAGGACCTGCGCACGACCAACCGCGCGCTGGCGGCGATGTTCCCGCTCGGTCCGCTGCTGCTGCTGAAGAAGTTCCTCATCACCCAGGGTGCCGGACAGGCGGCCGCCGGATCGGCGACCGCCGGT
>JAOPZJ010000414.1 GCA_025964155.1 Solirubrobacterales bacterium
CGGTGGCCGCATGGAGGCCCAGCTCTCGCAGTGGGTCAAGGACAACAACTCGCGCCTGCCGATCATCGCCTTCATGGCCGGCAAGTTCATGGACGACGACGAGATGCAGGGCATGTCGTTCGGGCACGCCGGCACGATCGTCGAGGGCAAGGAGGACAGCGCCACCGAGAAGATCGCGCGCCTCCGGGAGGCGGGCATCCCCGTCGTGGAGCGGATCGACCAGATCCCCGACCTCGTCAAGGCCGCAATCGCGGAGAGGAGCGCAGCATGAGGAAGGACGCGATCTTCATCGGCGTCGAGGTCAAGGACCAGTTCACGTCCGACCCGGCGCTCGGTGCCAAGCTCAACGAGGTCTGCCCGGTGAACATCTTCAAGGGCACCGAGACGGGCGTCGACCTCGTCGAGGAGAACCTCGACGAGTGCGTGCTCTGCGGCCTCTGCTACGACGCGTCGCCCGACGACGCCGTGACGGTGCTGAAGCTGTACGAGGACGGCGCACCGCTAAGGTGATGGTATGGCCCCGGGGCGACGCTCCGGGGCATTGCCTTAGCTGATCGCCGTCCAGGGGGCGGCACGGAAGAGACCCACATGCCTGAACTGCCAGAGGTCGAGGCGGCGCGCTCGCTCATCGCCGAGCGCGCCCTCGGCCACACCATCGCCGCCGTCGACGACGCCGACACGTACGTCTGCCGGCCGCATCTGCCGGGGGACATCGCCTCGGCGCTCGTCGGCCGCACCCCCACCGCCGCGCACCGCATCGGCAAGGCGATGTGGCTGGAGACGGACGACGGCGACGGACCGACGCTCGGCCTGCACCTGGGGATGGCGGGGCGCATCGTCGTCATCGGCGCCGAGGGCTCCACGCAGAGCACCGCCTACGGCGGCGACCCGATGTCCCCCGCCGAGGCGAGGGCGGCGGCGGCCGGCGGGCACCCGGATCCGCGGCTGTCCGGGAACCCCGCGTGGACGCGGTTCGCGCTGGAATTCGCCGACGGTGGCGCGCTGCTGCTGTTCGACAAGCGCCGCCTGGGCCGCGCGGTCCTGAACCCGGACCTCACGCGCCTGGGCCCCGACGCCCTGCTCATCTCCAAGGCCGACTTCCGGGCACGTGTCGGCAGCGGCGACGCGCCGCTGAAGGCGCGCATCATGGATCAGTCGGTGATCGCCGGCGTCGGCAACCTGCTGGCCGACGAGCTGCTGTGGCAGGCGCGCGCCGCGCCGCTGCGTCCGGCCGGCACCCTCGACGACGACGAGCTGGACGCGCTGTGGAAGGCGACGCGCCGAGCGACGAGGGCGGCGATCAAGGCCGGCGGCGTCCACCACGGGGCGATCATCGACTTCCGGAACAAGGACGCGTCGTGCCCGCGCTGCGGCGGGGCGATGGTCAAGGCCGCCGTCGGGGGCCGCACCACCTGGTGGTGCGAGGCAGAGCAATCCTGGCCGCCCGTTTAAGGCCGGTGCAACCATAGGCGCGACGTTGCGAGCCCCTAGGCGAGCAACTCGCAATGACTTGCGAGCCGCCAGGCGAGCAACTCAGGGCACCGGCCGCTGCGGCGTCATGCCGGCGTCCGCCAGCGACGCGTAGGCGTCCGGGCGCCGCGTCGTGAGGAACGGGAAGAGCGTCAGCCAGTCCTCGCGCTGATCCACGTCCAAGTCGGCGACGAGCACGGCCGGGCGGTCGCGCGGCGCCTGCACGAGGATGCGGCCGTACGGATCGGAGATGAACGACGAGCCGTAGAACGTGATCTCGTCCCCCCCGTCGACGGTCTCGGTGCCGATCCGGTTGATCGCGACCATGAACGTCCCCGACGTGATCCCGTTGCCGACGATCACCTGCTGCCACTGCTGCTGGGTGTCGAAGCCGGGGTGGTCGGGCTCGGATCCGATGGCGGTCGGATAGACGAGGATCTCCGCGCCCGCGAGCGAGTACGCCCGGGCGAGCTCGGGGAACCACTGATCCCAGCAGGTCGGGAAGCCGAACTTCGCCCCCGCCAGCGGGACGACCGGGAAGGCGTCCGTCCCGTTTCCCGCCGGGCCCTGACGGAAGTACTTGTCCTCGAAGTAGCCTTCGGTGACAGGGATGTGGAGCTTGCGCGTACGGGCGACGAGCTCCCCGTTCGGGGCGACGACGATCGCGGTGTTGAAGCCCAGACCGTCGTCGCCGTCGGCGCGCTCGTACAGCGAGGCGTGCACGTGGACGCCGTGGGCGGCGGCCAGCTCGGTCGCCAGGGCACGCGTCGGCCCGTCGTCGAGGTCCTCCGGCGCGGCGCCCGCACCGGTGGGGCCGTCGGCGGTGATCGCGAAGTAGGGCGACAGCGTCAGCTCCTGCAGGCACACGAGCCGCGCGCCCTGCTCCGCCGCCAGCGCGACACCCTGGGCGAGCGCGGCGCGATGCTCGGCCGGGTCGGGGTACCACTGCTGCTGCACGGCGGCGACGCGCAGCGGCGTCCGGCGGGGATCCTCCACGCGCGCAAGGGACTCCGGCGTGGCGCCGACGGCCGTGATCAGGTCGAACTCGGGCACACCTCGAAGTCTAGGCGCGCAGGTTCTTGAGCGCGACGTTCCGAGCCGCAGGCGGGGGACTCGCTACGGCTTTCAAGCCGCCGGCGAGGAGGCCGCCGGCACCTGCTGTGTGATGCAGTGCGGGCCGCCGCCGCCCCAGGCGATGATCTCGGAGGGGACGCCGACGACCTCGTGCGCGGGATAGGCCATCGCGATCCGCTGCAGCGCTTCGGCGTCCGTGGCGACCCCGGCGGTGGGGACGACGACGGCGCCGTTGACGATCGTGAAGTTCATGTACGACGCGCCGATCTGCTCGCCGCCGACGGTCGGACGGGCCAACAGCGGGAAATCGACGACCTCCAGGCCCGCGGCGCGGGCGCGCTCGGCGTTCTCCGCCATCGCCTCGTGGTTCGGGTCACCGGGCGGACAGGACTGCAGCAGCAGCGTGCCGGGCGCCGTGAACGCGGCGATGAGGTCCACGTGCCCGTCGGTGTCCTTGTCCTCCACGAGGCCCTGACCGAGCCAGACGACCTCCTGGACACCGAGGTGGTCGCGGAGGTGGCCGGCGATCGCGCCCGCGTCCAGCGACGGGTTGCGCGACGGGTTCAGCAGGCACTGCTCGGTGGTGACCAGGCGCCCGGCGCCATCGACGCAGATCGATCCGCCCTCGAGGATCAGCGGGGCGCGGTACAGCCGGTCGCCGACGAGCTCCACCAGCCGCGCGCCGACCGCGGCGTCCTGGTCCCACGGCGTGAACTTCTCGCCCCACGCGTTGAAGCCGAAGTGGACCCCCGCCCGGCGCCCGGCGCCGTCAAGGACGAAGATCGGACCGCTGTCGCGCAGCCAGGAGTCGTCGATCGGCAGCTCGACGATCTGCACGCCGGCGGTGAGGGCCGCACGGGCCTGTGCCGCGTCCGCGGCCGAGGCGCAGACCATGGTCACGGGCTCGAAGGCCGCGATCGCGTTGGCGACGTCCGCGTACTGCTCCTTCGCGCCCGCCAGCTGGTCCTGCCACATGTCGCTCCGGCACGGCCACGCCATGAGCGTGCGCTCGTGCGGCGCCCACTCCGCCGGCATCGCGAAGCCGGCGTCCGCGGGCGTGCCGGGCAGCGGCGTCACGAGGGGGTTTGGCGGCGGGTCTGCCGCTTGAGTCGGTCCCGCTCCTCCTGCTTCTCGATGACCTGGACGATGAGGCGGATGTACTGCTGCACGCCGATGGCCTTGGCCTTGCCGTCGTGGAAGGCCTCACGCCAGTCGGCGATCTTCGCGCCGTGCTCGACCATGAGGTTGAAGAACTCGCGGCGCATCTCGACGCGGATCCGCGCGTCCGTCCCGATGTCCTTCGTGACGGTGATCTCGGGCAGCTCCATGCGGAACTGCTGGATGTCGCCGCGGCCGATCATGTCGAAGCCCACGACGAGCTTCAGCGGCTTGAGCGCCGGCACCTCTTCCAGCAGCCACCTCGTGTGCTCCTCGATCAGCTGCTTCGCGTCTGAAGACATGGGCGCCACCATACCGCTGCCAGCCGAGCGCTAGCGTGAGGCCATGAGCTCCGACGACCGTCTCCCCACCCGCATCCTCGGTCCCGGCGGTCCGGCCGTCGGAGCGA
The DNA here is from genome assembly GCA_025964155.1 of Solirubrobacterales bacterium. GTDB lineage: Bacteria > Actinomycetota > Thermoleophilia > Solirubrobacterales > Solirubrobacteraceae > Paraconexibacter. The sequence continues at coordinate 4,112 of JAOPZJ010000414.1, forward strand.
TCGGCCTCGGCTGCATGGGCATGAGCTGGGCCTACGGCGAGGAGGGCCGCGACGAGGCACAGAACACCGCGGTGATCCGACGTGCGCTGGACATCGGCGTGAGCTTCCTGGACACCTCCGACATGTACGGGCCGTTCACGAACGAGGAGCTGCTCGGCCGCGCGCTGCACGGTCGTCGTGACGATGTCGTCCTCGCCACCAAGGGCGGCCTCGTGGTCGGCGAGGCGCAGGCGGGCAGCGACGCCCACAGCGCGTACGGCATCGGACGGGTCGGCACCCCTGAGCACCTGAGCGCCGCCATCGACGCCTCGCTGCAGCGTTTGCAGACCGACCACGTCGACCTGTACCAGCTGCACCGCGTGGACCCCGAGGTCCCACTCGAGGACTCCTGGGGCGCGATGGCGCAGATGGTCGCCGACGGCAAGACGCGGGCGATCGGCCTGTCGGAGGTGAGCGTGGACGACCTGGAGCGGGCACACGCCATCCATCCCGTCGCGTCCGTGCAGAGCGAGCTGTCCCTGTGGACACGCGACGCGATCGACGACGGCGTGGTGGCCTGGTGTGCCGCACACGGTGCCACCTTCATCCCCTTCAGCCCGCTCGGTCGCGGCTTCCTCACGGGTGCGATCAGCGCCGCGTCGTTCGGCGACGACGACTTCCGGGCGAAGAACCCGCGCTTCTCGCCCGAGGCGATGGCGGCCAACCTCGCGCTCGTCGACGTCGTGCGCGAGGTGGCAGCGCGGCTGGACGCGACCCCAGCGCAGGTGGCGCTGGCCTGGGTCCTGGCCCAGGGCGAGCACGTCATCCCGATCCCGGGCACACGCCGCGTGGAGCGCCTGGAAGAGAACGCCGGCGCCGCCCGCGTCACGCTGGACTCCGCCGCGCTGGCCGCCTTGGACGCGATGCCGGCGGCGGAGGGCGCGCGGTACTGACGCGCCTGGCCCGCGCTACCCCAGCAGGCTCTTGCCGGTCATCTCCTGCGGCTGCTGAATCCCCAGCAGCTCCAGGGCCGTCGGGGCGACATCGGCCAGCACGCCGCCCGAGCGCAGCGGGGCCACGTCCTCGTCGGTGACGATGAGCGGCACGGGGTTCGTCGAGTGCGCCGTGTTCGGCGACCCGTCGGGCTCGAGCATGTGGTCGGCGTTGCCGTGGTCGGCGGTGATGATGAGCACCCCGCCGGAGCGCTGGACGGCGAGCACGACGTCCCCGAGGCAGGCGTCGACCGTCTCGATCGCCTTGACCGCGGCGGGGATGACGCCGGTGTGGCCGACCATGTCCGCGTTGGCGAAGTTGATGATCCCGAACTGGGGGTCGTCCTGACCCCAGGCGACGAGGAAGGCGTCGGCGGCCTCGCGGGCACTCATCTCGGGCTTCTGGTCGTAGGTCGGCACGTCGCGCGGCGAGGGCACGACCTCACGGCGCTCACCCTCGTACGGCTGCTCCTCGCCGCCGTTGAAGAAGTAGGTGACGTGCGGGTACTTCTCCGTCTCCGCGGCGTGCACCTGGCGCCCGCCGGCGTCGGCGATGATCTGGGCCAGCGTCGTCCCCGGGCGCTCGGCGGCGAAGGCGATGGGCCACTCCCAGGTCTCGTCGTATTCCGTCAGCGTCGTGTAGCGGGCGACCCTCGGCGCGATCTCCGCGGTGAGCTGGCGCATGCGGTCCGGGCGGAAGTTGAACGCCAGCACGCTGTCCTGCGGCCGGATGCGGGCCTCCCCGTCGACCGTCGTCGGGCTGATGAACTCGTCGGTCTCCCCACGCTCGTACGCGGCGAGCACCGCCTCCTCCGCGGTCTCGGCGTGGTGCTCGGCCTTGCCGTCCATCAGCAGGTGCACGGCGGCCGCAGTGCGCTCTGCGCGCCGGTCACGGTCCATCGCGTAGTACCGGCCGACGACGCTGCCGACACGGGCATGGGTCGGCGGGGATGAGTCCTTGCACCACCGCTCCACGTCGGCGAGGTACTGGGCACCCGCGTTCGGGAGCGTGTCGCGTCCGTCGGTGAAGGCGTGCACGATCAGCTCCGGCACGCCGAGCTCGGCGCCGAGCTCGATGAGCGCCTTCAGGTGCTGGTCGGACGAGTGCACGCCGCCGTCGGAGACGAGGCCGATGAGGTGCACGCGCTCGAAGCCCTCGAAGGCGGCGCGGAGCGTCTCGTTGGTGTTCAGCGTTCCGTCCACCACCGCATCGTTGATCCGCGTCAGGTCCTGGCGGAGGACGGAGCCCGCGCCGAGGTTCAGATGCCCGACCTCCGAGTTGCCCATCTGCCCCTCGGGCAGGCCCACCGCACGCCCGGACGCGGCCAGCTGCGTGTGCGGATACCGGTCCCAGAGCTCGTCGAAGATGGGTGTGTGCGCGAGGGAGACAGCGTTGCCAGGGCCCTCCGGCGCCAGCCCCCAGCCGTCGAGGATGACGAGGCAGACGCTCGGGTGGGCCATCAGGCCGCGGCGTCGATGATGGCCGCAAAGGACTCGGCGTCCAGTGACGCGCCGCCGACGAGGGCGCCGTCGACATCCTCCAGCGCCATGAGCTCGGCGGCGTTCTCGGCCTTCACCGAGCCGCCGTAGAGCACCCGGATCCGCTCGGCAGCCTCCGGCGAGAAATGGGCGACGAGGGCGCGGCAGAACGAGCACGCCTCCTGCGCCTGCTCGACGGTGGCTGTCAGGCCGGTGCCGATCGCCCAGATCGGCTCGTAGGCGATGACGACCTCGTGCAGGCGATCCTGGGCCACCTTCTCGAGGCCCTCGAGCACCTGGTGGCGCAGCTTGCGCTCGGTGTCGCCACGCTCGCGCTCGTCCTCGGTCTCACCGACGCAGAGGATCGGCGCCAGCCCGGCGGCCAGGGCAGCAGGGACCTTCTTCTGCAGCGCCTCGTCCGTCTCACCGAAGAGCTGCCGGCGCTCGGAATGGCCCAGGACGACGCCGTGCACATCCAGTTCGGTCAGCATCCTCGGGCTGATCTCGCCGGTGTAGGCGCCCTCCAGGGCCCAGTGCATGTTCTGGGCGTAGACGCCGACGCGGGAGCCGCGGGTGGAGTCGACCAGCGCGCCGAGCGTCGTGTACGGGACGCAGAGCGCCATGTCGACGTGCTCGGCGGCGTAGACGCGCGGCAGGAAGGCCGCGATGAACTCCTCGGCCTCCTCGATGGTCTTGTGCATCTTCCAGTTGCCGGCGATGAACGGGGTACGTGAACTCACACTAAGCCTTCCGAATCGTGTGGGACGCCAACGGAAAGCGAGCCCCCTGGGCGAAGCTTTTCGCGCTCATGAACTCAGGACCTCGACTCCGGGAAGGCGCTTGCCCTCGATGAGCTCCAGGGAGGCGCCGCCTCCGGTGGAGAGATGATCGACCTGGTCTGCCAGGCCGAACTGTGTGAGCGCCGCAGCGCTGTCGCCACCGCCGACGACCGTGGTACCGGAGGTCTTCGCGACGGCCTCGGCGACCGCCCGGGTACCCGCCGCGAACGGGGGCAGCTCGAACGCGCCCATCGGTCCGTTCCAGAAGCACGACCCGGCGCCGATGATGACGTCGGCGTAGCGGGCCGCTGTCCCGGGCCCGATGTCCAGGCCCATCCAGCCGTCCGGCACGTCGACGCCGTCCAGGTCCTGGGTCTCGGTCGCCGCGTCGAAGGCGCGGCCGAGCTTCAGGTCCGTCGGGAGCAGCACTTGGCCCTCCTTCGCGTTCGCCAGGACCTCGCGGGCCGGATCGATCCCGGCGGCCTCGCACAGCGACGAGCCGACGCTGTGACCCTGGGCGGCAAAGAAGGGAAAGCACATCGCGCCACCGATGAGGATCGTGTCCGCACGCCCAAGGAACGCTTGGAGGACGCCGATTTTGTCGGTGACCTTGGCGCCACCGACGATCGCCACGAGCGGGCGGCCGGGGTCGGCGAGGATGCCGGTGAGGATCCTGACCTCGCGCTCGAGCAGCAGCCCGGCGGCCGACGGCAGGAGCTTCGCCACGCCGTAGTTGGAGGCGTGTGCGCGGTGGGCGGCGCCGAAGGCGTCGTTGACGAAGGCGTCGCCGAGCGCCGCATAGCGTGCCGCGAGCTCCGGGTCGTTGTCGGTCTCGCCCGGGAAGAAGCGGACGTTCTCCACCATCACGACGGGTGCGTCGCCGAGCTCGTCGCGCTCGGGCTCGGGCGCCAGCGGCACGTCCTGCCCCAGCAGCTCGCCGAGATGCGCTGCGACCGGAGCCAGCGAGAACTCGGGCTCACGATCCTTCGGGCGCCCGAGATGGGCGAGCAGCACAAGCTGCGCCGCCCCCCGCTCCCTGAGTGCCTCGAGCGTCGGCAGGGCCGCGCGGATGCGCGTGTCGTCGGCGATCCCGCGGGCGCCGTCGAGGGGGACGTTGAAGTCCACCCGGACGACGACGCGGGCACCATCGAGCTCCAGGTCGTCGAGCGTACGCATGGGCGGGTGGGACAAGATCCCCTCCTACAGGACCTTCTGGACGACGTCGACGACACGGTTGGAGTAGCCCCACTCGTTGTCGTACCAGGCCACGACCTTGACCATGCGGCCGTCCATCGCGACGGTCAGCAGCGAGTCGAAGATCGCGCTGTGCGGGTTGCCGATGATGTCGCTGGACACGATCGGGTCCTCGGTGTAGGCGAGGATGCCCTTCATCGGGCCGTCGGCGGCGGCCCTGACCGCGGCGTTGACCTCCTCGACCGTCGTGTCCTTCGCCGTGCGGATCGTCAGGTCGACGACCGAGCCGACCGGGACGGGGGCGCGCACCGCGAAGCCGGACAGCTTGCCCTTGAGCTCCGGCAGGACGAGGCCGACCGCCTTCGCGGCGCCGGTCGAGGCCGGGATCAGGTTGGTCGCGGCCGAGCGGGCGCGGCGCAGGTCGCTGTGGGGCGCGTCGAGCAGGCGCTGGTCGCCCGTGTACGCGTGGATCGTCGTCATCAGGCCGTGGTCGATGCCGATCGCATCGTGGATCGCCTTGGCGAACGGCGCGAGGCAGTTCGTCGTGCACGACGCGTTGGAGATGATGTGGTGGTTGTCCTTCTCGTACTTGTCGAAGTTCACGCCCAGGACGACCGTGATGTCCTCGCCCGACGCCGGCGCGGAGATGACGACCTTCTGGACCGAGCCGCCGAGGTGGGCCTTGGCCGCCTCCGCCTTCGTGAAGAAGCCGGTCGACTCGATGACGATGTCGGCGCCGACGCTGTTCCAGTCGATGCTCGCGGGGTCGCGCTGCTCGAAGACCTTGATCTCGGTGCCATCGATGACGATGCCGGCGTCCGAGGCCTCGACGGTGCCCGGGAACGGCCCGAGGATCGAGTCGTACTTGACCAGGTGGGCCAGCGTGGCGTTGTCGGTCAGATCGTTGAAGCCAACGAACTCGATGTCGGCGCCTGCTGCCTTGGCAGCGCGAAAGACGTTGCGGCCGATGCGGCCAAAGCCGTTGATGCCGACGCGTACGGACATGGGATCGTACCTTCCTGGGAGAGGGAACACGCAAGTTCGAGGACTCCTGCGGCGTGCGCCCCGGGTGCTCGATAGAGCGTCGGAGCCTACTCAATGGGCTCCGGAGACGATTTCCACGCGCAGCCCGTCGGGGTCACGCAGGTACGCGGCGTAGTAGCGCGGACCGTACCGCGGGCGGGGCCCCGGCGGCCCGTCGTCGCTGCCGCCCGTCGCCAGCCCGGCCTCGTACGCGGCGTCCACCGCGGCCCTGCCGACGGCGGTCTGCGCGATGTGGCCGTTGCCGGGTGCGGGCGGCCCGCCGCGCGCGACGATCCAAAGCGAGGCCCTGGTG
>JAOPZJ010000107.1 GCA_025964155.1 Solirubrobacterales bacterium
AACGCCGCGCGCAATGAGCCTTCCAGGGCCAGGTCGAGATCGGCATCGGCGAAGACCACGTTCGCCGAACGCCCGCCGAGCTCCAGGCTCACCGGCGTGAGGTTGGCCGCGGCGGCGGCCATGATCCTTCGTCCGGTCTCGCTCGATCCGGTGAACGTGATGCGGTCGACGCGAGGGTCGGTCGTCAGCGACTCGCCAACCTCACCCGGACCGAAACCGTGCACGACGTTGAGCACGCCTTCGGGCAGGCCCGCCTCGAGCGCGAGCTGCCCTAGGCGCGATGCCGTTGCCGGCGTCTGCTCCGCCGGCTTGAGGACAACCGTGTTGCCGAACGCCAGCGCCGGAGCGACCTTCCAGGTCGAGAGCATCAACGGAAGGTTCCATGGGCTGATCGCCACGACGACGCCCGCCGGCGGATGCAGCACGTACGAGAGTCGCCCGTCGGACGAGACCGAATCACTCCCCGCCAGCGCCACGTAGTCGGCGAAGAACCGCAGGTTATGGGCCGAGCGTTGAACGTCGTGGGCGCCGACGATGCTGATCGGCCTGCCGGTGTCACGCGTCTCGAGCGCCGCGAGCTCGTCGGCGTTGGCTTCAAGGAGGTCGGCCAGCGCGTGCAGATAGCGGGCGCGCTCCTGCGGCGGCATCCTCGGCCACGGTCCTTCGTCGAAGGCTCGGCGAGCGGTCCCGACGGCTCGGAAGGCGTCCGCGGAGGTTCCTCGCGGGGCAACCGCGACGACCGAGCCATCGTGGGGGTCGAGGCTCTCAAAGACCTGACCGGAGCTCGCCGGTTCCTCGGACCCGCCGATGAGATGGCTGACGTGCAGGGTGCCCGAGATCGCGTTCATGGAAGTCATCGGGGCGCACCGTACGGTCGCCGCCGACGCGGCCGCCCGGCGTCCGGCGATACCGAACGCTGCTGGATCAGCTGTCGCGTGAGGCCAACAGCGCCTGCAGATGCTCGGCGGCACCGCTCAACGGCGGGCCATGACCGAAGCACACGAGATCGGGGTTGAGCTCCGCGACTCGCCGCAGCGAAGCGCGGTTCGCTCGTGAGTCGGTGCACGTGAAGTCGAGGTGCTCGTGTAGCCCTCGCCGGCCGGTGCGCGGATTCATGCCGAGGACCACGTCGCCGGCGATCAGCACGCGGTCGGAGTCGCGCCAGAACGAGAGATGACCCGACGTGTGGCCCGGCGTCTCCACGACGACGAAGCCGGCGGACAACGCATCGCCCTCACGCAATCGACGGGCGACCGGATGCCCGTCGCCCGACAGGACCCGGTCCCAGAGGCCGACCAACGGGAGCCGTGGGAAGTTCGCGGCCATCACCCCTCCATCTTCGATGGCGGGAGCGTCCTCGACACCGGCCCACAGCGGGATGCCGTACCGGCGGCAGACGGCCGCGCTCGAACCCTGGTGATCGGGGTGGCAATGCGTGAGGGCGTGCGCACGAACGGGCCGCCCGTCGAGATTGCGGAACAGCATCCTCGCGTGCAGCGGAGTGCCCGCATCGACGAGGACATCGCCGACGAGGTAGACGTTCAGCAGGTCTCCGGGCAGGGCCTTCACCATGTGCACGTCAGCGGCGATCTCGCGCATCCAGCTCCTCCTTTTCAAGGCAGAGACGTCCTAGCCGGCCAGGGGCTGCGAGGCGGAGGCCGTCATGGGCGCTCGGCGGAAATGCGGGATCACCCGCTCGCCGAGGTTCCGCATGGTCTCGATGGTGGCCTCGCGGGAGATCTCCCCTCGATCACAGACGAAGAGGATCTCGTCGACGCCGGCCTCCACCATGCGCTCGGCGACCTCGATCGCGTCCTCGGCCGACCCGTAGGCGGCATGGGCGCGGTGCAAACCGAAGCGGTCGGGGCTGAGTCGACTCGACGGCCGCGAGCGCACGCCGACCTTCCGCGCTCCGTCACGGTCATCGAGCACGCAGGCACGGCACGCCACGGTGAAATGGTCGTAGGGGAACGCGCCCAGCATGTCGTCGTCCCGCCGCGCCGTGATCGCGGTGTCGTAGCTGCGCCGCCGGCTGCGTGCCTCGTCCGGTCCGCCGCCGCCGTCGCAGACGACCCCGAGCCCGTGCCTGCCGGCCAGCGTCACCGACTGCGGGCCCGTACAGGCCACCATGAGATTCGGGTGCGGCTGCTGGACGAGGGCTGGGGCGTCGATGCCTTGGCGAAGGGTCAAGCGGTCTGACAGATGCTCGTTCTGGCTCTGCGTCCAGACCTTCACGACCGCCTGAGCTGCGTCGGGAAACCGCGCACGGACATCATCAATGGAGACACCGAAGCGGGCGCATTCGTGTGCGCTCGGCGTGATGCCAAAGACCACGTCGAGTCGTCCGTCGCTGATGATGTCGATGGTCGCCGCCCGCTGCGCCAGCCGCACTGGATGGTCCACGATGAACGGGGCGCAGGCGGATCCGTAGGCCACGCGGATCCGCGACGTGGTCATGGAGACGGCTCCGAGGAGCACTTCCGGTGCCGGCGTGTGCCAGGAGCCGGGAGGCTCCGTCTCCAAGACGTAGAACCGGTCGAATCCCAGGTCTTCCGCAAGTCGAGCCGCCTCGAGGGCCTCCCGGATCAGGCGGTGCTCCTCAATCTTCGGGGCGCCTGCCACGCGTGTCGTATACAGCAGCCCGAACTCCGTCATCGCCTTCCGATCTTCCTGGCACCCGAACCGGTGAACATACGCTGCGCCTCTAACCCAGTACCGGCGCACCCGGTACGTCGACGCCATCCCACGCGGCCCGCTGCGCTCCCCATGGGTCTTCGAGCGCGGCCGGCTCGAGTGCGAGCAGGTACGTCGCCCGTCGATCCCTGGTGTATTGCGGCCAGAACGGGAGGCCAGGCGCGTTGGGGTCTCCGGTCCGCATGAACGCGGCCCAACGGTGGCGCATTGCCTGCCCCATCGCATCGACCGAGTCGCCTTCGCCGACGAGTGCCGGGACATCCGGGACCGACGTCGTGCCGAAGAGCAGTGGCGTGTCGATGCAGTGCGGCGCCCCATCCCCGTCGGCTGTCTCGTACTGCAGCAGATAGGAGAAGCTCGGCGCGTCGGCCGATGCTTGGGCCTCGAGCACCCGCACCGAGTTCATGCGCACCATCCGGTCGTTCATGAGGAACTCGAGGGGTGCCGGTGGTGCCGGATGTGCGTTACCCGTCATGGCGGCGTTGCTGTAGGCACGCGTCACCAGGTCGCTCAGGGGCGCCGGCAACAGCTGCGCAAATCCCATGACCGCCTCGTCGCCGGCGGCCTCCATGCCGAGCGCCTTGAGCATGAGATGGAGTTCGTGGGTCGTCGTGCCGGTCAGCACCGGAACGTCCTTTGACGCTCCGGCTCGCAGGCAGTCGAGCGTGGCGACCGACAGGACAGCGCCGTCCAGCACCGGCCCAAGCGGCGCGCCAAATGGGCTCATTGTCATCGCTTGGACGACGGGCCGGACTGCGGCGACGAGCTCGGCCGCAGCGGCAGTCGCGATGTCCTTGCGGGTGGCGGGGTTCAGTTGCTCGAGGAACGCCTCCGTCACGACCTGCGCCTCGCGCGTTTCGAACGGATTTGGGGTGCCGGGACTCTGGATGACAGCGCGATGGAACAGGCCGCGCGCACGCGGCATGCCGAGCAGCGTCGTAACGATCTTGCCGCCAGCCGACTGGCCCGCCAAGGTCACGCAACTCGGATCGCCGCCGAACGCCTCGATGTTGTCGCGCACCCACGCGAGTGCGGCGACCTGATCGCGGAGGCCGAGGTTGGTGTCGGCGCCCCAGGCGGAGAAGTCGAAGTAGCCGAGCGCTCCGAGGCGGTAGTTGAAGGAGACCATCAGCAGCTCGCCCCGCCGTACGAGGGAGTCGCCGCGGAAGAAGGTCTGACGCGAGGTCCCGATCGTGTACCCGCCGCCGTGGATCCAGACCATCACGGGCCGGAGCGAGGCGCTCGGCAGCGCCGGCGCCGTGACGTTGAGGGTCAGGCAGTCCTCGCTCATCGGCGGCGTCAGCCGTACGGGCCCCATCGCCTTCTGCGGCGCCTGTGGCCCGTACGACGTCGCGTCGCGCGTCCCGCTCCAGGGGATCGGGGGCTGGGGCGCCCGCAGCCGGAGGTCGCCGACCGGCGGAGCGGCGAACGGGATGCTCGCCCAGAAGCGCAGGTCGCGCACCTGCTTCCCACGGACGGCTCCGGCACGGGTCTGCACGATCAGGTCGCTCATCCCGCCAGTCTGCAGGAGATGCCCTAGCGTGCGCCGGGTGGACCTCGCTACCCGGCGCCTGCTGGCGGTGCTGCTCGGTGCGGTCGCCGTCCTGACCATGGGCGGCTACTTCCTCAAGGCCCAGTGCATCGGTGACTACGACACCGTCCGGGACCAGAAGCTCTGCAGCAACGACATCCAGGTGCTCTACCTGAACCGGCACCTGGACAGGCACCAGTTCCCCTACATCCACGGCAAGCTCGTCGTCAACCACTACAGCAACGGCGACCCGTACGACGACCTCACCGGCGGGACCCTGGAGTACCCCGTCCTGACCGGGCTGTTCGCGTGGTTCCCGGCGCTGTTCGTCCACAGTGACGGCGGCTACCTGCAGCTGACCGCCCTGCTGCTCGCGCCGTTCTCCTTCCTCACCGTCTTCCTGCTCGCCCGGATGGTGCGATGGCGGGCCCTGATCTACGCCTTCGCCCCGCCCCTGGTCTGGTACTCCTTCCACAACTGGGACCTGCTCGTGGTCGCCGCGACCACGGCCGCGATGTACGCCTGGTGGAAGCAGCGCTACCAGTGGTGCGCGGTCCTGCTGGCCGTCGGGGCGTCGCTGAAGTTCTGGCCGGTCTTCTTCGTGCTGCCCCTGGTCCTGGACCGGCTCACCGCCAAGGACACCCGGGCGGCGGTGCGGAGCGTCGTCAACTTCCTGCTCGCCAGCCTGGTCATCAACGGGGCGTTCCTCGTCGCGTCACCCAGCGGCTGGTTCGCGCCGTACAGGTTCCAGCAGGACCGCGCGGCCGACATCACCAGCAACTCGATCTGGTACTGGGCGTTCTCCAAACCGGTCTCCACAGGCACCCTCAACACCGTCGTACCCGTCCTGCTGCTCACCGGGATCGCTGTCGCGTGCGGGGTCGGCTGGTGGCGGGGGAAGCGCGAGGGCGTCTTCCCGTTCGTGCAGGTCTGCGGCGCGATCCTGTGCGTGTTCATGGTGACCAACAAGGCGCACAGCCCGCAGTACGCGCTGTGGCTGCTGCCGTTCTTCTGCCTCATCAAGGTCCGCTGGGGCTGGTGGCTGGCTTACGGCGCCTTCGACGTCCTCATGTACGTCGGCCTGTTCCGCTGGT
>JAOPZJ010000420.1 GCA_025964155.1 Solirubrobacterales bacterium
AAGAGCTCGCCTACGCGCTCGACGTGCTCGGGGCGGACGGCGTGAACCTGACGTCGTCCTACGGCAGAGGCGATCAGGCGCGGTACGTCGGTCACGATGCCTTCGACCCGATCTGGGAGGAGCTCGACCGTCGGGGGGCCGTCGTCTTCATCCACGGAGACCAGACGCCGGGCAGCAACCGGCCCCCGAACCGCCTCGTGGCGATCCCTGTCGGCGAGGTCCCCAACGAGACCTATAAGGCGGCGGCCGACCTTGTCACGCGGGCGAAGAAGCGACGCTACGCGAACGTCCGGGTCGTCCTCGCGCACTCGGGCGGAAGCACACCGTTTCTGGCCAGTCGGGCCGCCGGGCTGGCGCATCACCAGGGCGGCGAGCTGAGCCCCGAGGAGATGATCGAGGACTTCCGCGGCTTCTACTACGAGACGGCCTTGTCGGGGTTCGAAACGAATCTGGTCGCACTCGAGAACTTCGTGGAGCCGGACCACATCCTGTTCGGCAGTGACTTCCCCGCCGTCGATCTCGCGACGGCAGCGTGGTACACGCGCAACGTCGACGCCTACTTCGCCGACCGCCCGCAGCACCTCGAAGACGTCATGCGCAGCAACGCCCTCGCGCTGTTCCCACGGCTCAGGGCGCGCGCCTAGCTTGCGGCCGGCCCGACGCGCACATCGCCGGACAGCGCATCAGTCGGGGACGGGGATCTCCGCGGCGAGGAGCGTGCCGCCGTCGACCGGGCTCTCGATCCGGAGCTGCCCGTCGACGGCAGCGAGCCGGTCCCCGAGCCCGAGCAGGCCGCTTCCCTCGGGCCGGGCGCCTCCGGCGCCGTCGTCGCGCACGTCAAGCCGCAGCATGCCGTCCTCGACGTGCGCCGTGACCTCGGCGTGTTCGGCGCGAGCGTGTTTGGCGACGTTGGTCAGCGCCTCGGCCACGACGAAGTAGGCGGTCGCCTCGATTGCGGGCGGGAGGCGCTCCACGGAGACGGCGTTCTGCACAGGTATCGGCATTCGCGACGCCAGCGCGTCCACGCCGGCGCGCAGCCCGCCGTGCGTCAGGACTCCCGGGAGGATGCCGTGCGCGAGTTCGCGCAGCTCTTCGGTCGCGCGCTGGGTCTGCTCGAGCGCGTCGGTCACCAGTCCGGAGGCAGCATCTTCGTCCCGTTCCCCGAGCGCGCGCTGGGCGAGGTTGAGCGTCATGGTCGTGTGGACCAGGCGCTGTTGCGCGCCGTCGTGCAGATCGCGGACCACGCGCCGGCGTTCCTCGTCGGCCGCCGCCGCGATCCGCGCCCGCGACGCCGCGAGGTCTGACCGCGCCTGGATGTTCGAGATCGCCGTGGCCACGAGCTCTGTGAACTCCCCGATGCGCGCCTCGGTGGTGGCCGGCAGCGCCTCGGCCTGACGCGAGGAGGCGATCATGGCGCCCCAGAGGCGTCCTTCGACGACGATCGGGGTGCCGACCGACGAGCGAATGCCGATGGTCCGCAGGAAGGCCGCGAGAGACCCCGTGGCGTTCGCGTAGTCGTCGATCCTTGCGGGCCGCTCCGTTCGACGCACCATCGCCGAGACGCTGTCGCCGTCGAGGCTCCAGTTCGTGCCGACGGCGACGGCGATGGCGGCGTCGAGCTGACCCCAAGTCGCCACGACCGTCGCGGTTCCGTCGGGCTCGTAACGGATCAGGTTCGTGTGCTGGGCGTGCAGCTGGCGTCCCACCTCCGCGGTGACCACGGCGAAAACCTCCGCCGGTGACGACTCGCGCGCGACCAGCGTGGCGACGCGGCGCAGCGCCGCCTGCTCGTCGGCGAGCCGTCCGACCTCGGCCCGCGCCTGGGCGTTCGACATGGCCGTGGCGACGAGCTCCGTGAAGTTCGCCAGGCGCAACTCGGTGTCCGCGGGGAGCGGCTCGGTGTCCTTGGAGTGGGCGAACAGCGCGCCCCACCGCCGCCCCTCGACGACGATCGGGCTGCCCACCGACGAGCGCACCCCGAGCTCTTCCCGAAGAAACGCGGCGATGGGTCCTGGAACGCCGTCGTAGTCGTCTATCCGAACGGGCAGGCCCATTCTCCAGATCATCGACGCCACGTCGCTCCCTTCGAGCGGCCACGGACCCGAAACCAGTGGATGGGCGCTGCGGCGCTCGCCTTCGGCGGCCCACGTGGCTACGACGGTCATCGTGTCGTCGGTCTCGTAACGGCCCATCCCGGCGAGGTGCGTGCCGAGCAGCCGCCCGACCTCTTCGGCCACGACAACGAACAGCTCGCCGGCAGGCACACCCTGCGCGACCAGCGTCGCCACACGCCGCAACGCGGCCTGCTCATCGGCGAGCCGCCCCACCTGCGTCCGCGCCTCGGTGTTCGAGATCGCCGTGGCGACGAGCTCGGTGAAGGCGGCGATCCTCGACTCGGCGTCGACCGGGAGCCGCCGGTCGCCCTTCGAGGAGGCGATCATCACGCCCCAGAGGCGCTGGTCGACGACGACCGGGGCTGCCACCGACGAGCCGAGGCCCAGCTCTCGGCCCAGCGCGGCCGCAGGACCCGGCGCATTCTCGTAGCTGTGCATCCGCGCGGGGTGCCCGGTCCGCAACACCCGCCCTGCGACGCTCTCGCCGTCGAGGTCGACACGTGTGCCGACCCGTACCTGACCTCCGGCGGGACTCCAGGCGGCTACCCCGGTCGCCGTCCCGTCGAGCTCGTACCGCGCCATGTGCGTCGCGTCGACACCGAGGAGCTGGCCGACCTCACGTGCCACCGCCGCAAACACGTCCGGTGGCGGGACCCCTCGGGCGACCAGCGTCGCGACGCGCCGCAACGCGGCCTGCTCGTCCGCGAGGCGGGCGACCTGATCTCGGCTTGCGGTGTTCGAGATCGCCGTGGCGACCAGCTTCGTGAACTCGGCGAGCCGAT
>JAOPZJ010000012.1 GCA_025964155.1 Solirubrobacterales bacterium
CCGCGGTCGAGGCGGTCCTGCGGCCGCGCGGCATCGCGGTGATCGGCGCTTCGGAGCGGGCGGGATCGGTCGGCGGCGCCGTGCTCGCCAACGTGCTCGCCGCGGGGTTCACGGGCACCGTCCACGCCGTCCATCCGCGGGCCGATCGCGTCCACGGCGTCAGGGCCTATCCACGGGTCACCGACATCGCGGAGCCCGTCGACCTGGCGGTGATCGCGACCCCTGCCGCGGCCGTCGCCGGTGCCGCGCGCGACTGCGTGGCCAAGGGCGTCCGAGCTGTCGTCGTGATCTCCGCCGGTTTCGGGGAAGCCGGGCCGGCCGGCGAGGTCCGTCAGCACGAGCTGCTGGAGATCTGCCGCGCGGGTGGCATCCGGCTTGTCGGGCCGAACTGCCTTGGGGTGCTCAACACCGATCCGGCGGTCCGGCTGAACGCGACGTTCGCCCCGCAGCAGCCGCCGGCCGGCCGAGTCGGCTTCCTCTCGCAGAGCGGCGCGCTCGGCATCGCCGTCATCGAGGCCGCCGCCGGGCTCGGGATCGGTCTCTCCTCGTTCGCGTCGGTCGGCAACAAGGTCGACCTCTCGGGCAACGACTTCCTGTCCTACTGGGAGCGCGACGACGGGACCGACGTCGTGCTGCTGTACCTCGAGTCCTTCGGCAACCCGCGCAAGTTCTCGCGCGTCGCCCGTCGCGTCGCAGCCCGCAAGCCGGTCATCGCCGTGAAGGGCGGCCGCACGCCGGCAGGCGCGCGGGGGGCGGGCTCCCACACAGGCGCGCTGCTCGCCGCTTCGGATGCCACGGTCGACGCGCTCTTCCGCCAGGCCGGCGTCGTTCGCACCGACACGCTCGGCGAGCTGTTCGACGTCGCTTCGATGCTCGTGCGCCAGCCGCCCCCGGCAGGCCCCCGTGTCGGCATCGTGACCAACGGCGGCGGCCTCGGGATCCTGTGCGCCGACGCCTGCGAGGCGGCTGGCCTCGAGGTCCCGGAGACCCCGGTGGAGGTCGTCGACGCGCTCCGCGCTGTCCTCCCCGCCGAGGCGGCGCTCGGCAACCCCATGGACTTGTTGGCCACGGCCTCGCCGGAACAGTTCGCCGCGGCGATCGGCGCGTTCGCCGAGAGCGCGGCGGTCGATGCGCTGATCGTGCTTTACGTGCCGCCGCTGGTGACCGATCCCGAGCCGATCGCCGCGGCGATCCGCGACGCAGCGGTACGCGGCGGACTGCCGATCGCTGCGGTCTTCGCGATGCGCGAGGCGCCGGCGACCGCGGCCGACCTGCCGCGCTTCCAGTTCCCGGAAGACGCGGCGCGGGCGGTTGCGCGCGCCGCGCGGTACGGCGCGTGGCGCCTCCGGCCACCCGGTCTCGTGCCGGCGTTCGCCGTCGACGACGCCGCCGCGGGCGCCCTGATCGCCGAGGCGCTTCGCCGGGGACCGGGCTGGCTGGAGCCCGCCGAGGCGACGGCCCTGCTGGAGCTCTACGGGATCGCGCAGCCGCGCCACCTGGTGGTGCCCGACGTCGATGGGGCGGTGCAGGCCGCCGCCGACTGGCAGGTGCCCGTGGCGCTCAAGGCGATCGCGCCAGGGCTCGTGCACCGCACCGACGCCGGAGCGGTGGCGACGGGCCTTGCGGGACCCGACGCCGTGCGACACGAAGGGGACGCCATGGAGCTTCGCCTCCGCCGCGCCGGCTTGAGCCGGCAGGGGTTGCTCGTGCAGGAGATGGCGGCGGAAGGTGTGGAGGTGCTCGTGGGCGTGACGGTCGATCCGACGTTCGGGCCGATCGTCGCGGTGGCGGCGGGTGGCGCGGCCACGGAGCTGCTCGGTGACGCCGCCGTGCGGCTCACCCCGCTTACCGATCGCGACGCCCACGAGATGGTTCGCGATCTGCGGACGTTCCCGCTGCTCGACGGTTTTCGCGGGGCGCCGCCGTGCGACGTCGCCGCCGTGGAGGACGTGCTGCTGCGGCTCAGCGCGCTGGTCGAGGCCCACGAGGAGGTCGTCGAGATCGAGGTCAACCCGTTGATCGTGTCGCCCTCCGGGGCAGTGGCGGTCGACGTCCGCGCGCGGATCGCGGCCGCCCCTGCGGCGACGCCGGAGCCGTCACTGCGTCCGTTTGGCCCGCGCGCATGAGCATCGACTTCGGCTGTGTCGTCGTCGGCTACGACGGCTCCGCGGCGGGAACCGCCGCGCTGCGATGGGCGCTCGAGCACGCGTCTCCCGACGGCCACGTACTCGCCACGGCGGCCCTCGGTCGCGAGCCCGTCCCCGTGCCCGGAGCCGAGCGCATCGCGCGGGTCGGTACGCGCATGTCGCACGACGATCGCCACCTGTGGCAGGCCTGGGAGATCGACGCGGAGGCGGTGGGGGACGAGGCCGAGCTCGTCGTCGAGCGCGGCCTTCCTTCAGCTGTGCTGCTGCGGATCGCCGCCGAGCGCGGGGCCGACCTCATCGTGCTCGGTCGCCACCACCACGGGCGGCTCGGCGCCGTGCTGCCGTCGGTCCTGCGCGACGTGCTGCACGCCGCTGAGGTTCCGGTGGTCGTCGTGCCGTAAGACCGCCGTGGCCTGTGGTGAACCGAGCCGATGACGAGCAGATCGGCGTGTTCCTGCTCGGCGAACCGGTGCAGCCCGCGGGCGGGTGAGGTGTCGGGTATGGCGGCGGTGCGGCCCACGCGATGAGCGCTCACGGTGTCGCTCGCGCAAGGCGGCAAGGACCCGCTCGATCCGGTCGGCGCGATGCGCCAGGCGCGCCCGCTCCAGATCCTTCGGCGAGGGTCGGCACTCGAGGTCACCCAGCCGGGACCGGTGCGGTCGCGGTCGGCAGCTCGATGTCGATGGTGATGTCTCCGGTGTGGTCAGCCGGGGGTGTCGCCGGGTC
>JAOPZJ010000015.1 GCA_025964155.1 Solirubrobacterales bacterium
GTTCGCGCCTCAGCGAAGAAACGTCGCTGCGACCCAAGCCGATGGTGGAGATCGGCGGCAAGCCGATCCTGTGGCACATCATGAAGATCTACGCCGCCCACGACATCGACGACATCATCGTCTGCCTGGGGTACAAGGGCTACGTAATCAAGGAGTGGTTCTCCAACTACGCGCTGAACACGTCGGACGTGACGTTCGACATGCGCACGGGCGAGATGGAGGTCCACCACTCCACGACCGAGCCGTGGCGCGTGACGCTCGTGGAGACCGGAGCTGACTCGATGACCGGCGGGCGCCTGCGCCGCGTGCTGCCCTACGTGGGCGATGAGGACTTCTGCTTCACCTACGGCGACGGCGTGGCCGACGTGGACATCACCGCGCTGGTCAAGTTCCACAAGGAGCAGCGGACGCAGGCGACCGTCGTCGCCGTGCAGCCGCCCGGTCGCTTCGGTGCCCTGGAGATCGACGCCGACCGCGTGACCGCCTTCGAAGAGAAACCCCGCGGGGACGGCGCGTGGACGAACGGCGGCTTCTTCGTCCTGAACCCCTCCGTCGCCGAGTACCTGGACGGCGACTCGACCGTATGGGAGCAAGGTCCGCTGCGCGGCCTGGCTGCGGCCGGTCAGCTGTCGGTCCACAAGCACACCGGGTATTGGCAGGCCATGGACACGCTGCGTGAGAAGACGGTTCTGGAGGAGCTGTGGGACTCGGGCACCGCGCCGTGGAAGGTCTGGAAGTGAGCGGTGACTGAGGTGGGGCCGGCCCCCGGTCCAGACCCGGTGGCTCCCGATCTGCTGGACACCTCCGACGCCGGACCGGCAGCGCTGCGCGGCGGCGCGCTGCGCAGCGCCGGCTACGTCGCGGGCCTGCTGCTGTCGCTGGCCTCCGCGCCGCTGCTGATCCGGCATCTGGGGCAGGTGGACTTCGGCAAGTACGTGGCGGTGCTGTCGATCGTCGCCGTCGTGACGGGCTTCACCGAGGCGGGGCTGAACACGATCGCGCTGCGCGAGTACGCGACGCTGGCGCCGGGGCAGCGCGAGCGCGCGATGGCCGACGCCCTGGGCCTGCGTGTCACCCTCAGCGCGATCGGGATCCTCTTCGGCGTGGCGCTCGCCGCGCTTCTCGGCTACGACAGCACGCTCGTGCTGGGGACGCTCCTGGCGGGCATCGGGATGCTGTTGCAGTCCACGCAGATGCTCTTGAGCGTCGGCCTGCAGGGCAGCCTGCGCTTCGGGCTGGCGACGGTGAGCGACCTCATACGGCAGGTCGTGGCGGTCGTGCTCGTCGTCGGACTGGTGATCGGGGGCGCCGGCATCCTCCCGTTCCTCGCCGTCCCCATCGCCGCCGGGACCGTCAGCGTGCTCCTCACCGGGTTCTTCGTCCGCAGCATCATGCCGCTGCGTCCCAGTTTCGCGGTCGGCAGGTGGTGGCCGCTCGTCCGCGACACGATCCCCTACGCCGTCGCGATCGCGCTCAACGCGGCGTACTTCCGCGTCGCGATCGTCGTCATGTCGATCACCGCGACAGAGCTGCAGACCGGCTACTTCTCCACGTCCTTCCGGGTCATCGAGGTCCTGATCGGCGTCCCGGCGCTCATCATCGGAGCGGCCTTCCCGATCCTGACGCGGGCGGTGCGCGACGACCGCGCGCGCTTCGCCTCGGCGACCGCGCGGCTGTTCGAGCTCGGCATCCTCGCCGGGACGCTGATGGCGCTGGCGATCGGGCTCGGGGCCGGCTTCGCGATCCAGGTGCTGGGCGGGGACGAGGCCGCGCCGGCCGCCGACGTCCTGCGCATCCAGGGCCTGGCGATGATCGCGACGTTCGTCGCCGTCGCGTGCGGGTACCCGCTGCTGTCGCTGCGGCGCAACCGGGAGATCATGCTCGCGAACGGCGCCGCGTTGCTGGCGAACATCGTGCTCACGTTGATCCTCGTGCCGCCGCTGGAGGCAAAGGGCGCGGCGATCGCCGCGGTGAGCGCCGAGACGGCGCTGGCGCTCTTCACCGCGATGCTGCTGCGTCGCGCCGAGCCGGAGCTGCGACTGCCCCTCGGGGTGCTGCCCGTGGCGGCGCTCGCGGGCGGCGTGGCGGTCGGTGCGGCCCTCCTGCTCGGGGGTCCGGACGTGCTCCGCGCGGCCGTCGGCTCGGTGGTCTACCTCGCCGTCGTGGGCCTGCTCGGGCGCTTCCCGCCGGAGATCGGTCACGCCCTGGCAGCCCGTCGGATGTCGGAGTCTCCCCGCTAGGGTTGCGGCCATGTCCGCCTCCTGCCGCTTCTGCGCCACGCCCCTGGAGCACGTCTTCGCCGACCTTGGCAAGTCGCCGCTGGCGAACTCGTTCCTGGCGCCCGAGCAGGTCAACGCGATGGAGCCGTTCTACCCGCTGAAGGCGCTCGTCTGCTCGAACTGCCTGCTCGTGCAGCTGGAGGAGTTCGAGAGCGCCGACCACATCTTCAGCGACTACCTGTACTTCTCGTCGTACTCGTCCTCGTGGCTGGAGCACTCCCAGCGCTACACCGAGCAGATGATCGAGCGCTTCGGGCTGGACGGGTCCAGCCACGTCGTGGAGCTGGCGTCCAACGACGGCTATCTCCTGCAGTACTTCAAGGCACGCGGCGTCCCGGTCCTGGGCATCGAGCCCGCGGCCAACGTCGCGAAGATCGCCGAGGAGAAGGGCATCCCGTCGCTCGTGAAGTTCTTCGGCGTGGAGACCGCGAGATCGCTGGTGCCCGACCAGAAGGCCGACCTGCTGCTGGGCAACAACGTCCTGGCCCACGTGCCGGACCTCAACGACTTCGTCGGTGGCATGAAGGTGCTGCTCAAGGACGACGGCGTCATCACGATGGAGTTCCCGCACCTCATGCGGCAGGTCACCGAGATGCAGTGGGACACGATCTACCACGAGCACTTCTCCTACCTCTCGTTCCTCACCGTGCAGAAGGTCTTCGCGGCGCACGGACTGCGCCTCTTCGACGTCGAGGAGCTGCCGACCCACGGCGGGTCGCTGCGCATCTACGGCTGCCACGCCGAGGACTCGACGAAGACCGACGGCCCGGCCGTCGCCGACCTCCTGGAGCGCGAGCGCGCGACCGGCCTGGACGACCTGCAGACGTATCTGGACTACGGGCGCCGCGTGGAGGCCGACAAGCGCGACATCGTGCGCTTCCTCGCCGACCTCAAGGAGCAGGGCAAGACGATCGTCGGCTACGGCGCGCCGGCCAAGGGCAACACGCTGCTGAACTACTGCGGCCTGCGCACCGACGTCCTGGACTACACCGTCGACCTGAACATCCACAAGCAGGGGCACTTCCTGCCGGGCACGCAGATCCCGATCCACTCGCCCGACCGGATCCGCGAGACCAGGCCGGACATCGTCTTCATCCTCCCGTGGAACCTGCGCGACGAGGTCATGCAGCAGATGGACTACATCCGCGAGTGGGGCGGGGCCTTCGCCGCTCGGGCGCCGGAGCTGCAGCTGTTCCCATGAACCTCGTGGCGACGCCGCTGGCCGGGGCCTTCGTGCTCGAGCTCCGGCGCCTGGAGGACGAGCGCGGGTTCTTCGCGCGCACCTTCGACGCCGAGCTCTTCGAGCAGCACGGGCTGGACGCGCGCGTCGCGCAGTGCAACCTGTCCGTCAACCGGCACGCGGGCACGCTGCGGGGCATGCACTTCCAGACCGCGCCGCATGCGGAGGCCAAGCTCGTGCGCGTCGTGCGGGGCGCGGTCTTCGACGCGATCATCGACCTGCGGCCCGGCTCGGACACCTTCCGTCGGTGGTTCGGCGTGGAGCTCACCGAGGACAACGACCGCTCGCTCTTCGTCCCCGCCGGGTTCGCCCACGGCTTCCAGACGCTCGTGGACGACACCGAGATGCTCTACCAGATGTCCTACCCGTTCGTGCCCGGCGCCGGCAGCGGCGTGCGGTGGGACGACCCGGCCTTCGACATCGCCTGGCCGCAGCCCCCGGCCGGCGGGCGCGTCATGTCCGAGCGCGACGCGCAGTACCCGGACTTCGTCGCGTGAGCCGCGTCCTCGTGACCGGCGCCACCGGCTTCATCGGGCGCGGAACGCTGGCGCCCCTGGTCGCCGCGGGGCACGAGGTGCACGCCGTCAGCACGCGGCCGGCACCTGCGTCGTCGTATGACGGTGTGGCCTGGCACCAGGCGGACCTGCTCACCGACCCGGAGGCGGTCATCGTGCGCGCCCGCCCTGACGTGCTGGTCCACCTGGCCTGGTACACCGAGCACGGCCGCTTCTGGACGGCGCCGGAGAACGTGCGCTGGGTCGAGGCGTCGCTTGCCCTCCTGCGCGCGTTCGCGACCGCCGGCGGTCGCCGTGCCGTGCTGGCCGGGACCTGTGCGGAGTACGACTGGACGACGGAGGCGCCGACGCTCGTCGAGCGGGTCTCACCGCTCGCGCCGGCGACGCTCTACGGCCACGCCAAGGCCGGGCTGCACGAGGTTGCCGCGGGCTACGCCGAGCAGGCGGGCTTCGAGCTGGCCTGGGGCCGGGTCTTCTTCGGGTACGGCCCCGGCGAGGCGGACGGGCGCCTGGTGCCGTCGGTGGCCCGGGCGCTGCTGGCCGGTGAGATCGCGAAGACGACCGCGGGCACACAGGTGCGGGACTTCATGCACGTCGACGACATCGCGGGAGCGTTCTGCGCGCTGGCCACGTCGGCTGTGACCGGCCCGGTCAACGTCGCCTCGGGCGTCCCGGTGACGATCCGCGAGGTGGTCGACGCGGTGGCCGCGGCCGTCGGCAGCGGGCCGGACAGCGTCGACGCGGGAGCGATCCCGCAACGCTCCGGGGAGCCCGAGCGCATCGTCGCCGACGCACGCCGGCTGCGCGAGGAGATCGGCTTCACGCCGCGGTACGACCTCGCGACCGGGGCACGGCAGACCGTCGACGCGCTGCGCGGGCGGTCTCGGTCGTGAGCCTCGTCGCATGCCCCTTGTGCGGCGGCGAGGCCGAGCCGCTGCTCGTCGCGCGCGACCTGAACCGCGGGATCTCCGACGTCCGCTTCCCGTACTGCGCCTGCACCGCGTGCGCGTGCGTCTTCCTCGCCGAGGTCCCGTCCGACCTGGAGCGGTACTACCCGGCCACGTACTACGAGGCCGACGATACGCACGCGGATGCCCCGAGCGAGCGGGCCAAGCTCTCGCTGGTGCAGCGTCACGCCACTTCGGGGCGCCTGATCGAGGTCGGGCCCGGGCGTGGCGGCTTCGCGCGCGAGGCCCACGCCGCGGGCTTCGACGTCGTCGGTGTCGAGATGGACGCGGGGGCGTGTCGCAATCTCGAGGAGCGCATCGGCGTGCAGGCGGTTCACAGCGACGATCCGGCGAGTGTCCTGCCGACGCTCGGTCCCGCGGACGTCATCGTGCTCTGGCACGTCATCGAGCACGTCCGCGATCCATGGCCGGTGCTGCAGGGCGCGGCGCAGGCGCTCGCCCCCGGCGGGATCCTCGTGATCGCCACCCCGAATCCCCGCGCGCTGCAGTTCAAGCTGCTGCGCTCGCGCTGGCCGCACCTGGACGCGCCGCGGCACCTCTCGCTCATCACCGCGGACGTCCTCGCCAAGCGCGCCGCGGGCCACGGTCTCGCTTTGGCGGAGCTCGTCACCGCCGACCGCACGGCCAACGACTGGAACGCCTTCGGCTGGCAGCAACTGCTGCGCGACCGGCGTCGCGACATCGCGGGCCCGCTGGCCGCAAAGGCCGGGTCGGCGGTCGCGCTGGCGCTGGCGCCAGCCGAGCGCAGAGGCGGGCGGGGAAGCACGTACACAGCAGTGTTTCGCCATACTCAGCGCGCATGAAGCTGTCGATCATCCTGCCCACGCGCAATGGCGGCGCGTTCCTCGAGGAGTGCCTGAAGTCGGCCCTCAACCAGGAGGCGGAGGACTTTGAGGTGGTCGTCTCCGACAACGCGAGCGACGACGCCACCGCCTCGATCCTCGAGCGCTACGCCGACGACGAGCACCTGCGCGTGGTCCGTCAGCCCGAGGCGCTCTCGGTCACCGACAACTGGACCGCCGCGCTGGAGGCAAGCGACGGCGACTACGTGCTGCTCGTCGGCGATGACGACTACCTCCTGCCGGGCGCCCTGGCCCGGATCGAGCAGCTGCTGCACGAGTACGACGAGCCGGACTGCCTGACGTTCGAGGCGTACCTCTTCGCGTTCCCGGGCGCGCTCGACGACGATTCGCCGGCGCACTACTCCGAGCACCTGTTCCCGTTCGACGAGAGCTTCCCGTCCATCGGCGAGCTCCCGCGAGCGCTGCGTCGCCGCATCGTCAGCGACTTCTTCCGCTTCGAGTTCTCCTTCTCCCCGAACCTGCAGACGACCATCGTGTCGCGGCAGTCCATCGGCCTGCTGCGTGGCGGCGCCTTCCGCGAGCCCTACCCGGACTTCTACACGATCTACGCGCTCATGATGCTGGCCGAGCGCTGGGTCCGCGTACCGGATCGCCTCGCGGTCGTCGGGATCTCGCCGAAGTCGTTCGGCCGCACGCTGAAGCGGGGCGGCTCGGACGAGGGGCGCGCGTACCTGCAGGCCGAGATGGGCTTCGAGGGCGGGCTCCCGGGCAGCGACATGATCAACGGCATGTACCGCACGCTGGAGCAGCTGGAGAGCAACTTCCGACCCGAGCTCGGCGACATCGCCATCAGCCGGTCCAACTACGTCTACCGCCAGGCGTACTCCTGGTACCTCGGCTACCGCATGGGCTGGATCGACAGGCGGGAGGTCGGGCGCAGGATCCGGATGCTGCGCCCGACCGATGTCACCGGCTTCGCCAAGGAGCTGCTGTCACGCTTCAGCCCCGACATGGTGCGCCGCCACGCCAAGGTGGATGACAGCACGGCGATCGGCTCGGTGTGGCCCAACATGCAGCCGGCCCCGCAATTCGCGTCGATCACCGCGTTCGCCGAGCACGTCACCGGCAGGGTGGCTCAGGGCAGGTAAGGCTGATCGCTGTCGCCGCGGACGGCGCGGCGGATCGTGCGATCGATGCGCTGCAGGCGTGGCCGCGACAGCAGGGGCGCGAGCGCGTCGTCGATGACGTTCAGCGGCCGCGCGCGCAGCACCGCGCCGGCACAGGCGCGCGCGAGCATCCGCCGCTGCCGCAGC
Source organism: Solirubrobacterales bacterium (assembly GCA_025964155.1). GTDB lineage: Bacteria > Actinomycetota > Thermoleophilia > Solirubrobacterales > Solirubrobacteraceae > Paraconexibacter. The sequence continues at coordinate 7,119 of JAOPZJ010000015.1, forward strand.
GTGAGAGAGCCGTACGCCGGTGAGCCGGTCGCGATGTCGCGGTAGATGAGCCGGCCCATCGCGAGGTGGGGATGGCGGGCCTCCAGCGCGGTCAGGCCCATCGAGCGGGCGGTCCGCGCGAAGCTTGCGCTGGTGCCACCGACCGAGCGGTGCACGGCGGTCTCCGTGATCGTGTGCAGCCGGCCGCTCATGAGCAGGCGGCCGATGAGCATCCAGTCCCCGGCCAAGGCGTTCGGCATCGGGAGCGCGCGCTCGAGGACCGGGCGGCGCATCACGCCGTAGATGGAGGCGTTGTCGACGACGTGCGCGAAGAACCAGCGGACGCGCGCGGCCGGGTCGTCCTGCTCGCAGTCGACGTCGACGCCGCCACCGCGCGCTTGGTCCCCGTCGTGGTATTGCGCCGCGCCCGACACCAGCACGTGTCCGGGGTGATCGTCGAGGAACGCCACGCAGCGCTCGAGGTAGTCCGCGTCCAGCCAGTCGTCGTCGGCGACCACCATCACCAGATCGCCTCGGCCTGCGGAGAGGACGCTGTTGAAGTTCGCGGTCAACCCGAGGTTGGCCGCATGGCGCACGATGCGGATCCGGCTGTCGGTTGCCGCCAGGCGCGCGCACAGCTCGGGGGTCGCGTCGGTCGAGGCGTTGTCGGAGATCACGAGCTCGAAGTCCGTGAACGTCTGCCCCAGTAGGGAGGCGACGGTCCGGGGCAGGCGCTCGAAGCGGTTGTACGTCGGGAGCCCGACGGTGAGGCGGGGCTTTGCGGCCGTCGCGTTCACGACTTCGTCCCGGCGCGACCGCGCCCGGCGGCTGCCAGTGCCGCGGTGAGGACGACGTCGGCGAAGCGGTCCCAGCTGAAGGTCGCCGCCCGCGCGCGGGCGGCCTGCCCCAGCGCGGCACGGGCGTCGGTGTCCTGCAGCAGCCGCTGCAGCGCGGCCTGGATCGAGCTCACCTGGAGGGGGTCGACGTAGGCGACGGC
>JAOPZJ010000017.1 GCA_025964155.1 Solirubrobacterales bacterium
GCGAGCTTCACGTCGCCGAAGCCCATGCCGCCGGGCTTGGCCACCGCGGCCAGGTAGAAGAACGCGAACGCGGCGGCACCGGCGATGAGATGCTCCGGAAGCAGGTCAACGTCCAGCGCGGCGAGGATCACGATCGCCAGCACGGCGAACGGCGCCGTGAGCGCGTTCGGGATCCGCCGGACGTCCAGGTCGATGAGCGTGACGGGTACGAGCAGCGTGACGAGGGCGATGCCGAGCGCGATCCGGGTGGCGTCGTCCCAGCAGACGGCGACGACGAGGAGATAGAGGACGGCGGTGGCCGCCTCCACCAGCGGGTAGCGCGAGCTGATCGGCGCCTGGCACGCCCGGCACCGGCCCCGCAGCATGAGCCAGCCGAACAGCGGGATGTTGTCGTAGGGCTTGATGGCGGTCTCGCACGTCGGACAGTGCGATCCGGGGGACGACAGCGATTCGCCGCGCGGCAGCCGCCAGACCACGACGTTGAGGAAGGACCCGATGACGAGTCCGAAGATGGCGGCGAAGGGCAGGGCGAGGACCATGGGTTGCGACCGTATCGGCCCTCGGGATGCTCGTCTTGACTGCGGAGGCTTCCGGAACGGGGTGAGGCGGGCCTGGGGGCCCGCCTCACGATCCGTCGTAATGCTCTTGCTGCTGTCGAACTACCAGCTGGTGCCGGTGCAGCCGCCCTTGGTGCTGCCACCAGTGGTGCTGGAGGTGCGGGTCACGCCTGCGGCGGTCTTCGTGATCGTGAACGTGTTCTTGGTGTCCGACGTCGCCGTGACGACGTAGCCAGTGGTGGTGCCGGTGGTGACTGTCGCCGTGATGCCGCCCGTGTCGAGGGCCGCCGCGCCGTCCTCGCAGAGGGCGTAGTTGCTGGTCGCGGTGTAGCAGGACTCCACCTGCGAAACCATGTTGCGGGCGTTGGACTTGGCCGAGGAGTCCTTGGCCTTGTCGGACTGGCCGATGAACGACGGCAGCGCGATCGCGGCGAGGATGCCGATGATGAGGATGACGACCAGGAGCTCGATGAGCGTGAAGCCCTCGTCGTCATTGCGGAGCTTGCGAAGCATGAGAACCCTCCAGGAGATGGCAGTGAATCGATGAGTACCGAGCGCGGGGCAGCGACCCGCGAATCTCAGCGAGGCGAACCCGAAGGCCCGCCTCGCGCGAGTCCTTGCGGCGCCTCTACCAGGAGGTACCGGTGCAGCCGCCCTTGGTGCTGCCACCAGTGGTGCTGCAGGTGCGGGTCACGCCTGCGGAAGTCTTCGTGATCACGAACTGGTTCTTCGTGTCCGAGGTCGCCGTGACGGTGTAGCCGGTGGTGCTGCCGGCGGAGACAACGGCGGTGATACCGCCCTTGTCCAGGGCCGCCTGGCCGTCAACACAGAGCGCGTAGTCGCTCGTCGCGGTGTAGCAGGACTCCACCTGGGAAACCATGTTGCGGGCGTTGGACTTGGCCGAGGAGTCCTTGGCCTTGTCGGACTGGCCGATGAACGACGGCAGGGCGATCGCGGCGAGGATGCCGATGATCAGGATGACGACGAGGAGCTCGATGAGCGTGAAGCCCTCGTCCTCGTTGCGCAGCTTGCGAAGCCTGTTGTGCAGCATGTGAATCCTCCAGGGGATTGCAGTGGACCGATGAGTACCGAGCGAGTCAGCGTCCCGCGGATCTCTCGCCGTGGGGGTCCATTGCGACCCCGGTGGCAACCCGGCTTCCTCGCACCACACGAGGACCGTGGCTTTGCGTCCCACCCTCACGAGTGGTTTGCCTCTTGCACCTTGGGGACTGGCTCACGGCCGCTATCGGTAGCTCGGAACCCGACCTAAAGACCCATCCCCTGTTTTTGGCAGAACTCGACGTTTGTTCTAGGGGGCCGACCCCACCGGCCCCCGCGGCTCAGTCAGCCGGCTCGGCGCCCTCGCGCCAAGAGGCCTGCGCGTCGTGATCGGGAATGAAGACACCCGTCCCGTCGCACCACGCGCACGTCACCTCATGGGCCTCGCCGCCCAATTTGGACACCAGCCGGCCGGTGCCGCGGCACGGCGAGCAAGGGGCGGGCTCGGGTGGTGTCTGATCAGTCACGAACGCGGCAGGGTAGCGCCGTTGGACGTGCGTCGGGCTCCACCTCCCCACTATTGGGGATCCTGGCTGCTCTGCCGATAGGACGTGCGTGCAAGCCCCCGACCACCTCCACGAGTCCGGCTTCACGCTCGTCGAGCTTCTCGTCGCGATGGCCCTCGCGTTCGTCGTCCTGGGCGGGTCGTTCTACGTGGCCGCCGCAAGCTTCCGGAACTCGAACGTGATCGAGAGCCGGGCGACGACGACGGACCGGGTCCAGCGTGCCCTGGACCTGCTCGTGCACGACATCGAGCACGCGACGTCCGCGACGGTCAGCGCGACGGGCGCGACGCTCGTCGTCCCGGCGACGGCGCCGGGCGCCGCCGCCGTGACCCCCACGCCGACGACCACCGTGACCTGGGCCTGCACCGCGAACACGTCCTGCACGCGCAAGGTGGGCGCCGGCTCCGCGATCCCCCAGATCACCGGTCTCGTGAGCGCGACGCTGACCCCGACGTACGCGACCGGGGCCGTCGCGACCGCCCCGTCGTATGTGAACGTGCAGGTGCAAGTTCGCGTGGTGAGCGAGTTCGCCGGCGCCAACGCCGCCGGCGCCTCGCCCGCCGGCGTCACCGGCACGATGGTCTTCGACGACGGCGCGGCCCTGAGGAACTTCGCCCGATGACGTGCCGGGCGCACCTTCGTGCCGATGCCGGCATCACCGTCATCGAGGTGATGTTCGCCATGCTCGTGTCCACGCTCACCGTGATCGCGACCGTGGCGCTCCTGACCAAGGGATCGGAGACCACCGTGTCCAACGTACGGCAGGTCAGGATGACGCAGCAGCTCCGCGACGAGATCGAGCAGGTCCGCAGGATCATCCCCCAGAGCGGCTTCTCCGCGGTGGCGCTGAGCAGCGCCCCGACGGGCAGCGCGACGAGCACGGCAGACCCGAGCTTCTGGCTGCGCTCGTCGAACACGCGGTTCGTCATCGCGCAGAACTACTCCAACTCCTCCAGCGCTGTCGCTTCGGGCACGAACCCGGCTGGGGAGAAGCTCATCGTCGACCCCACCGCCGGCCAGATCTCGCCCGTCTCCACGAATGTGTCCCTCGGTGGCGGCCAGACCGCCACGGTCTACCGGTTCGTGACCGAGGATTCGCAGACGGTGTTGTGCAGCCCGTCGTGCGTCGACGACAGTCGCCGGATCACGATCGCGATCGTCCCGAGCAACCCCAACGGAAACTCGACCGACGTCGCCGGGCCGTTCTACCTCTCCACGGTGATCACGAACAGCGTGCCGTCGAGCAGCGTCTCCGGCGGCGGCGGCCTCGAGCTCGGATTGCCGCTGTGAGAGCACGCCTGCACCCGTTCCGCAGCGATCGCGGCGACGACGGCTACATCATGGTCATCGCGGTGCTTGTCATGGCGTTCGCGCTCGCCATCGTGGGCGTCGCGCTGAGCCAGTCGCAGACGTCGCAGCAACTGGACGCCAAGGACATCCGGATCCAGCGCGCCGAGCAGGCCGCGGACACGGGCCTGCAGTCGGCCATCTACGCGTTGAACGCGCAGAACCTCGCTGCGCTTCCCGTCTATGGCGCCGGCGGCCTTCAATTCCTGACCAACGCACTCTCGTGTCTCGGGGTCAACATCGGCCTGCAGGTCCCGGGTCTCGTGTTCGCCGGCCTGTCACCGAGCGCGGCGTGCGGCTCAGTCACACCCCCCGGTCCGACCGTCACCTCGTTGGCCTACCGCGAGCTCGGCAACCACACCAAGGTGAGGGTCGTCGTGGTGCCGACGAGCACGGCCCCCGGGGGCTCGGCGGTTGGTCCGTACAACGTCGGCTTTCGGATCGTCGCCCAGGGCGTGGACGACAACAACACGGCGAGCACGTCGGACGACGTCAGCCGGCGCCGAGCCGTCGTCCTGTCGCCGATCCAACCCTTCAGCGTGGTCGAGGGGTTGCACGACGCGAACTTCACGGCCTCCGGCCTGCTGAATCTGCTGACCACCCGCGTCCTCAACGGCGACATCAAGGCCAACCACGACATCAACGTGTCGGGGCTGGCGCTGGCCGGGCTCAACCTGCTCGAGGCCGACGGCAGCACGCTCCTGCGCACCTCCCAGCTGCTGTACGGCAACAACTACAACGGGCCGCTCATCACCATCGCGTCGCCCCAGCAGCAGTCGTCCACGTCCTTCTTCACGCGCAAGCCGCCGAGGATCGACCCCACGAAGCCGACGTGCCCATCGACCTGCCAGGCCCAGATCACGAACAAGGTGCTCAGCGCCTCCTCCGGGACGATCACGCTGAGCGCCGGCGACTACCACCTGTGCGGCGTCAGCATCACCGGGAGCGCGGTCCTGCGCACGGCTGCCGCGGTCACCTCCGGGTTGGGCGCCACGCGGATATTCGTCGACTCGCCCGCGTCGACGTACTGCTCGGGCACTGGTGGCACCGGGAACACGGCCATCCGCTCATTGAACCCCGGCGTGAGCCTCAGCCCGACCAATGTCCAGATCTACGCCGCCGGCAACGGGACGGTGAACGGCACCTCGGTCGCGATCGGCAGCAGCTCGCTCAGCCTCACCACGGCCGCGTTCGTCTACGCCCCGCAGAGCACCGCCCGGGTGGACTACTTCGCGTTCACCGGCACGGTCATCGGCTACGACGTGACGATGAACGCTGTCTTCCCGCTGCTCAACGTGGGCCTGATCGCAAGCGTCCTGACCCAGGACCTCGGGCTGAGCGTGAAGCCGCTGACGAACCAGCTCGGCGTCTTCCAGGATCAGCAGTTCGTGCGGTGCGCCGGCGCAGACTTCGACTTCACGAATCCCACCAAAGGCTGCTGAGCGAGCCCGCTGCTAGCTTCAAGGCGTGGCGAGCGGCGCCCCCACAGCCCCACCCCGCCTGCACGCCCTGGACGGGCTGCGGGCAATCGCGGCGCTCAGCGTCGTGGCGTACCACGCCTGGCTGTACACGCTGCCGCGCGTCAGCTCCGCGACGCGGGCGACGACGCCGGACTACCTCTGGCACGAGTTGCGCCTGGGGCTCGTACTGTTCTTCGTCCTCAGCGGCTTCCTGCTCTACGGCCCGTGGGTGCGCAGTGCGCTCACCGGCAGCGCGCGGCCGTCCACACGGGGGTACGCCATCCGGCGGGCAGGGCGGATCCTCCCGGCCTACTGGCTGGCGATCGTCGGCTCGGTCGTGCTGCTGTGGCCGCACGACGCCACGCCGGGGGTGCGGTTGCCGGAGGCCCAGAACCTGTGGCTCTTTGCGGTCTTCGCCCAGAACTTCTCGCAGGACACGCTGCTGACGCTCAACCCTCCGACGTGGACGCTCGCGGTCGAGGCGACGTTCTACCTCGCGCTGCCGGTCCTCGGGGTGCTGGCGGTCCGCGGCCGCCGGCTCGGCGTGATCGCGGCGCCTGTCCTCTTCCTGCTGGCGGGCACCGCCTACAACTACGCGCTGTCGGATCAGGCGCACCTCGCGCCGACGGTCACGAAGATCCTGCCGGCGTTCGCGCCGTACTTCGCGCTCGGCATGCTCGCGGCCGTCGCGGCCCACGGGCGCACGCTGCGGCGCACGGCGATGTGGGGGCTGCTCGCGCTCGGCTGCGTCCTCGTGGCCGGTGACGCGTGGTGGGCGGCCGACAGCGCCACGCGCGGATCGCACGACCAGTCGCTGCGGATCTGGCGCGACACCCCCGCCGCGGCGGGCTTCGCCCTCGTGCTGCTGGCGGTGGGCGCGGCGGCGCACGCGCCGCGGGTCCTGAGCACGCGCGTCATGTCGTGGCTCGGTGAGCGCTCCTATGGCATCTACCTGTGGCATGTGCCGCTGCTGCTCGTCCTCCGCGCCGAGGGCCTGCTGCCGCTCTTCACGCTCGGCGCGCTCGCCGTGATCCTCCCGCTGACGCTGCTCGTGGCGGCCGCAAGCTGGCGCTGGGTCGAGCGTCCCGCCCAGGACTGGAGCCGGCGGGTGGCGGCGCGCGGGTCGGCGCGGCGGGCGGCGGCGGCCCTGGCCTCGGCCGGCGCCTCGGCGGGGCCCTGAGCGGTCCTGGACACCATGGACGGCCGCTACGCCCCCAGTCCCAGCGGTGAACTGCATCTCGGCAACCTGCGCACGGCGCTCGTGGCCTGGCTCATGGCGCGCTCCACGGGGTCACGCTTCCTCGTGCGGGTCGAGGATCTGGACACCGGCCGCTCGCGCGAGCACTTCGTCGCCTCGCAGCTGCAGGACCTACAGGCCCTGGGGCTGGACTGGGACGACGAGGTCGTGCGCCAGAGCGAGCGTCACGCCCTCTACGACGACGCGCTCGCGGTCCTGCGGCATGCCGGCCTGCTCTACGACTGCTTCTGCACCCGCGCCGAGATCCGCGAGGCCGCGTCCGCGCCCCACGGCCCCGGGGCCGAGGGGCTGTATCCCGGGACGTGCCGCGAGCTGACGGGCGCCGCACGACAGGCGCACCTGGACGCCGGCCGCCGACCCGCGCTCCGCGTCCGTGCCGAGGGCGCGACGGCGACGGT
>JAOPZJ010000021.1 GCA_025964155.1 Solirubrobacterales bacterium
CGTGCCCAACGCGGTGCAGGGCCTGTTCAGGCGCCGGTCCCGGCCGGTCGCGGTGGCGACGAAGCTCGACATCGACGGCCGGGCGATCCGGCTCTTGGGTGGCCTGCGCGAGCGCTACGCGCCGGGCCCCGTCTGGATCCGCGTGATGGCCGACAAGGTGCTGCTGTGCCTTGACGTGGACGACGTCGCGCGCACGCTGGACGGGTCCCCGCACCCGTTCGCGTCGGATCCGGCGGCGAAGAGGAAGGGCATGGGGCACTTCCAGCCCGACGCGCTGACGTTGTCGCGCGGCGAGCTGTGGTTCAACCGCCGGGCCTTCACCGAGGCGGTGCTCGAGACGCCCGCCGAGGTCCACGCCCTGGCCGGCGACTTCCTCGATGTCGTCGTGGAGGAGGTCGAAAGGATCCATGACGCCGTCGGGGAGCACGGCACGCTGGACTACGAGGCGTGGCACGCGATGTTCCGCCGCCTGGTCCGCCGGGTGGTGCTCGGCGACAGCGCCGCCGTCGACGAGGAGCTCAGCACGCTGCTGGGTACGCTCATGAGCGAGGCGAACGGCCTGCCGTCGGAGCCGTCGGCCTCGTATGCGCCGTACACGGCGCGGTTGTCGGCGTACGTGCAGGCGGCCGAGGCAGGGTCGCTGACGAGCCTCATCGCGGGCGCCCCGTCGGATCCGGACACCCGCGTGGAGGGCCAGGTCACCCACTGGCTGTTCGCGCTGCAGGACACGCTGGCGGTCAACGCGTTGCGCGCGCTGGCGCTGCTGTGCACGCACCCTCGGCAGCGGGCGATCGTCGCGGGCGAGCTCGAGGGCGTCCAGGCGCCGTACCTCGCCGCCTGCCTGCAGGAGGCGATGCGCCTCTTCCCGACCACGCCGCTGTTGTCGCGCGAGACGCTCGTCGAGGTCGCGTGGCACGGGGCGACGGTGCCGGCCGGCACCCAGGTCCTGATCGTCAACGGCTTTCACCACCGCGACCGCCAGACGTTCGCGTACGCCGATCGCTTCGCCCCCGAGGAGTGGACGGAGGGCGACGCCGGGCGCCAGCGCGCCTTCAACCACTTCAGCCAGGGCCCGCAGGGCTGCCCCGGGCGCAACCTCGCGCTGCTGCTGGGCACGTCCGTGCTCGCGCAGGTGCTCCGCGGCTGGCCGGACATGGTGGCGACCGGCGGGGCAGGCGCCCTGGATCCGGACAGGGCGCTGCCGTACGCCCTGAACCCGTACGCGCTGCAGTTCACCGCGGGGTAGGCCCGCCACGGACACCTGTCGCGCATCAACCATCTAGGGTCGGGCAGCGATGCTCGACCTGAAGCTGCTGCGGACCGAGACCGACGCCGCACGCGTCGCGCTGGCGCGTCGCGGCGAGGGCGTCGCGGATGGCGTCGACGCCGTCCTGGCGCTGGACGCGCGTCGCCGCGAGCTGATCCCGCAGACCGAGTCGCTGAAGGCCGAGCAGAACGTCGCGGGCGCCGCGATCGCCGCGGCCAAGAAGGCCGGGGAGGACGCGTCCGCCGCCGTGGCCGCGATGGGGGAGGTCAAGGCGCGCGGCAAGGCGCTGGGCGACGAGCTCTCGGCGGTGGAGGCGCAGCTGCAGTCGACGCTCGCGGCGCTGCCCAACCTGCCGGATCCGACCGCCGCGGACACCGACACCGTCGTGCGTGAGGAGGGCACCGTCCCCTCGTTCGGCTTCGAGCCGCGCGACCACCAGGACCTCGCCGGGGACCGCATCGACCTCGAGCGCGGCGCCCGCCTGGCGGGCTCGCGCTTCGCCTACCTCAAGGGCGACCTCGTGTTCCTGGAGCTCGCGCTCGTGCGCTGGACCATGGACAAACTGCAGGGGCACGGGTTCACCCCCGTCATCCCGCCGGTGCTCGCCCGCGAGGAGGCGCTGTACGGCACGGGCTTCCTGCCCGACACCGAGCAGCAGATCTACCACCTGCCCGCCGACGACCTGTATCTGCTGGGCACCTCGGAGGTCGCGCTCGCCGCGCTGCACGCCGGGGAGATCCTCGACGAGGAGCAGCTGCCAGTGCAGTACGCGGGCTTCTCGCCGTGCTTTCGCCGCGAGGCGGGTGCGGCCGGGCGCGACACGCGCGGCATCTTCCGCGTGCACCAGTTCGACAAGGTCGAGATGTTCGCGTTCGTGCGTCCCGAGGAGTCGGCGGCCTGGCACGACCGCCTGCTGGCGATCGAGGAGGAGATCCTCACCGAGCTGCAGCTGCCCTACCGCGTCGTGAACATCGCCGTGGACGACCTTGGCGCCAGCGCGGCGAAGAAGTACGACTGCGAGGTGTGGCTGCCCGGTCAGGGCCAGTACCGCGAGCTCACGTCGACCTCGAACACCACCGACTTCCAGGCCCGTCGCCTCGACATCCGCTACCGGCCCGGCGGCGGCGGCCGGCCGGTGACGCTGCACACGCTCAACGGCACCGCCGTCGCGGTCGGCCGGACGATCGTCGCGCTGCTGGAGAACGGGCAGCAGGAGGACGGCTCGATCGCCCTGCCGCCCGCGCTGCGGGCGTACGGGCTACCGCCGGTGCTGCCTGCGGGCTGACCGAGGTCGCCCCAGCGGGATGGCGGCGCGAGCCGAGCGCCGACGCTCCTCCTGGAGGAGCGCTGACGCGCCACTTCGGCGTGAGTAGAGCATGGTGGTCTCGGTGACCGCCTGTGCGCCGGCACCCCTCCGCCGCCAATGCCCGCCGTTCACCCGCTTCGCACTCCCGCGGGCTTGCTCGCGTCAGCGCCACAAGGGCCTCGCATCATGCAGGGAACGGACGTTGATCGCTGGGGCGGGCGGGGTGGCCGCTCGGACCGACGTCCGGTTGTCCCGGTCAGGACGTGGAAGAACGGACGTCGGTCGCTGAGAACGCGCGCGCTCCGCGCTCAGCTGCTCTTGCGGGCCGCCTTCGCGCTGCCGGCGGCGGCCTTCAGGCGGTTGGCCTCCTCCTCGGCGACGAGTGCCTCGTCGCGCTTGTCGAGCGCTTGGGCGGTGTCGTCGAGAGCCTTCAGGCGGGTGCGCTTGGCCTTGGCGTCGGCGGCGTCGCGACGCTCTGCCGCCGCCTGCTCGGCGATGCTCTTGCGCCTGCGCTCCTCTTTGGCGGCCTTCTGCCGCCGTTCCTGCGCCCGCGCGGCCGCATCGCGCTTGCGGGTCTGGGCGTCCTTGTCGGCCTGCTCGCGCGTGGCGGCCGCCTCCTGCTTGGCGGTGTCGGCTCGCTGCTCTGCCTGGGTGGCGACGGTCCTGGCCGCGTCCCGCAGGCGCTGGGCGTCCGCGCGCGTCTGGGTCGCCACGCGGCGGCGCGCACCGTCGACGCGCAGCTGTTCATCACCGATGGCCTGACCGGCGGTCTCCCGGACCGTGGCCTCGGCGGCGTCGACCTCCAGGCCCCGCCGACCCAGCAGGCGGTTGGTCGTGTCCAGCGGCAGGCGCAGCGCCTTGATCGAGACGTCGACGGTGTTGCGGAGGATGGATCGCGGGCTCATGGTCAGGCCTTCCCAGGGTCGATGATGTCCGCAGCGCGCTCGGCGCGCTCGGCCTCCTGCTGCAGCGCGGCGGCGTCGCGGGTCTCGGCCGCCCGCTCGGTCTCCGCACGAGCCTCCTGCTGGGCGGCGGCGCCGGCCACCCGCGCGCGCTCGGCCTCGGCCGCCTGCTGGCGGCGCAGCGCTTCCGCCTGCGCCGCCTCCTCGGCCTGCACGCGTTCACGCTCGATCTGCTCCTCCCGCTGGCGCTCGGTCAGTTCCTCGCGTAGGCGCGCGCGCTCGTGGTCGGTCTGCGCCTGCTCGGCCTCCAGGTCCGCGCGCTGCTCGCGTCGGCGAGCCTCCGCCTCGCGCTCGCGGGCCTCGAGCTCCTGGTCGGCTTGCGCCTCCTGGAGGTTGCCCTCGCGCTGCAGGTGCTCGTTGCCGAGCGCCTTGCCCACGGCTGATTTTGCCTTGCCGGCGAGCCGGCCCAGCGGGCCGCCCGTTGTCTGGTCGTCGGTCATGCCCTGGGACCTACCCGGACAGGGCCTCGCGGAACACCGGCGGCGTCAGATGCGCGACCGTCCGCGCTCACGGTCGGCGCAGCGACGTTCGTCGCAGCGGCGGTCAGCGCTTGCCGAACCGGTCACCGCTCGAACAGCGTCGGCTGGGACCAACCCTCCGTCGGGCTCGTCCACACGTCGGCCGCGCGTGCGAGCATCGTCACGTGCTCGGGCCAGGCGGCGAGGCCCGACCCGCCCCGGAAGTTCACGCGGCCGCTGGCGCTGACGGAGCTGACGACGACCGACGGCGGCAGCGGCCGGGCGTGCGGACGGTCCAGCAGGAAGACCACCTCGTCGTCGTGCCGCGGTGGACGCGAGACGCCGACGAGGTCGCCCGAGGCGGGTCGCAGGGTCTGCAGGGTACGCACCCGCTGCCGGCTTACGAGCACGACGATCAGCGCCGAGGCCACGCGCCGTGTGGCCTTCCACGGCGCCATGCGCCATTCGTGGCCCAGGTCGTGCAGGTACTCGAGCTGCCCATGGGTCGGCGGGCCCGGGGGAGCGAGCGTCAGGGTCGGGGCGAGGGCGTCGATCAGAAGCGCGGCGGCGACGTCGTGTGGGGTGTCGTCCGGCAGGTCGAGCTCGGCGTGCTCGGCAAGCGCGGCCTGCGCCTCGGTGGGCGGCCCGTAGGACACGGCCAGCAGCCGCGCCGGCTCACGCCAGTCAGGGAACGGCATCGCAGGGGCGATGCTGACCCCCAAGATGGCTTGCGTCAACTGTCGTGCCTGTTCAGAGACCCGGTCCGGCGGGCTTGGCCGGCCGCAGGCGTCACCGTGGGGGCCGCGGTGACGGCGACGTCTTCGTGCCCGGCGTGCCCGGCTGAGGGCCGTGCGGCGCACGCACGGCTCCTCCGGGCATGCCCCCCTCGGTATGGGGCCGTGGCAGAGGCACGACCTTGGGGAGGACGAAGTGGCGTGACGACATCGGGGTCACGGTGGACCGCATGGATGAAGGGTCCGTGAGAGCTGGTCGGTGCATGCCCGACGCTTACATGGACGACGGCGGTGGCGTTGGCGTGGTCCAGCTGTCGACGCTCATGACGCTGCCACCATGACGATGGGGACGGCCCGGCGTCGGGACTCCTTTGCGGCACGTGGACGGAGGACATGCCCACCATGCGCTTCCCGGGTCAGCGCGAGCGGTGCCGCAGGTCAACGCCAGGTCAGAGCTACCGGACGTGTGGTGCCGTCGCGCTAGCTTCCTCAGCGTGCCTGGCCCCTGCGTGCTCATCGTCGAGGACGACGCCGCGATCGCGTCGGGACTCGTCCGCGTCCTGGACGCACAGGGCTACGACGTGCGTCGCATCGACCGGGGCGCGGGAGCGGTGGCCGCGGCGCGCGAGCACCGGGCCGTCCTCGTCCTGCTGGACCTGGGGTTGCCGGACGTGGACGGCATCGAGGTCTGCCGCCGCCTCCGCGCGGAGCTGGACGGCATCGGGATCCTCATCGTCTCGGCGCGAGACCAGGAGCTCGACGTGGTCGCCGGCCTGGATGCCGGCGCCGACGACTACCTCGTCAAGCCCTTCCGCCTCTCCGAGCTGCTGGCGCGGGTGCGGGCGGCGACCCGGCGCGCGGGCCCGACGATCCCTGCCGAGGCCGAGGTGCTGACCGCTGGAGACCTGCGCGTGGACCTGTCGGCGCGACGGGTCTTCCGCGGGGACGAGGAGGTGCACCTGCGGCCCAAGGAGCTGGAGCTGCTGGCGCTGTTCGTGCGTGAGTCCGGCCGCGCGGTGACCCGCGCGCGGATCATGCGCGACGTGTGGGACACCGAATGGATGGGCTCGACGAAGACGCTCGACACCCACGTGCTGGCGCTGCGGTCCAAGATCGGTCCCGAGTCGATCACGACGCTGCGTGGCGTCGGCTACCGATTTGACCCCACGTGAGGCGCCGGCTGCTGCGGTCGATCGGCGGGGTGGCGGCGCTGGCGGTCGTCGCGCTGGCCGTCCCGCTGGCCGTCGTGGTCGCGCGCTCCTCCCACGACGAGGAGCTGCTGCGCCTACAGCGTGATGCCCTCGTCGTCTCACGCGGACTCGACCTCTCGGCGCAGCGATCCGACCCGATCGAGCTGCCGCGCTCCCCGGACGAGCTTGGGGTCTACGATGCGCGCGGCCGTCGCGTGGCCGGGCGTGGCCCTCAGGTCGCCGACCCGGTCACCACCTCCGTCCTGCGGGCCGGGCGCCCGTCGGACGCGGACGACGCCAGCGGGGCGCTGATCGTCGCCGTCCCCCTGCTGAACGGGGAACGCGTGACCGGTGCCCTGCGCGCTCGGCGTCACGGGGAGGGAGTCTTCAGCGACGCGGCGCAGGCCGGGGTCATCATCGGCGGCGTGGCCGCGGCGATCATCGCGCTGGCGCTGGTCGCCGCCGTGATGCTGTCGCGGCGGCTGGCCCGGCCCCTGGAACACGTCGCGGTCGCGGCGCGGCGGCTGGGGGACGGCGACTTCAGCGCGCGTGCGCCCCGGGCCCAGGTGCCCGAGGTCGATGAGGTCGCCGCGGCCCTGGACCGCACCGCGCAGCGCCTGGGCGAGCTCGTCGCCCGCGAACGCGCCTTCAGCGCCGACGCTTCCCATCAGCTGCGCACGCCGCTGCAGGCGCTGCGCCTGGAGCTCGAGGGGCTGCAGCTGCGGCTGGCCGGCGCACCGGCGCCAGAGCTCGACGCCGCGCTGGAGCAGGTCGACCGGCTGCAGGAGACGATCCAGGTCCTGCTGGCGCTGGCGCGCGACCATCCACGGGGTGCGCAGCGCTGTGACGTGCATGACGTGCTGGCCGACGTGCGCGAACGCTGGCATGGGCCGCTGGCCGCCGTCGGCCGGCCGTTGCGCGTGCGCGAGCGCGACGGCGCCCTGGTCGTCCAGGCGGGGGAGGGGCCGGTCCGGGAGATCGTCGACGTGCTCGTCGCCAACGCCGAGGCGCACGGAGCGGGGACGGTCACGCTGACGGTGGCCCGGTCCGAGGGCTGGGTGTCGCTCACGGTCGCCGACGAGGGCACGGGCTTCGGCCCCGACCCCGAGCAGGCCTTCACCCGGCGTGGCGTCGGTGCCGAAGGACACGGCATCGGGCTGGCGCTGGCGCGCGCCCTGGCGCACGCCGAAGGCGGGCGGCTGTCGGTCGCGCGCAGTGGGGCGCACCCCGAGGTGACGCTGATCTTGCCGGCCGGACCTTCAACGAGCGCGGGTTAGACCGACGGCAGCTCAGCCGCCGCGCCGGCGAGCTGACCTCGGCGCCGCGCCGGGACGGCAGCGGACCACCGTCTGATCCAGGCGCTTGCCGTCGACGCGCCAGAACGTCAGCTGGGCCCGGCCGGGCGTCAAGCGCAGCTCCAACGCCGTTGGGGCGCCGGTCGAGCCGTACGCCAGGCGCCGATCGCCGACGTTGAGTGGATACGGCTTGTGGCCGCCGGCGCCCGCGACGATCTCGGTGGTGCCGCCGATCGGCTTCAGGCGCTGGGAGGTGTGGTCGTGCCCGTTGAGCACGAGCGCGGCGTGACCACGGACGCTGTCCCAGAGCGGGCTGACGTCGACCTGGTCTCCGTGCAGGCCGGCGCTGAAGCGTGGCCGGTGCCAGAAGGCGATGCGGCACGTGCCGCCGCCGCGTACGCGCTCACGGAGCCATGCCGCTTGCGGGCTGGTGGCAGCGTGGTCGACCTCGGAGTTCAGCGACAGCACCTGCCAGCCGGCGACGCGCAGCGCGTAGTAGTCGGGGACGCGGCCCCCCAGCGCGCGGCGCCAGTAGGGGTCGTAGCCCAGCGCGTGCTGGGCCTCGTCGTGATTGCCGGGGGTCGGCGCGGTGCGGGCCTTGAAGGAGCCGTAGAGCGCGTCGTAGTGGCCCGCGAACTCGGCCGCTGTCCCGGTCTCGTAGACGTCCCCGAGGTAGAGGAAGAGCGACGGCCTCCGGCTGCGGATGAGCGTGGCCAACTCGCGTCCGCCCGTCCCACCGTCGGCTCCGTCGCCGACCGCCCACACCGTCGCGCGGCGGGACGGCAGCCGGCGCAGCGCCGGTGGAGCGTGGGTGACGACCGGTGCGCGCGTGCTCGTCGTCGTGCTGGTGCTGGTGCTGGTGCTGGTGCCGGTGCTGGTGCTCGTCGTCGTCGTCGGCGCGCCGCCGCAGCCGGCCAGCGCCGCCAGACCGAGCGCGACCAGCGCGCACGAACGGGTCCGGAACGGCGCCATCAGGGCCGCCTCCGCGGCAGCGAGCGGTGCACCCCGAGCCCCAGGAAGGCGATCGCGCCGAGCGGCAGCAGCACCGGGCCGATGGCGTCCCACACCCCGGGGACCGCCTCGCGGAGGAGCGCTCCGGCCAGCAGGACCGACAGCACGCCGAGCGGCAGGATCCAGGTTTCACCGAGGACGAGCTTACGGAGGGTGCGCAGCACGTTCATCGGTGTGCGTCCTTTGCCACAGCCCGCACCAGGCCGGCGCTGGCGAGGGCCAGGACACCGGCCAGCCAGAGCACCGCCAGGTCGCCGCCCGGCCACGCCAGGTGCAGGCCCTCACCGGAAAAGAACAGCCCGAACGCGCTCAGCAGAATGCCGACCCCCCACTTCATCTCGGTCTCCGGCAGCCGGGTCAGCGGCCCGCGCAGCCAGGCGGCGAGGGCCATGACCACCACCACCGCGCCGACCGCACCGACAAGCGCGGGCGTCGCCCCGCTCGGGCGGGCGGCGAGCGTGGTGACGATGAGGACGATCTCGACGCCCTCCAGCAGCACGCCCTTGAACGCCACCGCACGACCGGCCCAGTCCGCCTCGCCGGGCGCGGGCAGCGCCGCCTCCTCCAGCGCCTCCTTCGTCTCCAGGTACTCCGCCAGCGCCGACGACCGCGACTTCGCGCCCGCCAGGCGCAGGACCGCCTTGCGCAGCCACTCCAGGCCGAAGAGCAGCAGCAGCGCGCCGATGGTCAGGCGCAGGGCATCGATCGGCACCTGCCCGAGTACGACGGGCCCGAGGATCACGGCGGTGGCGGCACACAGCACCACCGCGGCGGCCGCGCCGAGCAGCGCGTCGGGCCAGCGCCGCGACACGCCCACGGCGAGCACGATCGCCATGGCCTCCAGCAGCTCCACCGAGACGGCGAGGGCCGCGCCGACCGCCGTGAGGATCACCTGGGGTGTCACAGCTGGGACTTGTGTCGGCCGACCATCGCCGCTGAAGCTAGCGCGCCGCCGCGCCGCAGGGACTTCCACCGTCCCGGCGCCCGTATGAGTTCCATGAACCGTCGCGAGCTGCTCCTGCGCGGCGCCGCCGCCGCGCCGCTGCTGCTGGACCCCGTCCGGGTGCTCGCCGCCGCGCCGCGCCCGATCGCGCTGGTCACCGCCGACGAGGAGGCCCACGTCGCCGTCGTGGACCTGGCCGCGGGGCGCGTGCGGCGCCGCGTGCGCACGGTGCAGGGCCCGCGCAGCATCGAGGCCGCACCGGGTGGCGGAGCCGTCGTGGCGCACACCACCAGCGGCGTGGTCACGCTGCTGGACGGGCCGACGACCCACGTGCGTCGCGTGCTGCGCGGCTTTGCGGAGCCCCGGTACACGGTCGTGGATCG
>JAOPZJ010000042.1 GCA_025964155.1 Solirubrobacterales bacterium
TCGGTGATCGCTTAAGGCTGCTTCCTTCCGGACCTGACCTGGTTCACGAGCCGACGTCGCGCGGGACCCGAGCCGTCAACACCAGACATCAGCGCGCCGACCCGATGGCCACACCCCGCAATCGGGGATTCGGCCTCGCTAGAGCGGATTGCGAGCGACAGGGCACCGCTACCTCCCCGCCTAGCACGGTCCACGGAACAGGTTACCCCTCCGGGGGCGCCTCCCGCCGGGAGGGTGCGCTGCTCAGCCCCCCGGGGCCGTCGTGGTGGTCGGGGTCGGGGTGATGGGCACCGGCGTGACAGGAGCCGTCGTCGTCGGGACCGGGGTGCTCGTCGGCGTGGTCGGCGCGGTGGTGGTCGTTGGTGCGGTGGTGCCCGTCGTCGGGAGCGTGGCTGTCGTCGTCGGCGCTGGAGCGGTCGTCGTCGTCGGCGCGGTCGCGGTGCTCGCCGTCGCCGACGTGGTGGTCGCGCCCGACGTCGTGACCGTGCCGGAGTTGTCCTGCGTCAGCAACACCGCAAGAAGGATCCCGACGATGACCGCCAGGACACCGGCCGCGATGAGCGCGGCGTCGGGCCCGCGCCGGCGCTGGAAGTTCGTGCCGCAGTTCGGGCAGAAGAGCGCGTCGGTGGCGACCGGCGTCGCGCAGACCGGGCACGGGCGCACCGACACGGGTGCGCCGCCGGCGGGTGGAGCGGGCGAGGACATCGCGCGGGACGCTACCTGCGCGGGCGGGCGCGTGTCATGGCGTCACCGCCGGCAGCCGGCGGTCGAGCTCGCGGCGCAGCTCCTGACGGAAGGTGCTGTCGATGCCGTTGACCTGGCGGTCGATCTCCCGCTCGATGCGCACGATGCCGTCGTCGACCTGGGTCTGGACCGTGTCCCCGGTTCCCGAGAGCGCGTACAGCACCGCGCCGATGACGATCGCCGTCTGCACCAGCAGCAGCGCGGCAACGGCCGGAATAATGCGTCGGCGGTACCCACGACCACACCACGGGCACGTCGACGCTGCCGTGACCGCGACGCTGGCGCAGTGGGGACACAGGCGCTGCGGGACCGGCTCCGGCGGCGTGGGCACGCCGATGACGGTAGCGAGCAACGCGGGCGGCACCCCGTGCGACGTCTACCGTTGAGCGGGTGAGTGCCCCCGCCACCATCTTCACCATCGGGTACGAGCGGCTGCTCCCCGGTCCCCTCGTAGCCGAACTGCAGTCCGCCGGCGTCCGGCGGCTGATCGACGTGCGCTACCGCCCGCAGTCCCGGCGGCCCGGAATGTCGAAGACCCGGCTGGGCGCGCTGCTCGGCGAGCACGGCATCGCTTACGAGCACCGGCGATCGCTCGGGACACCGCCGGACCTGCGCCACCTCTACAAGCACGGCCAGGTCGCCGCCGGCGCAGCAGGCTTCACGGCGCACATCGAGGCGACCGCCGGCGAGGAGCTCGACGCCCTCGCGGCGGAGCTTGGGACCGCGCCGCCCACCGCGCTCCTCTGCCTGGAGGCCGACCCGGCCGAGTGCCACCGCCGGGTGCTGACCGACGCGCTGCGCGCACGGCGGCCGAGGCTCCGGGTGGTGGACCTGTGATCAGGGCTGTCGGTGTAAGCGCCCCCGGTGCCGTGCTTGCCGATCGAGGTGGGCGGGTAGATCACCGGCATGATCGGTGGATTCCTCTCCGGCAAAGTCGTCAAGCGCTTCGGCCGGGGCTTGCCCATCATCCAGGTGTGGGTGCTGGGTCAGCTCGCGCTGCTGGCCGGCCGTCACCTCGCCAAGCTCACGCCGGAGGAGCGCCGCCGCCTCGCCACCCTTGTCGCCCGAGGCCGGGGCCGCCCGTCACACCTCAGCGACGCGGACGCTGCCGAGCTGCGCCGACTCGTCGGGAAGCTCGAGCCGCGACTCTTCGCCGGCCACGCCGTCACACGTCTCTCCCCCGTCCCCGTCCCCAAGCGCCTGCTTTACGGCAACCGCAAGAACCCGGCGCGGGTCGCCGCCGGCCGGCAGAGGCAGCGGCGTCAGGAGACCTGAAGTCGCGGCCGCGCGCTAGACTCGCTGGCCCCTGAGGGCGCGTAGCTCAGTGGGAGAGCGCTCGCTTCACACGCGAGAGGTCGCTGGTTCGAAACCAGCCGTGCCCATCACACAGAATGGCCCGCATGTGCGGGCCTTTCTTGCTCCCAGGAATCCAGGCCGCGGCGAGGTCGTTGACGTTGATGGGTCGTCCGGAGGTGGCCAGGTTGCACTGACCCTCAGGCCAGCCAGATCGGTCAGGGAATGGGGTGGCTCAGCGGAAGCTGAGCGCCGTTGCGAGCCTTGGCTCCGTGGCGGGACAGCGAGCAGCCACCCAGCGGCTTGGTCGCACGCGGCACAGCACGGAGGTCGACCCGCAACCGGTCGGGTCGCGGCGGCAGGCTCAGGCCTGCTCGACGATCTCCAGACCGTTGCCATCCTGGTCATGAACCGCGAACATCGGTGGCACCCCCGGCCAGCGCAACAGCTCGCCCACGTCGACGCCGCGGGTCTGCAGGTCCGTACGGACTGCAGCCGCGTCCTCGGTCGTGAAGCGGACGCCGGTTTCGACACCCGTCGGCACGCCCTCACGCGTCGGAACGAGCGCGATCGTGATCGCCGCCCCCGGGGGCGCCACCTCGATCCAGCGGCCGCCGAACTGCTCGACGGGGGTGTCGAGGCGCTTCTCGAAGCCGAGCTTCTCGACGTAGAACTCAACCGCGCGATCCTGATCGGTGACGGGGACGCCCACCGTCCTCATGTCGGTGATGGGGGTCCTGTTCTCCTCGTTCATTTCTTCCTCCTCCTGGTTGTTATTCCTGAGCAGGACCGCAACGCGTGCAAACCCGCGGCCAGGCTGCTCATCCCTCAGCAGCCGGTTTGGCTTGCGAGTACAGCAGCGAGCCGGGCGTCGTGAGCGACTCACCGGTCTCCAGTAGCGACTTGAGGCCGGAGAGGATCATCGGCCAGCCGCCATAGAGCGCCGGGTTGGCGTCTTCGGGGAGCTGGTCGTGGGTCACCGTCAGCCGGCACGAGTCCGCGACCGGCTCGATCTCCCAGGTGACCCTGGAGGGCCCCGCGGCCTTCACCTCGTTGCTCCACAGCGCGGTGAAGCTCTGCACGAGCAGGCGTGGCGGATCAACCTCGAGGTTCTCGCCCGTCGCGATGTCGATGACCCCCGGGACCGCGGCCCGATAGCTCGAACCCGGCGTCCACTCCGAGCTGGTCTCGACTCCGAAGCTGTACTTCGCCCGCGTCTCGGGGTTGGTGATCGCTTCCCAGAGGCGCTCGGGGGTCGTCCTGATGTAGATCTCGAATACGGCGATGCCGCTGACGGGAGCCGTCCCGGCAGCGAATGAGACGGGCATGACGTTCTCCATGGTGTTGTCCTCCAGTCGTTGCTTAAGCCCGCTGAGCGTCGCCGCCCAGGGTTCGGCGTACTTGCTCACCCAGCGGTCGTGGACGAGCCGGATCGGGACCGGGTTCAGGAAGTGGAACTTCTCGCGTCCACGCCGTCGCGTGGTCACCAGCCCCGCCTCCTCAAGCACCCGCAGGTGCTTCATCACGCCGAAGCGCGTCATCGTCAACCGCCGTTCCAGCGCGTTCAGCGTCTGCCCGTCCTGCTTGAACAGCTCGTCAAGCAGACCCCGTCGGGTGGAGTCGGAGAGCGCTTTGAACACCGCGTCCATGGGCCAGGACGATAGGTGACTATTGGGTCACCTGTCAACCCGCACGCTCTTTGCGCGCGCACGGACACTCGCGACGCCGAGACACGGCTACCGCACGCTGCTCGTCCGGTCGGTCCGGTGCCCGCGCGTCACCCGGCCCGGACCGCGAGCTTCGTGACGGCGCTTGGGCGCAGCAGCGCGTTGCCCGCGAACGCGACGCGGATCGAGAGCCGCCCGCTGCCGAGCTTGCGTCGATTCGCAAACGCCAGCCGCAGGGTCCACGTGCACTTCCCGCGCAGCATCACGGTCCGCTTCGCGAGGCGCTTGCCGCCCACATACACGCCGACCGAGACCGTCCCCTTGCAGGCGCTGGCGGCGGCGACACCCGAAGGCAGCGTCAGCGTGCCGCTGAGCGCGAATCTGTAGGGCGCGCGGCGGTCCCGGTGCGGCGTGACCCGCACCTTGAAGGCGCGCAGCGCCCGCGGCGTCACGGTCGGCGTGGGTGTGGGCGTGGTCGTGGGCGGCGGGGTGGTCACCGGTGGGGAGGGCGTCACGGGCGCGCCCGGCGGTGCGCCGGTGCTCGGATCCAGCAGCAGCGGCGCCGCCCGCGTCGCGGCGGGGGCGAAGTCGAACAGTCCGGCGATCGTCGGCTTGGGGCTTGGGATGTCGTCGAACGAGGAGCCACCCACCTGGCCGGTCTCCCAGTTGTCCTCGATGAAGCGCAGGATCGACGTCTGGTCGATCATCGTGTGGTCGACGTAGTTCATGCGCCCGTATGGGGAGATCACAAGCAGCGGCAGGCGCGGTCCAAAGCCGCAGCGCAGCTGGTGGCCGCCGGCGACCGGCGGCGCCACGCCCGGCCCCGTGCACTGGCCCGCGCCGTCGAGCGCGTCGTAGGTCGGGTCGTTGGAGCGGTTGACGATCGGACTCGCCTGGTGGTCGTACCAGCCGTCGGAGTCGTCGTAGGCGATCACGATCGCGGTGTCCGACCAGACGTTCGAGGCTTGGATCGCGTTGATCGTCTGCACGAGGAAGCGCTGCTCGTCGAGCGGGTCGGAGTAGCCGGCGTGGCCATCCTGATACGACGCCGCCTTGAGGAACGAGACGGCAGGGACGTTGCCGGTGCTCAGCGCGGTCTGGAAGTCCGTCAGGTCGTACTGGTGGTTGACCCCGAGCTCGTCGTGGCCGATCTGCGCCGCCGAGGCCGGCGCGAGATGGCTGGTGTTGCGCGTCGCGGCGTAGTACTGGAACGGCTCGTGATGGGCCGAGTAGTCGCGCACCGACGCGCCCGCGATGTTGGTGTGCGAGGAGCCGCAGACGGCACCGCCGCCATCGGAGCCGGTCGGGCGGAAGCCACCCTGGAACCAGCCCCACGTCACCCCCTTGGCGCTGAGCAGCGTGCCGATGTTCGGCGCGGCCCCGAAGCTGACCGTCTGCGCGAGAGTGCGGTTGCCGCACTGGTCGCCGGCCGGATCGGGATCGGCGATGACGGTGCCGTTGACGACCGCGTCGGCGATGTCGGGCGAGGCGCCGTGTGTCTGGCCGCTGATGAGGTTCAGCGCGCCCGGCGTGGAAGGCCCGAAGACCGTGCCGAACGTCGCGTCGCTGAGCGCGTAGGCCTGCGCGTAGTTCCACAGTGCGGTCACGGTGTTGCCGTCGTAGTAGCCCATGCCGGTGTTGCCGGGGCACGACGTGAACGTCACGAACTTGTCCATCAGCCCGGCGTGGAACGCCTGCTGCTCGGCCGTGTAGGTGTGCCCGTTGTCGCACGTGGCCGCCTGCGCGCGCCCAAGGCGGAACGGATTGACGCCGTTCGGGTTCGCCGTCAGCAGCGCGCCGCTGAGGCCGTTGACCGCCGGCGTGCCCGCTCGCGCCGTGAACGCCGGCTCGCCCGCCGGGTTGGCCGCGGTCGGGTAGGTCCCGAAGTAGTGGTCGAACGAGATGTTCTCGTCGAAGACCACGACGACGTGGTTGATCGGCGTCGTCGTGGCACGCGCGGGCGCGGCAGATAATGCGGTGACCAGACCAAGCAGGACGAGGGTCCATCGGCGCACGGTGCCACCGTATCGCTCAAGGGGTCAGTTTTCGACCGGCGGCGGGGGTCAGTTTTCAGGCGGCGCCGACAACCGTCTCCTCGACCGTTCCGTCCTCACGGTACGAACATCGGGTGCGCCGACGTACTCGCGGACCGTCCGTTGCCGCTCGCCGTAACCACGCGAAGGACCGTGGCACGCCGGTTTCGCGCCCATGAGCGCCTACCCCGAGACACCGGACGGATAACGACTGACCACACCATCCGGCTACGAACAGCCGCAACCCCAGCCACCGAACCGGATCGCGGCCAAGCGCTATTGCGAGGAACTTCGGATATGCATCCCATCGCGAAGAGCACACGCACATTGCCGTTCGGACGGAGGGGCGCACATCGTGGCCGGCGTTGGCGCTTGGGGCTGGCCGTGCTCTTGCTCGTCGGCGTCTTGGCGGCGCAGGGCTGTGGGGCGGGGAACGACTCGGCGACCCAGGTCTCCAAAGAGACGAATCAGGGTACGGGCACATTGAAGGTGCTCGCCTACGACAAGACGGGGGCGAAGCCGACGAAGCAGTACCGCATCGCGTACCTCGCGGAGTGCATCAGCAATCCGTATTGCGAGACGCGGCTCAAGGGGATCCAAGCGGCGGCGAAGAAGTACGGCTTCGAGTTCAAGGTCTTCGATGCCAACTTCAACCCGCAGACGCAGCTGCGGCAGGTGCAGGACGCCGTCGCGCAGGGCTTCGACGGCTACGTGTTCGCGCCGGTGGCCGCCGCGCCAGGCTGCGCCATGTGGAAGCGGTTCCTGAAGCCGACCGGCAAGCCGGTCGTCACGCTCGACATCCCGATGTGCAACGACGCCGACTACACGCCCGGGGTGGCTGCGACCGTGACGATGGTGCGCCAAGCCTATTTCAACGCGCACGTCGACAACGCGTTCCGCCACTGCAAGAGCCCGTGCAAGGTGGCGGCGATCGGCGGCTTCACGGGCTCCGACCTGTTCACCGTGTGGGAGCGCGCGATCGAGCAGGGCAAGGCGAAGTATCCGAACGTGAAGGTGGTCAGCGACCAGCCCGCGAACTTCGACCCGCGTGTCGCGCTGCGGGTGATCGGCGACGCGCTGCGCGCCCACCCCGACCTCGACGTCGTCATCTCTCCGTGGGACGACATGACGCGTGGCGCGGAGCAGGCGATCGTCGCGGCGGGCAAGAAGCCCGGCAAGGATGTGCGGATCTACTCGACCGGCGCGACGAAGGTCGGCTTGCAGCGGGTCAAGCAGGGCGCGTGGAACGAGACGTCGATCTTCCTGCCGTTCGAGGAGTCCTACTACGCCGCCGTCGCGCTGATGATGGCGCTCGAGGGCAAGCCGGTGAACGCCTACGTGAACGAGGCCGAGATGCCGGCGGTGACCAAGCTGGGGTCGATCCACGTCACGAAGCAGAACGCCGCCAAGTTCCGGCCGAATTACTAGGCGCGGGCGGGCTGTCGAATTGAACGAGGCGAGAACCGAGCCCGAGGGTGCCCCGGAAGCGGCTGCGGCCGCTTCCGTGGTGCTCCGGGCGCAGGGCATCCACAAGTCGTTTCCGGGCGTCCGCGCACTGCACGACGTCGACTTCGACCTGCGCGCCGGCGAGGTGCACGGCCTCGTCGGCGAGAACGGCGCCGGCAAGTCGACGCTCGTCAAGATCATCACGGGCGCCTACGACGCGGATGCGGGGCTGGTAGAGGCGTTCGGGCACGAGGTCCGGCACGGCGACCCGCGGGCCCGGCGGCGGGCCGGTATTGCCGCGATCTACCAGGAGCCCACGACCGTGCCCGAGATGTCGGCCGCCGCCAATGTCTTCCTCGGCCGGCCGCAGCGTCGCGGACCGTTCGTCTCCCGCTCGGATACGCATCGAGCATTCAGGCAGCTGACCACGCGGCTCGGACTCACGATCGACCCCGACGTGCGGGCCGGGTCGCTCTCGGTGGCAAACCAGCAGATGCTCGAGATCATGCGGGCGCTCGTCGCCGACCACCGCATCCTCATCATGGACGAGCCCACGGCCTCGCTCGGTCCCACCGAGCGCGAGCGTCTCTACGAGGCGATTCACGGGCTGCGCGAGGAGGGCGTCGCGACCGTCTACGTCTCCCACAACCTCGACGAGGTGCTCGCGCTCTGCGACCGCGTCTCGGTGATGCGCGACGGCGGGCTCGTCGCGACGAAACCGGTCGAGCGCTGGACGAAGGAGAGCCTCGTCACGGCCATGCTCGGGCACGTCCTTGAGAAGCCGCCGCCGCAGCGGCGGACGATTGCCGAGGAGGTGGTTCTCCGGGTCGAGGGACTGAGCGTCCCAGGGGTGCTCGAAGAGATCTCGTTCACAGTCCATCGCGGAGAGATCCTCGGCCTCGGCGGGCTCGTCGGCTCGGGTCGCACCGAGCTCCTGCGGGCGCTCGCGGGCGCGGACTCGGACGCGGACGGTCGTCTCTTTGTCCGGGGGCAGGAACGGCCGTGGCCGCGCACGGTTCGGAGCGCGCTCGCTCTTGGGATCGCCTTGGCTCCGGAGGACCGCAAGGCGCAGGGGCTCGTGCTCTCCTTGAGCGCCGCGGCGAACGTCTCGCTCACCGACATGCGGACTGTCGCGTCCGGGCCTCTGCTGCGCGAGCGCAGGCGGCTGGCGCGCGCCGCGGAGTTCATGCGCCCCCTCGCCTTCGACGCGAGCCGACTCAGTGAGTCCGCGGGCTCGTTCTCCGGCGGCAACCAGCAGAAGCTCGTCGTCGGCAAGTGGCTCCACCGGCGGCCCGACGTGCTCCTGATGGACGAGTTCACGCGCGGGATCGACGTCGGCGCGAAGGCGGAGTTGCTCGCCGTGGTCAGGCGACTCGCTGCGGAGGGGATGTCGATCATCATCGTCTCGTCCGAGTTGGAGGAGCTCGTCGAGGGCGCGGACCGCGTCCTCGTTCTCGCGCGGGGCCGGCTGATCGGCGAGCTCGGTCACGCCGAGGCCGCCGTCGAGCGCATTCTCCGGCTCGTCTTCGAGGTCGAGGAGGAGGCGGAGGAAGGGCTGGCGACGTGACACTGACCACTTCGCCGACTGCGCAGGAACGGCTCCCGCGCCTGACGGGAAAAGCAGGCCGCTACGCCACCGTCCTGTTGCGGACGTACGGAATCGTCCTCGCTTTCGCGGTCCTCGTCGCCGTGGTCGCCGCGTCGAGCCCGGGGTTCGCGACCCGAACGAACATCTTCAATCTCTTCTCGCAGTGGGCACCCGCCGGGATCTTGGCCGTGGCGATGACGTACGTCATCCTCGCGGGCGGCTTCGACCTCTCGATCGCCAGCGGGTTCTCACTCTGCGCCGTCACCGCCGCCGCGATCGGCCGAACCGAGGACCCGGCCGTCGCCTTCCTCGCCGCCCTGGCGGTAGGGCTCGCCATCGGACTCGTCAACGGCGTCCTCGTCGAGGGAGCCAAGATCAACCCCTTCATCACGACGGTCGGGACGGGATTCATCCTTAACGGGATCGCGCTCGTCGCGACCGGCAACATCGCCTACGTGGTGGACAACCCCGATTTCGGCACGATCGGGGCCGGCGCCTGGCACGGCTTCCCGTACTCGGGGATGATCCTCATCTTCTGCCTCGTCGCCGGCGGGCTGGTCCTGGCCAAAACGGTGTACGGGCAGTCGATCTACGCCGTCGGCGGCAACGCCGAAGCGAGCCGCCTCTCCGGTATCCGCGTCGGCACGACAGTGGGGAGCACCTACGTGCTGTCGGGCCTCGCGATGGGCGTCGCCGGCATCATCGCCGCCTCGCAGCTCAACTCGGCCCAGGCGAACATCGACCCGAACATCGTCTTCGACGTCATCACCATCGTCGTCGTGGGTGGAACGTCCCTTGGAGGCGGCATCGGCTCGATGTGGCGGACGGCGGTCGGTCTCGGGATCGTCGCCACCATCTCCAACGCCTTCAGCCTGGCCGACATCAACCCCTTCTACCAGGACATCGTCAAGGGGTGCATCATCATCGGAGCGCTCGCCCTCGACGCCTACGCGCGCCGCCTGGCCGGTCGTACCCGCACGCGGCCGGGCCCGGCGGCCGTTCCGGCGCATCCGGACGCCCCACCGGGCGGAGGCGATCGCGGGAGCTAACCGCGACCACGTCCCAGACCAGCTCAGCTGGGTACCTTGTTGAGCTCCTTCGCGAGCGGCCCCGAGACCGGCGGCCGTGGCCCGCGCGCGACGCACCTCTTCGGGCGCGCGGGAGGTGCCGAACGCGACCACGAGCGCCGCGCCCTCGATCGTGACGGCGACTGCGCGAGACCAGTCCGCGCTTGGCGCGACGATGATGAAGACCACGAGCGCGAGCATCAGGAGGAATACCGCGCCGTAGCGGTACGTCGCCGGGCGGCGGGAGGCGGTGCGCGCGTCCGGCTGCGCGTCTGTGTGTGTGAACGTGCGCGTGACGCGGATCAAAGCGGCGCACGCGACCCGCGTCATCACCCGGATCGCATGAGCGTACGCACGGCCCCTCTTTTCGCGGGTTCCGGGCGGTGGTTAACTCGGCGTGACCGTGAGCCGCGTCGCACGAACTTCAGCCTCATGAGCATCCGCGAGCTGCATCCGGGTGCGGCGGATGAGCTCGGGGAGGTCATCAGGGCTGCCCGCGGCGCCGTCGAAGCTGACCTGCTGCTGCGCGGAGGCCGCGTGGTGAACGTGTTCACGCACGAAATCGTGGAGACCGCGGTCGCGCTGCGCGGTGATCGCATCGTCGGGCTTGGCAACCTGCCGGCGCGGGAGGTCATCGATCTCGATGGCCGGTACGTGTGTCCGGGGTTGATCGACGCGCATGTTCACATCGAGATCTCAATGCTGCCGCCGCATCGGTTCGCCGATGCGGTCCTCCCCCACGGCGTCACGTCCGTCGTCTGCGATCCGCACGAGATCGCGAACGTCCTGGGCCTCCAGGGGGTTCGCTACATGCTCGACGTCAGCGATGGACTGGATCTGTCGGTGTTCGTGATGGCCCCGTCGTGCGTACCGACGTCGTCGATGGAGACGTCCGGCGCGGCACTCGGCGCGGAGGACCTCGTCGCGCTCGCGGACCACCCGCGGGTGCTCGGTCTGGCGGAGGTGATGAACTTCCCGGGAGTCTTGGCCGGGAGCGACGACGTTCTGGACAAGCTGCGTGGGTTTGCCGGGCGACCGTTGGACGGGCATGTCCCGGGGCTGACCGGTCCGGACCTCCAGGCGTACGCCGGTGCCGGTATCTCAAGCGATCACGAGTCGGTTACGGCGGAGGAGGCGCGCGAGAAGCTGCGCCTGGGCATGACGGTGTTCCTGCGTGAGGCGTCCAACGCCCGGAATCTGATCGATCTCTTGCCGGCCGTGGACCAATACACCGCTCGCCGATGCGCGTTCGCGACGGATGACCGGGTACCCGGCGAGCTGTTGCGGGACGGATCGATCGACTCGCTCGTGCGCCTCGCCATTCGCGGCGGTCTGGATCCGGTCACCGCGATCACCATGGCGACGCACAACCCGGCGGAGCACTACGGGCTGCGCGACCGCGGAGCCGTGGCGCCCGGGCGGCGCGCCGACCTCTTCGTGACGTCGGATCTGCGCACGCTGCCCGTCGAACTCGTGGTCGCCGGCGGCCGGGTCATCGCACGCGACGGGCGACGGCTGCGCGACAGCGTCGCGCCCGCGACAACGCTTCCCGACACCTTCCATGTCGCGTGGCCGCCGGACCTGCGATTGCGCGCGGGCGGACGCCGGGCCCGCGTCATCGGCATCGTCGAGGACCAGCTCGTCACCACGTCGCACGTGGAGGAGGTCCGCGTCGAGGACGGCATAGCCGTCGCCGATCCCGACCGGGACATGTTGCGCCTGAGCGTCATCGAGCGTCACCACGCGACCGGCAACGTCGGAATGGGGTTCGTGCGCGGCTTCGGCCTCCGGGGCGGCGCGATGGCGTCGAGCGTGGCGAACGACTGTCACAACCTGATCGTCGTCGCCGTCGACGACGAGGACGGCTTGGTCGCGGCGCGCGCGGTCGCCGACATGGGCGGCGGGATCGCGGTGGTCGCGGGCGGCAAGCTGCGAGCAGCGATCGCGCTGCCGCTCGCCGGGCTCATGGCCGACCGGGCGCCGGAGGTGGTGGCCGACGAGCTCGACGGCGTGACGGCCGTGGTCCGGCAGTTCGGCTGCGAGGTTCCCGCTCCGTTCATGGCCATGAGCTTCCTCGCGCTGCCCGTCATCCCCCACCTCAAGCTGACCGACCGCGGGCTCGTGGACGTCGACGCGTTCGCCTTCACAAACGTCTTCGTGGAGTGATGTCGTGACGAGGGCGATGAATTCGGCGGTCGAACGCCGTCTCAACACTCATGAATGACTTGCGAGCGCTGGACGTGCTTGTCGGGGAGTGGGCAGCCGAGGTCCCCGGGTTCGACGTCGATGCGCGGACCACGTTCGAGTGGCTCGAGGGCGGCGGGTTCCTCATCCAGCGGGCGACCGTGGCTCGGGAGGAGTTCCCGAACGGGGTCATGGTCATCGGCGCCACCGGGCCGGGCGGTGGGCTCCAGCAGCACTACTTCGACTCGCGCGGCGTTCAGCGTGTGTACGAGATGACGCTCGACGGCGGCGTCTGGACGCTCTCGCGCGACGGCCCGGACTGGCCGCAGCGCTACGTCGGCGAGTTCAGCGACGACGGCAACACGATCGCGGGCCGCTGGGAGCGCGGCGTATCGCTTGGCGCGCCGCTGCAGCACGACTTCGAACTGAGCTACAGGCGCATAGGCTGAACGGCGCGACACAGTCGTCGCGCCGTTCACGACTGGACGCTCTCTGGACACCTGCGACTTAATGTTGCGCATCCGCCGGCTCGCCCATAGGTTGCTGCGGATCGTGAGACCACCCACCGGCACCCATCGAAGCACGGCAGCGCGCATGTTCGCGCTGGCCGCGGCCGCGGCCGCGCTCGCCGTCGCCGTCCCGGCCGCGAGCGCGAACACGATTGCGGTCAACACGACCCAGGACGGATTTGGCGCGAATGCTCGCTGCGGACTGCGCGACGCGATCCAGGCAGCCCAGACGGACGCCGCCTCCGGCGGCTGCACGGCGGGATCCGGGGGCGACGTCGTGACGCTTCCGCCCGGCCGCTATGACCTCACGCTCGCGGGCGCCGGCGAGGACGCCAACCACACGGGTGACCTGGACGTCGGCGCCGCAGGCGGAGCGCTGACGATCCAGGGCGCGGGCAGCGACCTGACGACGATCGACGCGCGGCGCATCGATCGCGTGATCGACGTGCTCACGGGCGCTGACGTCACCATCCAGGGGTTACAGATAACCGGCGGCCACGCGCCCGACGGAGCGCTCGGTGCGGCGGGTGACGACGGCGGCGGCCTGAGGAACCTCGGAAGACTGACACTGCGCGACAGCCTCGTCGACGACAACGCCGCGGGCGATGGCGGCGCGGGCGCGGCCGGCCCGCCCGGCAGCGTTCCATTCGCGGGCAACGGCGGCTCGAGCACAGGCGGCAACGGCGGCAGCGGCGGCCGAGGCGGTGGCATCTTCAACAACGGGACGCTCGTGGTCGAGCGGGGCCGCGTCGTGGGCAACCGCGCCGGCGCCGGCGGTGACGGCGGAGCGGGCGGTACGGGAGGGTCCGGAGTCGTCCTCTCGCCGGGCGGCTCGGCCTCCGGCGGCAGCTCGACCGGCGGCGGCGGGGGCCAGGGCGGGCCTGGCGGCGGCATCTTCGCGACGCTTGGCGCCCACATCTCCGAGAGCACCCTGGCCGCGAATCGCAGCGGCGCGGGCGGCCGCGGCGGCAACGGCGGCCTGGGGGGCAACGCCTCTGGCAGCTTCGGCACATCGGGATCGTCTTCCGGTGGTAGCGGGGGCGCCGGCGCACCCGGCGGGGCGTACCTCGCCGGGGCCGGCAGCGAGATCCACGAGAGCACCGTCACCGCCAACGAGGCCGGTGTCGGTGGCAAGGGCGGGAACGGCGGCACCGGCGGCACCAACTTTGCCGGCGGCGGCCGCGCTACCGGAGGCACGGGCGGCGCCGGCGGCGCGGGCGCGGGCCTCAGCGGTTCGCCGGCAGCGACCAACGTGACGGTCGCTGCCAACCGCGCCGGCGCCGGCGGCGCCGGAGGAGCGGGGGGCACGGGCGGATCGCAGGTCGGAGGCAACGCGATCAGCCCCGGCGGCAATGGCGGCGCGGGCGGCTCCGCCGGCGGCAGCGACGGGATCGCGCTCGTGAACGCGACGCTCGCGGGCAACGGCGCAGGCGCCGGAGGCGCCGC
>JAOPZJ010000058.1 GCA_025964155.1 Solirubrobacterales bacterium
CGAGCGGGACGACGGCAGGAACGATCAAGACTTGCACGTGCTCGAGTGGCAGCACCTCAGCGGGTGGAGCCGGAGGCGGTCCGCTGGGCGCCGGTGCCCCGGGCACACCAAACCTAGGTGCGCTTGCCCCGACAGATGGCGCTGGCGGTGCCGGCAACATCGCGTGCAATCCAACCGGGTTCGGCCACAACGGCGCGGATGCGGCAAACGCCGCTGACGCATCCAAGGTGACATCGCTCGGTGCGCTCGGAGCAACCGGATGGATCCCTCAGGCCGGCACGGCCGGGACGAACGGCACGCCTGGCCAAGGAAGTGGAGGCGGTGGAGGACGCGACGCAACGAGCGCAGGCGGCGGTGGTGCGTGCGGCGGCTGTGGCGGTACCGGCGGCCAGGCCGGTGGCGGAGGTGGTGCGAGCGTTGCGCTCGCTTCGCTTGAGAGCACCGTGGTTCTGCGCGCGAGCACGCTTGCCGCCAAAGCCGCTGGCCAAGGCGGCGCCGGCGGCGCGAAGGGCACCGGCGCAGCCGGCGGCAGCGGCGCCAACGGCGGCCCGACAGGGTGCTCGGGCGGCGAGGGTGGTCGCGGGGGCGACGGTGGAACGGGAAGCGGCGGCGCGGGAGGCATAGCGGTCGCCGTACTCCACAAGGGCACCGCTCCGACGAACGAAGGCTCCACCCTCACCGGTGGCACGAAAGGCACGAAGGGCATCGGCGGCAACGTCGGCGCGAACGATGGCCCCGACGGTCAGGACGGACCGATTCTGGAGGTCCAATAGCGCGTCCGGAAGGCGCTCGGTTCACCCGGTCGTGTTGTGCGAGCGCATCGGTGATCCGGAAGCTCGACGTCGCTGGCGGAGTCTAAAATAGGCTCCGAGGGGACTACGGCGACGGTCCCAGGTGCCGTGCTTCGACGCCATCTCGTCGACGTCCTTCCGGAGCTTCGCGAGCGGGTCCGCCTCGTTCGCGCGCTCCAAGATCCAATCGACCCACTCCTCGAGCGGGCCTTTGCGGCTGATCCGAAGCCCCCGACTCTTCACCAGCTCTCGTAGCTCCGCGACGAACCCGCGCGCGTCGCTCGTGAACCGCCACTGCTCGAGCTGCTTCTTGAAAGCTTCGAAGCGCGCCTTCTCCTCCTCCACCTTGCGGCGCTCCTCCTCCTTCCGAGCGAGCTCGCGGCGCTCGATCTCCCACCGCCGCCGGCTTTCCTCCGCTTCCTCCTGCGCCTTCTTCAACATCCCCGTGATCACAGGCGCCTGCTCCTCGAGCTCCTTGCCGATCGCGTCGAACATCGAGGGCATGTCGCCGGCCTTTTCCTCCCGCCAGTATCGCTCCCAGCGGATCGAACCGTCCGGTGCGTAGGCGTGGAGACCGAGTCGTCCACACGGCAACCACCTGTGTGTCGTCCAGTCATGGGCGCGCCGAGGGAGCTTCCGATCCTCGGGCGAGCCGACGCGAACGTACTCGCGCTCTCCGCCCACGTACCTCATCTCCACGTTCTCGCTCACCTCGAAGAGGGAGAGTCCGATCGCGACGCTGCCCACGAAGACGATTGTCGGTCGAGCCGGTCCACGGCCGCCGGAGTACCGATAGTCGGTGTCGTTCGTCTCCTTCTCGCCCTCGCGATGGTTGAACCCGCGTCGCGGGTAGGCGCCGTCCGACGGAGCGAGGGTGACGCGCCAGCCTCGGTCCTCGAGGGCGAGGAACAGTTTGCTGGCGACCGCGAGCGCGCGGGGTAGGCAGTCCTTGGAGGAGAAGATGTCGACGAGATTGTGCTTGTAAGGCCGCAGGTAGTTCTCGCTGGCGTACTTGCGCACGCGCCCGACCTCGAAGTGTCGCGCCACGCCGATGAGCAGAGGGTGCTGACTCGGACGCTTCTTCTTCGCGGCACCGACACGGCCTGCGCTGCTGCGGTCGACCGGCCCCGTGAAGATCTGGGGCTCGTCGCCGTCGCGACACCAATCGACCTCGTCGCCAAGCTGCGGCGCGGGTAGCGCAGGTTTAGGGAGCTTTCCGCCAACCTTGATCTGCGCCCAGTATCCGCGTGCAGGTCGCGGGATCTTGAGACGCTCGCACACGCGAGCCAGGAAGTTCGACGACAGCCCGTATCTGGCGGCGACCGTCGTCATCGGCTCGGCCCAGACCTCTTTGTAGAGCACCTCGCGCGGGACCCTCATCGGCCGCGGCCTCGCACAGCCGGTCGAGGGCGTCCAGAGGGGCTGGCCATACCGTGCTGCCGGCATGGGTCTGGATGCGGTCACACGCACATGGCCTCGAGGGCCGATGACGGCGACGTCGCGCACGTTCCGCACGCCGCGCAGGCAAGACTCTTACTGGAGGACTCTCCGCGTCGGGGCTGATGTCACAGTCCGTCGGCACTCGACGGCTCGTCGTATTACATGCTCGCCCCTGGGGCGCTCCCACGGCCCGCCCGGAAAGTGGAGGCGCCATGGAGTTGGCTGACAACTCGGCGAGCCGGCGGCCGACCGGGCTTCACGATGGATGGAATCGATGGTGCGTCGGGTCGGACGTCGTCTCCGTGGGAGGATGATTTCGACCGACCGCTTCCCGGGGCAGCGCAGAAGGACGCGGTCAACGTCGCGAATGCGCCCTGGTTGACGGATGCCACGAAGAGCACGCCCGCGTCGCTGCCAGCGCGCGGCGCACCGAGTCTCACGTCGGAGATCCGGTATCCAGCGGCGGTCTTCTCGAACCCGGCAATGTTCGGACCCGCCGTTTCGTTG
>JAOPZJ010000094.1 GCA_025964155.1 Solirubrobacterales bacterium
CGAGGCCGCCGGCGCCGCTGGTGCCGGGCTGCCCGCCACCGGACTGCGGGGTCCCTGTGCCGGTCGCGTCGGCGCCGGCCATGGCGCCACCGCCGGCGTCGGTACCAGCCGCACCACCGGCGCCGCCGACGGGCGCAGGGGAGCCAAGACCGTCACCGCCACCACCACCGCCGCCACCGGCGACGATCAGGCGCGAGGCAAGGGTGGTCCCAACGCAACCCAGCCCGCTGGACACGCAGGTGCGGACGTCGGATGCGCCGCCGCCACCGCCCGCGTTGGTGGACCCACCGGGGCTGTTGCCCGCCGCGCCACCGCCGTTGAAGGCCGCGACCGAGCCACTCGGCAGGTGCGAGTCGCCGGCACCGCCGACCTCGACATACAGCGTCGTCCCCGGGACGACGGCGATGTCGCCGTCGGTGATCGCTCCGCTGCCTCCCGGGGCGGTCGTCGCCCCGGGCTGGCCGGCGCCGCCAGGCGCGCCGCGCGCGGTCACGTGCAGCGTCGTGATCCCGGCCGGGACGACGTAGCACTGCTCGCCGCCGGTGAAGCTGAAGGTCAGCGAGCCGGTCTGACAGCCCTGCGCGGCCGCACCGGCGCCGCCGGCGTGCCCGAGCAGGAGGAGGGCAATGGCCAGTAGACCGCTCGCCATCAGGGCGCCCAGGCTCCAGGGCAAGCGGCGCCCGCGCCCATGCCGCTGCGACAACGAATTCGTCGATCGTTCCCCTGCTACGCCCATGACTTCTCCTCCTGCCACTGAGGTGCCGCGGCGATCATGGACGCGAGACACCGGTCTGTCTGTCGTAGTCGACTACGACAGTTCGGGC
This sequence comes from Solirubrobacterales bacterium, assembly GCA_025964155.1. Lineage (GTDB taxonomy): Bacteria > Actinomycetota > Thermoleophilia > Solirubrobacterales > Solirubrobacteraceae > Paraconexibacter. Next base: position 825 of record JAOPZJ010000094.1, read on the forward strand.
CGCGCGATGTCGTAGTCGACTACGACAGACGGTCCCGCGCGACAGGTCTACGGTGGCATTCGTGGATCGAACCACGGCGATCGAGCGACTCCCGCGGGCGTACGCGATCGCGCTGCGCATCGCCGAGCTGGGCGGCGACCACACGACGATCGCCCGCGCGCTCGAAGTGCCGGTGGAGTCCGTCCCGGGGCTGCTGGCGATCGGCGAATCCAAGCTCGCCGCCGCGCTCGCCAGCGGCGAGCCGCCGGGAGCCGGCGAGAAAGCGCAGGCTGCGCAGTAGCCTGGGTCGCATGGGTTCCCAGGGAGGGGACATGGCGGGAGCCCTGCCCCCGCTGCTCGGCCGTGCCGCAGAGCTCGCGGCCGTCAGTACCGCGTTGGCCGAGGGCGGCTGCCTGATCGCCGGCCCGGCCGGGGTCGGCAAGTCACGGCTGGCCGGCGAGGCGGCTCACAGCGCGGCTGCATCGGAGCATTCCGTCTTGCGCGTGGTCGCCACCGCGTCGGCCGCGTCGGTGCCCTTCGGTGCCATCAGCCACCTGCTCCCCGACGGCGCCCCGGCCGCGCCGCGCATCCCCGATTTCATCGCGTCGTTGCGCAGTGCCGGCGTGCCGCGCACGCTGCTCGTCGACGACGCGCACCTGCTCGACGGCGCGTCCGCGGCCTTGGTCATGGCCGTCGCCGCGAGCCGCGCCGCGCGGGTCCTGGTCACCGTGCGCAGCACCGAACCGGCGCCGGACGCCGTCACGAGCCTGTGGAAGGACCGCATCATCGACCGTGTGGACCTGCAGCCGCTGGCGCGCTCGGAGGTGCACGAGATGGTGGAAGCCATGCTCCGTGGCAGCGTGCACGGCCTCGTCCACGACTGGCTCTTCGAGGTCAGCCAGGGCAACCCGCTCTACGTCAGCGCGCTGGTCGCCGACTCGCTCGGCAACGGCCGCCTGGTGCAGCGCGACGAGCGCTGGCACCTGACCGGCGATCGCGTCGCCTTCGGCCGGGTCAGCGACCTGATCGCCGGGCGCGTGACCGCCGTCTCCGACGCGGCCCGTGACGCGCTGGACTTTCTCGCGGTCGGCTCCCCGTTGCCGCTGGCCCACCTGGAGCAGTTGGTGGCCCCCGAGGCGGTCGAGGAGCTCGAGCGGGCCCACCTGGCCGTGATGACGTTCTACCGCGGGGCGGCCGACGTCGAGCTCGCGCACCCGCTGTACGGCGAGGTGACCGCCGCCAACATGGCGCAGTCCACCGCGCGCCGGGTCCGCAGGCGCCTGGCCGACGTCCTGGCGCGCAGCGACCGACTCACGGAGGGTGAGCAGCTGCGGGTGGCGACCTGGCTGTTGGAGGCGGGATCGATCGACGAAGCGCGGTTCTTGGCCGCCAGTGCCGTGGCCCTGCGCCACGGCGCCCCCGACCTCGCCAACCGCTTGGCCGAAGCCGCCGGCGAGACGCTTGAGGCCGCCGTGAGTCTCGCTCAGGCGCGGAGCGGGTTGGCCCGATTTGACGACGTCGAGCCGATCCTCGCCGCGCGCGAGGCGGACGGCGCCGCGGCCCCGGCGGCGCTCGCAGCCGCATACGTCCAAGCCCGCGGCCGCGCGCTGCTGCACAGCACCCGCGAGCCGGGCGACGCCGCGGCGCTGATCGACCGTGCGGCGTCCTGGCACGACGATCGCGACTGGCGGGCGCTGATCGCCGCCCAGCGTGCGTGGGGAGCGATCTACGACGAGCGCCCGGCGCGCGCGCACGGCCATGTCCTGCCCTACGTCGAGGACGCCACACTGCGGCCCGATCGCCGCTTCCAGGTCCTGACCGTCGCGATGTACGCCGCATCGCGGCTGGCTCGCATCGACGAGTGTGAGTCGATCGATCGCGAAATCACGCAGCACCTGCGCGGCTATCCGGACGCTCCCTGGGAGGCGAGCGCCGGCCGGCTGCTGCTGGAAGGGGCGCACATCACGGCCGGCCGCGACCTCGCCGGCGTGGCCGTCCGGCTGACGGCTGCACGAGACGCGGCCGCTCAGGGCGGCGACCGGCCGATCGGCTGCATCGCGAGCCACCTCCTGTGCGACCTGGCGATCGCGCGAGGCGATGCGGCCGCGGCCGTCGGCCACGGCCAGGATGCGTACGACGCGCTCGAGCTGGGCGATCCGCTGAACGTCAGGGGCGCGGTGCTGCTGTCGCTCTCAAAGGCTCACGCGCTGCTCGGTGACGCCACACACGCAGCCGAAGCCGTGGACGAGGCCGAGCGCCTCGTCGCGTCGCGTCCCGGGCTGGCCCGGCGCGCGCGGCTGGAGATCGGCCACGCCAGGGCCCTCGTCGAGTTGGCCGCCGGCCGTTCCTCGGCTGCCCGCGAGCTGCTGCTCGGCCTGGCCGACCGATCCGGCGAGGACGTCGTGCACGAGAGCCTGGCACTGCACGACGCCATCCGCATCGGCGCCAATCCGCGGGCGTGTGCCGAGCGCCTGGTCGTCCTCGCCGCCGTCGCCCAGGACCCCGCCGTCGGCATGTACGCCGAGCACGCGATCGCATTGGCCGCCGCCGACGGTCTCGGCTTGCTCGAGCAGGCCCAGCGCTTCGAGGCGCTGGGGTACGACCTGATCGCCGCCGAGGCCGCAGCGAGCGCCGCCGAG
>JAOPZJ010000095.1 GCA_025964155.1 Solirubrobacterales bacterium
CGCGCCTGGCCGGCGTCTCGTGGTGGCGGCTCGTGCGCAGGCACCTGCTGCCCGGGGCCGTCGCGCCGGTCGTGGTGACGATGTCGCTGGACGTCGGCAACCTCATCCTCGCGCTGGCCGGCCTGTCGTTCATCGGCCTTGGTGCTCCCGCGCCTGCGGCCGAGCTGGGTGCGATGAGCGCCCGCGGCCTGGACTACCTCTTCGGGCATCCCTGGGTGCCGCTCGCCCCTGCCGCCGCCGTGGCGCTGCTCGCGCTCACGGCGAACCTCCTCGGCGACCACGTCAACCGCTCCCTCGACCAAAGGACCACGCGATGATGCACCGGAAACGATTGACAGCCCCAACCCTCACCGCCGGCGCCGCCGCGCTCGCGCTGGCGGTGGCCGGATGCGGCGCCAAGACGAAGGACGAGGCGGCGACGGCGGCGAGCGGCGGCACTCCCGCCGCCGGCAGCGACGTGCTCAACATCCCGTACCTGGCCGACATGAGCGTCCCGGACCCCGACGTCTTCTACGACATCGAGGGCAACTCGGTCATCCTCAACACGTACGAGGGCCTCGTGAAGTACGCGCCGGATTCGACGAAGATCGTCGGCGCGCTGGCCGACAGCTTCACGGAGTCCAAGGACCGCCTGACCTACACCTTCAAGCTGAAGTCGGGCGTCAAGTTCCACTCCGGCGCCGCCATGACCTCCGCGGACGTCAAGGCGAGCTTCAAGCGTCGTGCCGACGTCGGCCAGGCGCCCGCCTACATGGTCGCGCCGATCAAGTCGATGAGCACGCCGGACCCGCTGACGTTCATCGTCAAGCTCAAGAGCCCGGTCGATCCCTTCATGGCCTACATGGCCTCATCTTGGGGGCCGAAGGTCATCGGCCCGGCGGCGCTGAAGACGAACGCCGGCAAGGACTTCGGCCAGAAGTGGATGCGCACCCACGAGGACGGCACCGGCCCGTTCACGCTGACGGCGTTCAACCGCGGCCGCCAGTACACGCTCACCCGCAACGACGCCTACTACGGCACCAAGCCGTTCTTCCGCGAGGTCAACCTGAAGATCACGCCGGACATCAACACCCAGCGGCTGGAGCTGCAGAACGGTGACCTGGACGCCGTGCTGCACTCGTTCCCGGCCTCCGAGCTGGCGTCGCTGCCGTCGAAGCTGAAGATCCAGACCGAGCCGTCGTTCCTGCGCCTGCTGCTGTACGTCAACACGAACAAGGCGCCGTTCGATGATCCGGCGGTGCGGCGTGCGTTGCGCAGCACGCTCGACGTGGACCAGCTCGTCAAGCAGGCCTACAGCGACACGGCCACGAAGTCGGTCGGGCCGTACCCGACCGCCCTGCTGACCGGCCAGCCGGTGCTGCCGTACACGCCCGACCCCGCCGCCGCCAAGGCGGCAGTGGCCAAGGCGACGACGAAGAAGATCTCGATGGCGTACACCGCCGACGAGTCCGGCGTGCAGCGTCGCGTAAGCGAGCTGCTGCAGGCCCAGCTCACCGCGGCGGGCTTCGACGTGACGCTGAAGGAGGTCCAGCTTCCGCAGACCTACGCGTACATCAAGGACCTGAAGCACGCGCCGGACCTCCTGCTGGCGACGAACACGCCGGACGCGGCGCATCCCGACACGTGGGCGCGCATCATGTTCCAGTCTGCCGGTGGCCTGAACTTCCTGGGCTACTCCAACAAGGCGCTGGACAAGGCCCTGGACGATGCGCTCCCGGCAACCGGCGAGCAGGCCGCCGCGCTCTACCGCAAGGTCGGCCAGCAGATGATCGACAGCGACTCGCTGTTCTTCCTCGGGGACGTGAAGGACGTCTTCGTGCTCAGCAAGGGCCTCACCGGGGTCGAGCACGTGCCGGCCTACCCGTGGACGCTCACCTACGCGGCGCTCAAGCGAGGCTGACCATGTCCACCGTGCTCACGCGCCGCGTGCTGGCGCTCGTCGCTGTCCTGCTCGGATTGTCGGTGATCGTCTTCGCCCTGCAGGCGCTGATCCCCGCCGATCCGGCGCGGGCCATCGTCGGTGCCAGCGCCTCCCCGGCGGTCGTCGACGCCAAGGCGCACGAGCTCGGGTACGACAAGCCCCTCCCGGCCCAGTTCACGGCCTTCATGGGGCGCATGGCGCAGGGGGACCTGCAGGAGTCCCTACGCACCCGCAACCCGGTGGCGGACGATCTGCGGACGTTCGCCCCCGCCACGTTGGAGCTTGCGCTCGTGTCCGCGGCGCTGGCAGCCTTCCTCGGCGTCGGCCTGGGCATGCTGCTGGCGTCCGGGCTGCGGGCGGCCAAAGTGGCGCGGCTCGTGCTCATCGGCGGGGCGTCGGTGCCGGGCTTCCTCGTGGCGCTGCTGGCGATCCTGCTGTTCTACTCGGCGCTCGGGATCCTCCCGGCGTCCGGGCGGGTGGACGACAAGTTCATCATCGAGGACGGGCCGACGCGGCTGCTGCTCGTCGACTCGCTGATCCACCTGCAGCCGAACGTGTTCTTCGACGCGGTCAAGCACCTCATCATGCCCGCGTTCACGCTGGCGCTCGTGCCGGCGCTGGCGATCGCCCGCACGCTGGACTCGTCGCTGAACCAGGTCATGCGCGAGGACTACGTCCGGACGGCGCGGTCCAAGGGCCTGCGTGAGCGGACCGTGATCGTGCGGCACGCGCTGCGCAACGCGGCGGGGCCGACGCTGACGATGGGCGGGCTGCAGTTCGGGCTGCTGCTCGGGGGCATTGTCGTCGTCGAGCAGATCTTCGCGTGGCCCGGGCTCGGGCTCTACCTGGACCAGTCCATCGGCTACTCGGACTTCCCGGCGATCACGGGCACGACGATCCTGCTGGGGACCGCGTACGTCCTGGTGAACTTCCTCGTGGACCTCGCGCAGGCGTGGGCCGACCCGCGGATCCGGGCGATCTGACGATGGCCGACCACGAGTGGTTCCACGTCCAGGCCCTGGCTCCCGGGGTCTGGCAGCTCACCGAGCCCGGACACGTCTGCACGTGGCTCGTCGCGGGCACCGAGCGGGCCGTCCTCATCGACACCGGCTGCGGCTTCGTGCCGATCCGGCCGCTCGTGCAGGCGCTCACCGCCCTGCCCGTCACCGTCGTCAACACGCACCACCACGTCGATCACGTCGGCGGGGACCATGAGTTCGACGAGGTCCTCATCCACGAGGCGGGCGTTGCCGGGTTGGCCGCGGGGGTGGCGGCCAAGCACCTGACCGGCTACCGGGAGTATGCGCTCGCGCAGGAGGAGGCCGCCGCGGCGTACGCGCAGCTGGACGCGCGCTTCTTCCACCTGCAGCGCGACGAGCACCGCCCGCGCCCGCTGCCGGCGTGCGTGCGCGACGGCACGTGGGCGATCGAGCCGGTCGCCGCCACCGGGACGATCGCCGACGGCGACGTCATCGACCTGGGCGGCCGCACGCTGCGCGCTCTGCACACTCCGGGGCATTCACCGGCCGACGTCTCGCTGGAGCTCGTCGGGGAGGGTCTGCTCTTCGGCGGCGACACGGTGAACACGGGCCCGGTGTACGTGCAGAACCCGGACTCCTCGGTGCCGCAGCTGCGCGCCTCACTGGCCCTCCTGGCCGCGCGCTCGCAGGACTGGCGGCGCGTGTTCTGCTCGCACTTCATGCGCACCGCGGTACCGCCGTCCTACCTGCACGCCCAGGTCGCGGCGCTCGACGAGCTGCTCGCCGGGACGGTGGCGCGCACGCCCGCCGTGGACTGCGTCGGGACGGCCGTCGACGAGGCGTCCTTCGACGGCTTTTCCTTCTTCCTGCCCCTGGGCTGGCTTCCCCCGGCCACGAACGAGACACACTGATGACCACCCCGATCCTGGACACCATGCTGCCGCCCGCCGCGAGCTGGGGGCGCGTCTGCCGCCGCGGCACCGCCCTGACGCTCACCGACTCGGGCGGCGGCGGCAACGTCTCGGCGCTGCTGTATCGCGCCGACGCGCCGCTGGAGCGCTACTGCATGCCCGACACGCTGAAGGCCCAGCACGTCTCGCGCATCACCGCCGGCTGCGCGCTGTACTCCGACATGGGTCGGGTGCTGGCGTCCGTCACGCACGACACGTGCGGCTGGCACGACACGATCGCCGGGCACCTGACCGCGGCGATGGTCCAGTCGCGGTACGGCTTCGCCGGCTACCAGGAGCACCGCAACGGCTGGCGGCGCAGCGCCCGTGAGGCGTTCCTCGTGGAGCTGGCCAAGCACGGGATGGGCGCCCGTGACCTCGTCGCCAACCTCAACTTCTTCAGCAAGGTGCTGACCGCCCAGGACGGCACGCTGACGTACGTGCCCGGCCACAGCGCGCCGGGCTCGCAGGTCACTTTGCGCTTCGAGCTGGACGTGCTCGTCGTGCTCGTCAACGTGCCGCACCCGATGGACCCGTCGACGGAGTGGACGCCCGGGCCGGTCGGCCTGACGCTTGCACCCGCTGCGCCGGTCGCGCCGGACGATGCGGTCCGCGTCGCCTGCCCGGAGAACGAACGCGGCTTTGCCGGAAACGAGGAGGTCTTCGCATGAGCGCTGTTGCCGCCACCAGCCGCACGCTGGACCCCGCCGCCGCACGGTTGACGGTCGACGTCGACGCCGGGCGCGGCTGGTGCGGAGTCCTCGCCGCCGGCGAGACGCTGCGCATGGTCGACCTGCACGGCAACCAGGCCGTCGACACGCTCTTCTTCGACGCCCACGACTACGCCAATCGCTACAGCGCCGTGGACACCGTCGCCGCCCAGGGCAACGCCTATCTGACGCTCGGCTCGCGCCTGCTCGCGCTCGACGGGCTGCCGCTCGTGACGATCACCGCCGACACCTGCGGGCGCCACGACACGCTCGGCGGGGCCTGCTCGCAGGAGTCCAACATCGTCCGCTACGGCGAGCACACACGCCACATGCATGCCTGCCGCAACACGTTCATCGCGCAGGCGCTGGCGTGGGGCAACGGGCTCGAGAAACGCGACCTCACCGCGAACGTCAACTTCTTCATGAACGTCCCGCTGACGCCCGCCGGCGGGCTGACCTTCGAGGACGGCATCTCGGCGCCCGGCAAGTACCTGGACCTGCGTGCGGACCGCAACACGCTCGTCCTCATCTCCAACTGCCCGCAGCTGAACAACCCGTGCAACGGCTATGACCCGACGCCCGTACGGCTGCACGTGTGGGGCCCGGTTTGACCGTCATCGAGGTGATGAGCCCCGGCACGCAGACGACGGTCCAGGACTGGCCAGGGCGCGTGGGATACTGGGAGGCCGGCGTCCCGCCCTCGGGGCCGATGGACGACCGCTCGTTCCGGATCGGCAACCTGCTGGTGGGCAACCCCGAGGGTGCGGCCGGGCTGGAGGTCACGCTGTCGGGGCCGCGGCTGCGCTTCGCCGCCGAGACGGTCGTCGCCGTCACCGGCGCGCCGCTGGCAGTGACCGTCGACGGCGAGGTCGTCCCGCAGTGGGCGCCGGTCACGGTGCCGGCCGGTGCGGTGTTGAAGCTCGGCGCGATCCGTGGCGTGGGCCTGCGCGCGTACGTCCTGGTCCGGGGAGGGCTGGAGGGCGTGGTGACGCTCGGCAGCCGCGCGGCCTTCGGCCCCGGAGCGCTCGGCGCCGGGGGCGGAGGCGCACTGAGCAAGGACATGACGCTGACCGTGGCCGCGCCGAACGGTCAGCTGTCGCCCGTCGCCCGCGCGGTGCGCCCGCCGGCCTTCGCGAATACGTGGACGCTACGCGTCGTGCCCGGTCCGCACGGTGCGCCGGACTTCTTCACGCCCGACGGCCTGGACCGGCTCCTGCGCACGCAGTGGCGGGTGCATCATCAGTCCGACCGCACCGGTGTGCGCCTGACCGGGCCGGTGCCGGAGTTCGCGCGCACCGACGGCGGCGAGGCGGGGCTGCACCCGTCGAACATCCTCGACAGCGCCTACGGCGTGGGGACGATCATGCTGGCCGGCGACATGCCGGTCGTCGTCGGCCCGGACGGCCCGAGCCTCGGCGGCTTCACGGCGGTCGGCCAGGTCATCACCGCGGACCTGTGGTGCCTGGGCCAGCTGCGCGCGCAGGACGCGATCACGCTGCAGGTCGTCGGACCGGACGAGGCGGCGGTGGCGCGGCGCAGTGCCCGCGAGCAGATCGCGGAGCTCGATACCACCGTGTCGGTGGCGATCCCCGTCGCCGCGCGGCGCACCGTTGTCCTCGACGGGCCGCGGGAGGGCTCCGGGGGCCTCGTGACCTTCCGCCGCGCGGGCGAGCGCGCGCTGCTCGTGGAGTTCGGCGAGCCGGTGCTGGACCTGCGCTCGCGGGTCCGCGCCCACGCGCTGCAGGCCGCCGTGCGCGAGGCGGCGCTGCCGGCCGTGACCGACCTGACCCCGGGGGTGCGCTCGCTGCACGTGCAGTACGACCCGGACGCGATCTCCGCGCTGGCGCTGCTGTCGATGCTGTCGGCGCTGGAGTTCTCGCTGGACGATCCCGAGGACCTCGAGATTCCCGGGCGCGTCGTGCACCTGCCGCTGGCCTGGCGCCACAGCAAGGCCGAGCTCGCCGTGCAGCGGTACGCCACGACCGTCCGCCAGGACGC
>JAOPZJ010000096.1 GCA_025964155.1 Solirubrobacterales bacterium
GTCGGCCCCCGCTTCCTTCGTGAGGAACGCGCGGGCCGACTGGATCGCCTGGGGCACGGTGAAGCGGCGCGCCGGGGTCGTCGGCGTGCACAGGGTCTTGGCGAAGGTCTCCAGGCCCGCCTGGTCCTCGGCCTCGGAGGGCTCGTCGAACGCGTCGGACATGGCAAGGATGGCGTCGTCGGCGGCCGGGGCGACGATCGTCACCGGACGCTTGGCGGCGAGGCAGTTCGGGGCCTCGGCGCTCTCGCGGACGGCGGCGCGGTCGTCCGCGCACGCCAGGACCTTGTAGACGCCCGGCCGCGTCCCGATCGGCACGCGCACGCGCGCGGGACGGCGTGGGGTCGCGACCGACCGTTTGCCCTGCGGAAGCACGGGGATGGCCCGCGAGCCGCCGAGCAGGATGTCCTGGACGGCGGTCCGCGGGTCGGCGGTGGACCGGCGGCGGGCGTTGAGGCTCGCCCCGACGTCCTGGGTGAGGTAGTAGCGGGTGTCGCTGGCCCCCGCAGCGCTGCGGCCGCGGTTCAGCGTCGTGTCGCTCAGGCTGAAGGACCCGCCGACCGGCGCCGAGCGCGGTGGGTCCGACAGCTTCGTGACGACGAGGTCGGGCTTGGCGGCGTGGGCGCTCGCCGCGACGGCGAGCGGCAGGACGAGGACGGCGGGCAGAAGCAGCGCGAGGCGGCGCCGCGCGACGGGATGGGACAAGGGGCGGAAGATCATGCCCGGCAGGCTGGCGCAGCCGGCGTGCCCACACATCAGGGAGATCCCTAGACGTCTACCCCGAGGTTTCGCGGCGGTGGCGTCCGGGCTCAGCCGGTGAACCGACCGCGGGGGCGGCGCCGCTCACGGCGCGAGCTCGCCTCGGTGCTGGCGGCGGAGGCCGAACGCCCAGGCGACGAGCTCGGCGGTCTGCCAGACGGCCAGCCCGCGCTCGCGTGTCGCGGCGATGAGGCGGCGGTCCTCGGTCACGAGAAGGTCGGCCTGGACGACGGCGGCGTCGGCGATGATGTCGTCCTGGGCATGCCGGCTGCCGAAGCGCAGCGCGTCCCCCTCCGCGTCGTCGGTGTAGCGGACACGGCCGGTGCGGAACACGCCGGCGACGCCGCCCGCGGCCGGGACGACGTGCCGTGGCAGGCGCTGCAGCGCCTTGCGCCGGACCGGGTCGGGGATCGCGGCCAGCTGGTCCTCCTGGACGTGCGTCGTGCAGAGCAGCAGCTCGCCCTCACGCACCGCGTCGAGCACCGCCTGCCACCCCGGCGGGTCGGCGTCGAGCGCATCGAAGACCATCGTGTCGACCATCGCCCTTCGCATCTTCGGCCACCACTCTAGAGGCGGCTCCGGCGGCCGCGCACCCAGCCGGCGGGAGCGCGTCCGCCGGCGCGGTCAGGTCCCCGTGGACCCGAAGCCGCCGACGCCCCGGGGGGTGTCGTCGAGCGCGTCGACCTCGACGGTCGGGGGCATGCCCACGACGATGAGCACGAGCTGGGCGATCCGGTCCCCCGCCTCCCAGGCGAAGGCGGTGTCGCGGCTCGTGTTCAGCAGCAGCACGCGCAGCTCACCGCGATAGCCCTCGTCGATGAGACCGGGGGTGTTGACGAGGGTGACGCCGTGCCTGGCCGCCAGCCCGCTGCGCGGCAGCACCAGCCCGGCGTGGCCCGCGGGCAGGGCGATCGCCAGCCCGGTCGCGACGGCGGCCCGTTCCCCGGCGCCGAGCGTCCCGCGCTGCAGCGCGCAGAGGTCCAGGCCCGCGTCCCCGGGATGGGCTCGCGCGGGGATCGTCGCGCGCTCGTCCAGTCGCTGGACGCGCAGCGCGCCCACCTCCACGCGCGCTACGAGCTCTTCGGGCACTAAGCAGGCTGCGCGTCGTCGACCACGAGAAAACGCCCGAAGCGCTCGGCGACGCCCTCCGGCAGTTGCGCGTGCACGAGGACCCCGTCGGGCGTGTCCTCGCGGTGCAGGTCCCCGGCGATGTCGTGCAGCTCGGCCAGGCGCGCGCCCTCGCTATAGGGCAGCAACAGCTCGACGTCCCGCAGGCGACGCTCGAACTCCTCGGCGATCCGCTCACCGAAGGCGGCGACCCCCTCCCCCGTGACCGCGCTGACGAGCGCGGCATCGGGGAAGCGCCGCGCGAGGATCTCGCGGTCCTCGGGCGCCAGCGCGTCGATCTTGTTGAGCACGAGCATCCGTGGGCGTTCTCCGGCGCCGATCTCCTCGAGCACCTCGTCGACGGCGTCCATCATGAGGGCGCGTTCGTCCTCGTCACCGGAGGCGTCCACGACGTGCAGGATCAGGTCGGCCAGCCGCGTCTCCTCCAGCGTTGCGCCGAACGCCTGCACGAGCTGATGGGGCAGCTTGCGGATGAAGCCGACGGTGTCGGTCATGAGGTAGGTGCGCCCTTGCAGCCGCCACATGCGCGTCGTCGGATCCAGCGTGTGGAAGAGGCGGTCGCGGACGCCGACCTCGGAGCCCGTCAGCTGGTTCAGGAGGGTTGACTTGCCCGCGTTCGTATAGCCGGCCAGCGCGATCTGCGGCAGGTGCGCGCGCTCGCGCTCGGCGCGCATCGTCGCCCGTGACCCCTTGACCTCTTCCAGGCGGCGCTTGAGCGCCGAGATGCGCGTACGGGCCAGGCGGCGGTCGGTCTCGATCTGCGACTCGCCGGGACCGCGGGTGGCGAAGCCGCCGCTGGAGACGCCGCCGAGGCGCTCGAGGTGGGTCCACAACCCCCGCATGCGGGCCATGTTGTACTGCAGCTGGGCGAGCTCGACCTGCAGCTTTCCCTCCGCGCTGTGGGCGTGCGCGGCGAAGATGTCCAGGATCGTGGCGGTCCGGTCGACGACCGGCATGCCGAGCGCGCCCTCCATGTTGCGCTCCTGGCGTGGCGACAACTCATCGTCGACGGCGATGAAGTTCGCGTCCGCGTGCTCGGCCAGCGCCTTGATCTCCTCGAGCTTGCCCGGGCCGACGTACGTGTTGGGATGCACCTGGTCGCGGTGCTGGACCTCTTGGCCGACGACGGCGACGCCGGCGGTGCGCAGCAGCTCGCGCAGCTCCGACAGGTCCTCGCCGTCGTCGAGCACCCCGATGCAGAACGCACGCTGCTTGGCGCGGGCGGTGCGGTCGCCGGGGCCGGCCCCCGGGGTGCGTGTCGGTTCTGTCCGCCCGTGGCGGCTGCGGTTGGGCACCGCCTGAGTCTAGTCACCTTGCCTGATGCTTCACGAGTACCGAACACCGGACGGCCGTACCCCGTTGGGGGCGTTCAGCGCCCCACCAAGCGCGTCGCCGCCGCCTTGAACGTCGCCGTGACCGCCGTCCCCGGCGCCAGCCCCAGAGCCTGCGCGGCCGTGCTCGTGATCTCGGCCGTCAGCGGCTGGCCGGCGGCGAGGCCGAGCCGGACACGGTTGCCCAGGACGGTGAGTGACACGACCTGCGCCGCGAGGTGGTTCTGGGCGGACCCCTGCTCGCGCTGCCCGGCAGCGCCGACGGCGATCTCCCACGGGTAGATCGTGGCGGCGACGGGGCCCTCCGCAGTGTCGGTGCTGACGATCGTCCCGCCGCCGTCCAGGGCGACGTGCGTCAGGCCGTCGGCGGCGGCTCGGGCCGTCCCGGTGAGCACGACGGCACCGGTGAAGTCGGCGACGAACGCGCTGGTCGGCCGCGCGGCCAGATCGGCCGGGGTGCCCTGCTGGATGACGCTGCCCTCGTCGAGGATGCCGACGCGGTCCCCGAACAGCGCCGCCTCGGTGAAGTCGTGCGTCACGAGGAGCGTCGGGACGCCGATGGCGGCGAGCGTGCTCTTCAGCTCGCGCCCGGCGCGGGCACGGCTCCGGGTGTCCAGCGCCGACAGCGGCTCATCCAGCAACAGGACCCGTGGCTCACGGGCCAGGGCACGGGCGACCGCCACGCGCTGGCGCTCGCCGCCGGAGAGCGTTCGTGGGCGCGCCTCTGCGAGCGGCGCGATCCCGAAGCGCTCGAGCAGCGCGACGGCGCGGCGGCGGCGCTCACCGCGATCCAGGTGGCGCAGCGCGTAGGCGACGTTCTGCCACGCGTTGAGGTGCGGGAAGAGCGCATAGTCCTGGAAGACGTAACCACAGCTGCGGCGCTCGGGTGGCAGGTCGACGCCGGTGGCGGTATCCAGCCACGCGTCCCCGTCGCACGTCACGTGCCCGGCATCGGGGCGCACGACGCCTGCGACGATCCGCAGCACCGAGCTCTTGCCCGCGCCCGACGGCCCGGCGAGCGCCAGGCACGTCCCTGCGGGGACCTCGAGCGCGACGTCAAGGTCGCAGGCGCCCAAGCGGGCGCGCGCCTCAACGCGCAACACCGACGGCCTCCCAGCGCGCTCCGGTGACGAGCTTGACCGTCAGCAGCAGGGCGGCGGAGACCGCGACGAGCACCGCCGACAGCGCCAGCGCACCGTCGAAGTCCGTGGCGAAGCGGTCGTAGATCGCCAGCGGGGCGGTCTGCGTGACCCCGCGGAAGGAGCCGGCGAACATGAGCGTTGCACCGAATTCCCCGAGCGCGCGCCCCCAGGCAAGGGCCAGCCCGGCGACGAGCCCGGGCGCGGCGGCCGGGATCGCGACGCGCAGGAACGTCTGCGCCGGACCGGCCCCGAGCGTGCGCGAGGCGCTCAGCCAGTCAGGGTCCAGGGCTTCGAACGCCGACTGGGCCTGACGCAGGTAGAACGGCGCGGCGACGAAAACGAGGGCCAGCACGACGCTGCTCGTCTGCAGCGCGAAGCGGATGCCCGCGTCCTGCAACGCCGGGCCGAAGATGCCGTTGGGTCCCACGGCGGCGAGCAGGCCGATGCCCGCCACGGCGGGCGGGAGCACGAGCGGCAGCTCGATGAGCGTGACGACCAGATCGCGGCCGCGGAAGCGCCGGGTCGCCAGCGCATACGCGGCGGGGGTGCCGACGGCGACGATGATGATGATCGCCGTGAGCGACGTCTGCAGGCTCAGCCGGAGGGCGTCCGTCGCCGACGCGTCCCCGAGGCTGTTCAGCAGCTGCCGGGGCCCGGTGTCCGCGAAGATCGCGACCACGGGCACGGTGAGGAACGTCAGCGTCAGGGCGAGCGTGAGCCCGAGCAGGATCCCGAACCACGCCGGTCGGCGGCTCATGCGGGCGGGGGCGCAAAGCCGGCGGCCCGCAGCGCCTGCTGCCCGGCACCCGACAGGAGTCCCGCGACGAACGCCTTGGCCTGCGCGGCGTGCGATGTGCCCGTGACGACGGCAACGGCGTAGGCGACCTTCGGCCTTGAGCTCGCGGGCAGTTCGATGGCCTTCAGCCGGCCGCTCGCGCCCCGCACGTCGGTGATGTAGACGAAGCCGGCATCCACGGCGCCTTGCGTCAGCTTGCCGACGACGCCCGCGACGTCCGGCTCGCTGGAGCGCACGTTGGCGAGGATCGCCTTGCTCTTCGCATTGCCGAGTCGGGCCAGCACCTTGCGCGTGTACGCGCCGACCGGCACGGACTCGGAGCCCGCGGCGATCGTCACGCCGCCGGCGGCGAGGTCGTCGAGCGAGGAGACCTTGTCGGTGCCCGCGGGCACGGCGATGACGAGGCGGTTGCCGGCAAAGACGGTCGGTTTCTGCACCAGGCCTGCGGCGAACAGGTCCTCAGGGAGCTTCGTGTTGGCCGAGGCGAACACGTCCGGCTTGACGCCCTGCCTGAGTTGGGCGGCGAGCATGTCCGACCCGGCGAACGAGTAGCGCACCGTTGCGCGGTCGAAGGCCTCGCCGTAGGTCGTGAACGCGGTCTTCAGCGACGAGGCGGCGGCCACGATGAGGTCGCCCTTGGGCTTGGCGCCGTAGCCGACGGCACTCCCACCTCCGCCGCTGTCGCGCGTGTCGCTGCCGCACCCGGCGGCCGCGAGGGCCACGGTCGCGGACAGGGCCATGGTCAACCGCTTCAGGATCACGGGTGCTCCTCGATGAACGAGCCGCAGCCGGTGAGGTCATAGCCACCGATCGCCCCCAGGCGCGACCGCAACGTGCGGGACACCAGGACGCCCCCGAGCGCGTCCAGGCCGGGATGGTCACGGTGCTCGGGCGCGATCCACAGCTGGACCGCGTGCTCTTCCAGAGCGAGGAAGCCGAGGCCGTTGTGGACGGCGGCCGGCTCCATCGTGACGCCCGCCCGCGCACCGGACATGACGCGCAGGGCGACCGCCAGGTGCCCGCCGGCGATCGGCCCGCCCGCCGGCGGGCAGCCCTCGGCCTCGAGCGCGCGGAGCAGCGCCTGCTGGCTGGAGGCCCCCGCCTCGC
>JAOPZJ010000139.1 GCA_025964155.1 Solirubrobacterales bacterium
CGCTGGTGGCCGGCGTACCGGCGCCTGCTGACGACGGCCGACGCCATCCCGTGCGTCTCACGGGCCACGCGCGACCAGTTCTCGGGCCTGGGGGCCGCGACCGTGCTGCACGACGGTCTCGCCGTCGTGGCGCGGCGCGCCGACGGCCGCGCGTCACGCGCCGCGCTCGGTCTGCCGGAGGATGCGACGGTCCTGACCGTGCTCGGGCGCATCAGCGGCTGGAAGGGCCAGGACGTCGCCGTGCGCGCTCTCGGGGACGCGGCACTGTACCCACGGGAGGACGTCATCCTCTGCCTCGCCGGCGACGCCTGGCGCGGTGAGGAGCGCCACCTGCGCCAGCTGCACGAGCTGGCCGGCGCGCTGGGCCTTCAGGACCGCGTGCGCCACATCGGCTTCCGCGAGGACGTCGACACCGTCTACGGGGCGGCGGACGTCGTGCTCGTCCCCTCCAAGCAGCCGGACCCGTTCCCCAACGCCGCGCTCGAGGCCGCCGCGGCCGGCTGTTGCGTCGTGGCCAGCAGCCACGGCGGGCTGCCCGAGATGCTGCTGCACGGCCGTACCGCCATGCTCGTGCCACCGAACGACCCGCGGGCACTCGCCCGGACCGTCGCGGACCTCGTCGACGACCCTGCCCGCCGGACGGCACTGGGTGCCGCGGCCGCCGAGGACGTGCAGCGCCGCTTCTCGACGGCGGAGATGCTCGAGCGCGTGCAGTCGCTGTACGACCTGCTCCTGCGGCGCTGAAGCGTCCCCTCAGCCGCCGAGGCCGGTGCCGCGCCCCGCGACCGCCAGGGCACCCGCGACGGCGACCGCCGCCAGCACGGCCATCGCCGCGTACCCGAGCAGCGGCTGACGACGGCGGTCGGCCTCGTGGAACGCGAGCACCGCCAGCGAGCCACCCACGAGGCCGCCGATGTGCCCGCCGATCGAGATGTTCGACAGCACGAAGCTGAAGGC
This sequence comes from Solirubrobacterales bacterium, assembly GCA_025964155.1. GTDB lineage: Bacteria > Actinomycetota > Thermoleophilia > Solirubrobacterales > Solirubrobacteraceae > Paraconexibacter. The sequence continues at coordinate 958 of JAOPZJ010000139.1, forward strand.
GAGGTTGAGGAGGATCAACCCACCGATCCCCGCCTCGAAGGGATCGATCCCCCTGGCCCGGAACTCGAAGAACGCCGCCCCCATGAGGCCGAAGATCGCCCCAGACGCGCCGACCGTCACGGCGGTCGGCTGGAGGAGCAGAGCGCCGAAGGAGCCGAAGAGCAACGCGACGCCGTAGATCAGGGCGAACTTCACGTTGCCGAGCACCGGCTCGAGCATCCGCCCGAGCACGTACAGCAGGTACATGTTGAAGGCGATGTGGATGAAGCCCGCGTGCAGGAACCCGCTCGTGACGAGGCGCCAGTACTCGTGCTTCTGGTCGATGAGCGGCCCGTACAGCGCGCCGTGCGCGAAGACCGTGTTGCTCGTGGAGCTGGACCCCACGCCGAACTGCCCGCTGGCCAGGAACGCGACCACGTTGATGACGATCAGCGCCATCGTCACCGTCGGCGCGGCCTGCATCGACGACAGCGTGCGTACCTGCGTCTTCTGCTTGGAGCACTCCGGGCAACGCATCCCGACGGGCGTCGGCGTCATGCAATCCGGGCAGATCGGCCGGCCGCAGTTGGAGCACGCGACCCCCGTCTCGCGCGACGGGTGGCGGTAACAGGTCTCGGTCTGGGTGGCCATCGGGATCGACGCTAGCAGCGCCTGGCGGTTGCCGCCGGTGACGTCGACCCGGCTAACGGTCGAGCAGGCGGCGGGCTTCATCAGCCACCGCCCGGACGGTCTGCTCGGCGTAGTCGAGCGCGTCGCTGGCACTGGCACGGCGCCGACCTCGGCTCTGGTGCACGCGCAGGGCGACGAGCGCCGCACCGGCGCCGGCGCCGATGGCGGCCGCCGCCGCGGGACGGGCCAGGCCGTCGACCCAGCGACGGGGGTCGCGCACGGCGGCAAGCTCCCAAGCCTCGAGTTCCCCGGCGACCAGATCGGTCAAGGACGTCAGCGTCGCGTCCAGCCGCATGCCCAGGTCCTCGGGCGGATCGACCGGCGCGAGCGCCCGTCGCAGCATCCCCTCGAGTTCAATCGATGACGAGTCGGACATCAGGCCGCGACTTCCGGTGTCGCCACGATGCCCTCCAGTTGCTTGATCGCCCGGTGGATCAGGACCTTCGTCGCGCCGTCGCTGCGCCCCATCGCCCGCGCGATCTCACGGTTGTCCATCCCCAGGGCGAAGCGCATGATCAGCGCCTCCCGCCGGTCGTCCGGCAGCTGCTGGACGCCCTCCAGGATCCGGGCGAGCTCGTCGCGTCCTTCGACGAGGTCCTCGGTGGTGTGAACCGTCCGCAGGTGCTGGGTGTCGTCGATCGGCGTCTGCGGCTTGCGCGAGCGGTCGCGGTACAGGTTGGCCGCCAGGTTGTGCGCGATCCGTATGAGCCACGGTCGCAGCGGCCGGCCGTCGGACTCGGCGACGGCGCGTTCAAAGTGCCGGTAGGCCTGCAGGAACGTCTGCTCCGTCAGGTCTTCGGCGTCGTGATGGTTGCCCACGCGGTAGTACGCGAAGGAGTACACGTCCTTCAGATGTGCGCGGTAGAGCTCGGTGAACTCGCGGTCGAGGGTGGCCTTGTCCACAAGGCAAGCCTACGCACTCGTCGCGTGAACGCGCTCAGCTGCGTCCGGCCGCGTGGGCGTGCAGCCGGTTGCGGACCTGCAACACCACGAGCGCCGCACCGGCCACCGAGCCGATGGCGATCGCGGCGACGGGACGGGTGACGCCGGGGATCCAGTTCTTCGGGTCGCGCATGGCGGACAGCTCCCACGCCTCGAGCTCGGATCCCGCGAGGTCGGCGATCGACATGAGCGTCTGCTCGAGGTGCAGCGACAGGTTCTCGGGCGGATCCACCGGCGCGAGCGCCCGCGCGAGCAGCGCCTCCAGGTCCAGCTCGCGGAGGAAGGCGTCCGCCATCAGGCCGCGCTCCTGACGCGACCTGCCTTGACGGGGGCGGTGACGGCATGCGCCCACGCCGCCGCGTCCTGCCGGCCCTCGACGACCGCAGCCAGCCCCGTGACCGCGGGCGCGCTGACGCCGGCACCCTGCAGCGCCGAGGCGATGAGCGGCAGGACGTGCAGCGACTCGGCCGTGTGTCCCAGCTGCGGCTCGATGTCGGCCCGGGCGACCCCGCGGCCGAGCAGCTCGCCGGCGCGACGGTTGCGCGAGG
>JAOPZJ010000142.1 GCA_025964155.1 Solirubrobacterales bacterium
AGCGCCGCCGCGGCCGTCGGCCCGGACCTCGCCCGCGCGCTTGCGGGGCCGGACGTCGTGGCGCCCGCGCTGGCCGCGACGTACGCGCAGGCCCGCGCGGCCGGCTGACGGCGTCCCGGGTCGATCGTCCGTCGCGACGGCCCACCTGAGCGGGCGATACCCAACGGCTCCCACAGCGTTCACCCAGGAAACGCCCAGATCCCCCCACTAGGATCAGCCGTCATGCGTGTTCTCGTCACCGGCGGCGCCGGCTTCATCGGATCGAACATCACTGACGCGCTCGTGGCGCGAGGTGATGAGGTCGTCGTGATCGACAACCTCTCCAGTGGTCGCGAGGCCAACCTCGCCGACGCACTCGGAAACGGGGCCACGCTGCGCGTCGCCGACATCCGGGACGCCGACGCGCTGTCACAGATCTTCGCCGAGGCCCGCCCGGAGCAGGTCTTCCATCTCGCCGCGCAGGTGGACGTGCGCAAGTCGATCGCCGATCCCGCCTACGACGCGGCGGTCAACATCGTGGGCACGATCAACGTGGTGGAGGCGGCCCGGACCGTCGGCACCACGCGCCTCGTCAACACCTCGACCGGCGGCGGGATCTACGGCGACGTCGATCTCATCCCGACACCCGAGTCCGTCGCGCCCAAGCCGCTGGCGGCGTACGGTCAGTCCAAGCAGTGCGCCGAGCAGTACTGTGCCTGGGCCAGGCGCCTGTACGGAATTGAGACCGTCACCGTGCGCTACGGCAACGTCTACGGCCCGCGCCAGGACCCGGCCGGCGAGGCGGGCGTCATCGCGATCTTCTGCGGCCGCGCGGTGACCGGCGAGACACCGACGATCTTCGGCGACGGGACCCAGACCCGCGACTACATCTACGTCGGGGACATCGTCGCCGCGAACCTGCTGGCGGCCGAGCACCCGGACGCGCACGGCGAGTACAACATCGGCACGCAGGTCGAGTCCTCGCTCTTGGAGGTCGTCCACGCGGTCCGCCAGGCGTTGCCCGACGGCACGCCGTTCGAGCCGGTCTTCGCCGAACCGCGCCTAGGTGAGGTGCAGCGCAGCGCCCTGGACGCGACCCGTGCCCGCGAGGAGCTCGGGTTCGTCGCCCAGACGGCGCTGGCCGACGGGATCAGGCAGACCTACGCGGCCACGGCGGCCACGCTTGCCTGAGGAGAGGACTACGAGTGGCGGCAGTAGCGGCGCGTCGTCGCAACCTTGCCGACGAGGGACCTGACGGTTCCGGGCCTGCTGATGGCGTTGCCGTAGGGCTTCACCCAGGAGCGGATCCCGGGGGTAGGCGACGGATTCTGCTGTGGTTGGGGAGCCATACCTTTTACATCGGAAGAAGCGACTCGAAACTTCAATTCCGCAACGCCATCGGGGCAATCCGATCCCCCAGCCCAAAACGAGGGTCAACACCCATCTTCCTGTCGTTGCCCTGCTCGGCCTGATCGCCCTCCTGACCATCGGCTGCGGCACGCAGACGCCCCACCCCACAAAAGGCCCGCAGCTCGTGACGTTCGGCCACTCCTACGTGTCCGGACGCGACCCGGACCACGACGTCACGCCCTGGCCGGACCGCGCCGGCCAGGCCCTGGGGCTGCAGCTCGACAACCGCGGGATCGGCGGCACCGAGTCACCGGAGACCCTCGAGGTCGTGCGGGAGTACAAGCCCGACCCGCAGGACACCATCGTCATCGAATGCATCCTCAACGACGCCCTGCGCCACGGTCGCAGCGGCCTGGACGTTTGGCGGCAGTCCGTTGACGCGATGCTCACCCACGTCACACCAGCCGTCCCCGCGGACCGCATCCTCCTCGTGCTCGACCCGCCACCGCGCGGATCCGACCAGCTCACGACCGACGGCGAGCCGTTCACGAGGACGCTGCGGCGGTACGCCGACGCTGGTCAGGAGGTCGCCAGCCGCCACGGCGTGCGGGTGCTCGACCTCGCGCCCGGGTGGGACACCGACCGCGACATCTCCGACGACGGCCTGCACCCGAGCGAAGCGGGGACGCAGCGAATCGCGGACCTCGTGTCCGCGGCGCTCGGGCGGAAGTGACTCTGCGCACGGCCGCGACGCGCCCGGGGCCCCGGAGCAAGGGGGGTGTGAACGGAGTTTCATCCACCTCTGTGGGGCCTGAGTCTCCACGCACCCCCGCCGCCAGCGGCTCGTGGGGTGTGAACGGAGTTTCATCCACCTCTGTGGGGCCTGAGTCTCCACGCACCCCCGCCGCCAGCCGCTCGGGAGATGTGAACGGAGTTTCATCGACCGTATGGGTCGATGAGCCTCCACGCACCCTCTTCCCAGGGAGCCACGGGAGAGGGCAGCTCGTAAAGCACGGGCGGGAGCGACCCGGCTACCCCGAGGCCTCGCCACGTCGGCGCTCGAGCACCGCTCGCCCCGACCGCGCTGTCGGTGGGCGCGATCGCCAGCAGTGCTCGCACGTGGGCGCTGAGGCGCGCGGCGGGCAGGCGGCCGGCGGGCAGCTCGACGAAGAAGGCGCTGCCGGCGGAGAGGCGGTGGTTCTCCCACCGGGCGACGGTGCCGGGCAGCACGGCGGTGCGGACGGCGCGCATCCCGGCGACCGTGGCGTAGCGCCGCATCAGGGCCTCGTCGGAGCCGCGTTGCAGGTCCACCCAGTTCAGGTGCTGATGGAACCAGATGGAGACGTCCGGGCGCTCGCGCAGCACGAACGCCTCGACCGCCCGCGTTTCGGGCTCGGAGGACGGGCTCGGGCCTGAGTCGAAGACGCCGCCCAGGCGGCGCCAGCCCCAGGGGAAGTTGCGGTTGAGATCGACCCCGTGGGCATTGCCGCGCGTGCCGCTGCGACAGCCGTCCGGGTTGACCGTGTCGACCACGAGGAACTGCGTGCCTGCGGGCGGCGTCGCCTTCCGCAGCGCCCGCGTCACGGCCAGCCCGGCGCGCTCAGATCCGTGGATGCAGCCGACCACGAGCACCTTGCGGGGCGCGGACGGATCCCCGACCACCGCCACCCGCAGCGGCCGGTGCTGCACCGAGTAGCCGATGACGTCGGTGTGCCGCGCCGCCGCCGCCGACCCGGTCGGAGCCAACGCCGCGGCCAGTGAAACGAGGACGACAGCGGCCATCCCACCGGTGACGGGACGTGCCCGTGGCATGCCGTGGATGCTACTCGCGGCCCGGCCCAGCCCGGCTCGCGCGAGGCCAGGGAAGGCGGGACCGTGCGACCTAGTAGTGCTTTGTTAGGTGTTGTGTAGGGGTCTGGGTGTGGCTGGCGAATGGTGCTCGTGTCGTGGTGTCGACGCGAGGAGCGATCATGGCGGTGATGGCGGCTGCT
>JAOPZJ010000127.1 GCA_025964155.1 Solirubrobacterales bacterium
TGGGGCGTGGCCCACATCCGCATCAACAACCAGGCCTACCGGCGCTTCGGCCTGGCCGATGTCGTGCACGACGTCGCAGGCCTCGCGCCGGCCGTCCGACGGGCGCTGGCCTCGCCACGGCAACCCGACCTGGACTACCGGCAATTGCCGTCCGCCGCCGCCCTCGTGCTCGATTTGGCCCTTGGGGGCGACGCCCACCCCGAACACGACACGTAATCCAGTTACACTTCGCCCGGCCATGCACGGCATCGTCCTCGTCACCGGTGGAAGTGGGTTCATCGGCTCTCACGTGGTCGACCGTCTTGCCGCGGCAGGCTTCCGGCCGCGGATCTTCGACTGCAAGCGGTCGCCGTGGCACGAGAACGTGGACACCTTGATCGGCGACCTGCGACGAGCCGAGGACGTGGCGCGTGCCGTCCGCGGCTGCACCGCGATCTGCCACCTCGGCGCCGCCGCCGACGTGGGGGAGGTGCTCAACCATCCCGCCTGGGCCACCGACCTGAACACGACCGGGACGCTCAACGTCCTGGAGGCCGCCCGGCAGGCGGGGATCAAGCGCGTCGTCTACGCCTCGACCGTCTGGGTGTACTCCGACGTCCAGGCCGACGTCGTGGACGAGGAGACGCTGCTGCCGCCGCCGGCACACCTGTATACCGCCGGCAAGCTCAGCGGCGAGCTGATGTGCCGATCGTACGCCGAGCTCTACGGGCTGGAGCCGACGATTCTGCGCTTCGGCATTCCCTACGGCCCGCGGGCGCGGCCGGCCGCGGTCATTCCCCAGTTCGTCGATCGAGCGCTGCGCGGCGAGCCGCTGACGATCGCCGGCACCGGGGAGCAGCAGCGCGCGTTCGTCTACGTGGAAGACCTCGCCGGCGGAGTCGTCTCGGGCCTCGCGCCACAGGCCGCCGGACGGACCTACAACCTCTCCGGCGATGAGACGACGACGATCCGCGGCCTGGCGGACATCGTCTGCGATGTCGTCGCGCCCGTCGAGATCCGCCACACCGAAGGCCGCGCCGGAGACCTCGAGGGCGCCGTCGTCCGCAACCAGCGCGCCGCCGACGAACTCGGCTGGTCGGCGACCACCTCGCTGCGCGACGGCATACGCTCCTACGCGGAGTGGCGCCGCGGTGAAGCGACCGCAGTGACACCACCGCAGGAGCACACGTCGCCCGCCAGACGTCGCCGGCCTTACGCACGCCTGGCCGCACTGGCGACGACCGACCCGCTCGTCGTCGCCGCCGCATCGGTCATCGCCATCATCTCCGCGACGATCGCCACGTTCCTCGGCGCGCCCGACACCGATCAGCGCGTCAACGCCATCCTGGTCGGGATCTGCGTGCTGCTTCCGCTGCTTCCACTGGTCCTCGTCAGCTGGCCCGGCGACCGACGCCGCTTCCAGGCCGCCGCCGCCGCGGCGATGGCGACGACCGGCGTCGTCATCCTCGGCGTCGTCTCCAGCGACGGCGACATCCATTTCGGCGCCAGGCAGATCCTGCTCATGCTCTTCGCCTCAGCCAGCGCCACGAGCGCCGGACCCGCGCTCGCGCGACGCTGACCCGCCGGTTGTCCTGAATCACCGGAGTCAGGCGTCTGGAGCCACGGCCTCCCGCTACGTTCACGTGACATGCGTCCCGTTCACGCCCTGGGCGTCGTCGCCCTCGCCGCCGTGTGGGGGCTCGTCTCGCTCGGCCTCGCGGTCTTCGGCACCGCGCTCGCGTTCGTCCTGCTGTACGCCTTGATGGACGCCCTCGGGCCGGGCCGGGCGGCGCTGAACACCTACCTCGTCCCGGTGTTCGCGCTCGCCTACGGCAGCGTGTTCCTCGACGAGCAGGTCGGTGCGGAGGCCCTCGCCGGGCTGGCCCTCGTGCTGGCCGGAGTCGCGGTCGCGGGGACCCGCAGGCCGGAGCCCGCGGTGCCGGTGCAGAGCGATCGGACGGTGACCGAGTCCTGCCCGGTCTGACCGCGCACGACAAGGCCCCTCAAGTAGCCTTGCGGCCCTCATGTTCAGCAAGATCCTCATCGCCAACCGTGGCGAGATCGCCATCCGTGTCGCGCGCGCGTGCAAGGAGATGGGCATCCCCTCGGTGGCCGTGTACTCCGAGGCCGACCGTGACGCCCTGCATGTGCAGGCCGCGGACGAGGCGTTCCTGCTCGGCGGCCCGCTGCCCGCCGAGAGCTACCTCAACGTCGAGCGCATCCTCGAGGTCATCAAGGAGAGCGGCGCCGACGCCGTGCACCCCGGCTACGGCTTCCTCGCGGAGAACGCGCCGTTCGCCAAGGCGCTCGAGGACGCGGGCATCACCTTCATCGGCCCGCCCGCCAGCGCGATCGACGCGATGGGCTCCAAGACGAAGGCCCGTGAGCTCATGCAGGCCGCCGGCGTGCCGATCGTCCCCGGGACCACGGAGGCCGTCGACACCTATGAAGACGCGCTGCGCATCGCCAACGACGAGATCGGCTTCCCGGTCGCCGTCAAGGCCTCCGGCGGCGGCGGCGGCAAGGGCTTCCGCGTCGCGCTGACGCAGGACAAGCTCAAGGACGCCTTCGAGGGCGCCAGCCGCGAGGGCGAGAAGTTCTTCTCCGACGGCACGGTCTACCTCGAGCGCTACCTGCCCAACCCGCGGCACGTCGAGGTCCAGATCCTCGCCGACACCCACGGCAACTGCATCCACCTGGGCGAGCGCGACTGCTCCATCCAGCGCCGTCACCAGAAGGTCATCGAGGAGGCGCCGGCGCCGTCGTGGGTCGTCGACGAGGAGCTGCGCGCGCGCATCGGCAAGATCGGCGTGGACGCGGCCAAGGCCGTGGACTACGTCGGCGCCGGCACGATCGAGGGCCTGCTGTCGTCGGAGACTGGCGAGTACTTCTTCCTGGAGATGAACACCCGCGTGCAGGTCGAGCACTGCGTGACGGAAATGGTCACCGGCATCGACATCGTCAAGGAGGGCATCCGCGCCGCCGCCGGCCTGGAGCTGTCCTACCGGCAGGAGGGCGTCGTCCTGCGCGGTCACGCGATCGAGTGCCGCATCAACGCCGAGGACGCGTCGATGAACTTCGCGCCGGCCCCCGGCAAGATCGGCAACTACAAGGAGCCGTCCGGCCCCGGCGTGCGCGTGGACTCCGGCGTCGGTCCCGGCGGCGAGGTCACCCCGCTGTACGACCCGATGGTCTCCAAGCTCATCGTGTGGGACGCCGACCGCGAGCAGGCGACCGCCCGCATGCTGCGCGCGCTGGGCGAGTACGAGATCGAGGGCCTGAAGACGCTCATCCCCTTCCACACCGCGCTGCTGCAGCGCGAGGAGTGGAGGACCGGCGACACGTGCCACGATCTGCTCGAGGACAAGGCCTGGCTCAAGACCCTCGCCTTCGAGAAGAAGCCGCGCGTCGACGAGGATGCCCCCGAGACGGTCACGAAGGGCTACACCGTCGAGGTCAGCGGGAAGCGCTTCGACGTCAAGGTCATCGGCGAGGCCTTCGCGGGCGGCACCGTGGCCGCGGCCGGCGCGTCACATAACGGGAGGAAGCCCGCCCGCGGCGAGCGCAAGAAGGCGGCCGGTGGCGGCCCAGACCTTCTCGAGTCCCCGCTGCAGGGCAACATGTGGAAGGTCCTCGTCAAGCAGGGCGACGAGGTCGCCGAGGGCCAGCTCATCTGCATCATCGAGGCGATGAAGATGGAGAACGAGATCACCGCCCACAAGGCCGGCACGATCTCCGAGCTGCACATCAAGGAGGGCGAGGCGATCAACTCCGGCGCCCCCATCGCGACGATCTCGGCGCCCGCCGCGGAGCCCGCCGCCGCGGAGTAGGACCTGGCGGTGGTGAGCCGGGCCGGGCCTCTACCCTGACGCCCATGCCTTCCGCCGCCACCCCGCACGCCTGGATCGCCGAGCCCCATGAGGCCGAGGCCGTCGCCCGTCTGCTCGTCGAGTTCCGCAACCACCACGGCCAGGACTGGCCCTCCGACAACGCCTTCCTCGCCGGCGTCGAGCGGCTGATGGACGACCGCGACACCGACTTCGTCCTCGGCGCACCGCACGCCGACGCACCGCCCGCCGGCGTCGTCCAGCTGCGCTTCCGCTTCGGGGTCTGGCGCGCCGGTGGCGACTGCCTCGTGGAGGACGTCTTCGTCTCCGAGGCGGCGCGAGGCACCGGCCTGGGCCGCGCGATGATGGAGCGCGCGACGTCGCGGGCGCTGGAGCGCGGCTGCCGGCGCATGGAGCTCGACACGAACGAGACGAACGCGGCGGCGATCGCGCTGTACGAGTCGCTCGGATTCACGAACTCGACCGCGGCGTACGACGGGCGCGACCTGTACTTCCGCCGGCACCTGCCGCACGAATAGGTGGCGGCGAAGCGGGCGTGCGCGAGTGCTGCGTATGGGGTCGTTTTCCACTCCCACACGCAGCCAGGCGGTTCAAACCGACTTGGTGTAACGCAGTGTCACACATGGTGTCGCACCGTGCGGTAGGTTGCCGCCATGCACATCGATCCGACGTCCGAGCAGGCCGCTGCGTTCCAGGGCGACGCAGACAACGGCGAGCCCGTGTTCATGCTCAACCTACTGCGCTTCAAGGAGCACGCGGACGGCGTCGACGCGGCCGACGGCATCAGCGGCGCCGAGGCGTACGGGCGCTACGCGGCGAGCACCGGCAAGCACCTCGCCCGCGTCGGTGGCCGTGTCGTCTGGGCGGGCGGCTGCCACGAGACCCTGATCGGCCCGAGCGGGCGCGAGTGGGACGTGGCGGCGGTCGTGCGCTATCCGTCGCGCGCGGCGTTCTTGCAGATGGTGTCGGACCCGGAGTACCTGGCGGGCACGGTCCACCGCTCGGCGGGCCTCGCCGAGTCGCGGCTGATCCCGTGCTCGGAAGCGCCGATGGGCGGTTGATCGATGGTGCTCGTGCGCACGCCGGCCCCGGCATGAGCACCGACGAGCGCCGCGTGCGACTGCGCCGGCAGCGCGGCGAGACGCGCGGGACGATTGTCGAAGCGGCCGAGAAGCTGCTCAGCGAGCGGTCGTTCCGCGAGGTGTCGGTGGACGAGGTCATGCAGGCGGCCGGCTTCGCGCGCACGATCTTCTACCGCCACTTCGACGACCTGTCGGACCTCATGCTCAAGACCACCGCCGGCGCGTTCGAGGACCTGCTCGCCGCGCATGAGCGCGTCGTCGAGATCGCCGCGATCGACGAGGCCAGCCTGCGGGCAGCGATCCGGCCGGCGGTCGACACGTTCGTGCGGCACGGTCCGCTGGTGCGGGCGATCAGCGAGGCCGCCAGCCACGACGCCGACATCGAGCGGGCGTACAGCGCCCTGCAGGACCGCTACGTCGAGATGACCGCACGCCTGCTGCGCCGTGCGCAAGCCGCGGGCGCGCGGATCGCCGATCCGGGGCAGACCGCTCGCGCGCTGACGCTGATGAACGTCGCCTACCTCGTCGACGCGTTCGGCCGTGAGCCGAAGATCAGCGCCGACGAGGCGCTGCAGACGATCGTCGAGGTGTGGCTCGTCGTCGTGCCCTGAGCGTCATCCCGCGTGCTCCTGGTTGCGCGCGTGGATCTTCAGCTGCTCGGCGTCACGCCGGGCGATCGGCAGCGTCCAGTCGTCGATGTAGGCGACGTCCTCACGCAGGATCGCCAGCGCACGCGTCCCGTCGAGCACCTCGCCGTGACCGGGGACGACGTGGTCGGCCTGCTCGACGAGCGGCCTGAGGCTCTCGAGCGTCGCGGCGTAGGCGCTGCGCGAGCCGCCGGCGCTGAGCATCGGCAGCTCCACCGGCGAGAGGTGGTCGCCGACGACCAGCACGCGTGCCCACGGGATCCACACGGCCATCCCGTCGGCGGTGTGACCGCCGGTCGGGTGCAGCTCGAGCGTCCGGTCGCCCACGTCCAGGTGGCCGGGGACGGGGAGCGCCTGCACCTGCCCGAGCGCGAGCGGCGCCGCACGCGCGACGTACCACTCCTGGTCGAACTCGCGCAGGCGCCGCTGGGCCTGGCCGGGCTCACCGGTCAGCCGCGCCGCGGTCGTCTCGCAGACGCCCAGCGGCGCCTGCGCCCCGAAGGCGAGGCGGCCGAGCAGGTGGTCCCAGTCGCCGTGGGTGGCGAGCAGGCCGCTGAAGTGAAAGCCCGACTGCGCCATGAGCGTCGGCAGCACGTCGAGCTCCTGCGGCAGCACGGGTGAGTCGATGACGAAGGCCTCGCCGGCGGGCGCGCCGTCGGGGGCCGACGTGTCGGCCACGGTCCCGCGGACGATCGTGCAGGTGGTCTGCCACACCGCAGAGGTGGCAACCAGGACGTCGGGGTGCAGCGAGACGACGCGCATCGCGGCCGCGGCGGACGACTACAGGCCGAGGAGCCGCGCGGCCTCCAGCAGCGTCTTGACCTCTTCGGTGGGCTTCTTCTGGCCCGGCTCCAGCGTCGTCTTGTGACGGTTGACCCAGACCACGGGGATCTTGGCCTTCAGGCACGGCTCGACGTCGTGGTAGTAGCTGGAGCCGACGTGGACCCAGCCCTTCTTCGTGCCGATGCGGCGCGCGAACTCGTTGAAGTGCGCCGGATCCGGCTTGTAGGAGCGGACCTGCTGGGCGGTCACGACGAGGTCGTAGTCGCCGGGGATGTGACGGCGGGTCTGGCCCAGGAGCTTGTCGTCGATGTTCGACAGGAGCGCCGTCTGGTACTTGCCGAAGAACTTCTTCATCTGCGGCGCGGTCTCCTTGAACGGCATCCAGCGCGCGACGCTGTCGGGCAGGAAGCCCGACCGGGACGGCTCCAGTGACCAGCCGATCTCCTTGGCGACCTTCACGGCCGCCTGACGCAGGACCTCGGCGTAGAGCTCGTAGGAGCCGCTCTCGACCTGGCGCGAGGTCTCGTGGAAGAGACGGATGATCTCGTCCTTGTCCTTCTCCTCGATCGCGAAGCCTTCGCGGGCAGCCTCCCGCTTGAAGGCCTGGAAGATGCCGGTCTCCCAATCGATCAACGTGCCGTACACGTCAAAGGTGACCCATTGGACTTTTGCAGGGAGCGCCATGAACCAACCATTGTGACAAAGGGTGGCGTAATGCGGCTTTCCGGCGCACGAGCCGGGCGCTTTCGTCGCTAGGGTGCCGGGCGTGAGCACACCTCAGGACCGGGCCGATGTGATCGTGGTGGGAGCCGGCCTCGCCGGCCTCGTGGCCACGGCCGAGCTGGCCGACGCCGGCCGCAAGGTCATCGTCGTCGACCAGGAGCCCGCCGCCTCGCTCGGCGGGCAGGCGTTCTGGTCCTTCGGCGGCCTCTTCCTCGTGGACAGCCCCGAGCAGCGGCGGATGCGGATCAAGGACTCCTTCGAGCTCGCCTGGCAGGACTGGTGCGGGACCGCGGCCTGGGACCGTGAGGAGGACCACTGGGGCCGCAAGTGGGCCGAGGCCTACGTGGACTTCGCCGCCGGCGAGAAGCGGTCCTGGCTGCATGCGCAGGGCGTGCGCTTCCTCCCCAACCCCGGCTGGGCCGAGCGCGGTGGGCACCTCGCCATCGGCCACGGCAACTCCGTCCCGCGCTTTCACGTCACCTGGGGCACCGGCCCCGGGATCATCGAGCCGTTCGTCCGGCGGGTGCAGGACGCCGTCTCCAAGGGGCTCGTGGAGCTGCGCTTCCGCCACAAGGTCGACGCCCTGACCGTGACGGACGGCGTGGTGGACGGGGTTCGCGGCGAGGTGCTGGAGGCCAGCGCGGTGAAGCGCGGCCAGGCCAGCTCGCGCGCCGCCGTCGGCGCCTTCGAGCTGCAGGCGTCCGCGGTCATCGTCACCGCCGGTGGGATCGGCGCCAACCACGACCTCGTGCGCGCGAACTGGCCGGCGCGGCTGGGGACGGCGCCCGAGCACATGATCTCCGGCGTCCCGGAGCACGTCGACGGACGCATGCTCGCGATCACCGAGTCCGCCGGCGGCAGCATCGTCAACCGGGACCGCATGTGGCACTACGTCGAGGGCATCCACAACTGGGATCCGATCTGGGCCAGGCACGGCATCCGCATCCTGCCCGGGCCCTCGTCGCTCTGGCTCGACGCGACCGGCGCCCGGATGCCGCTGCCGTGCCTGCCGGGCTTCGACACGCTCGGCACCCTGGAGCACATCATGGGCACCGGCCACGACCACACCTGGTTCGTCCTGACCCAAAAGATCATCGAGAAGGAGTTCGCGCTGTCGGGGTCCGAGCAGAACCTCGATCTCACGAACCGATCGATCAAGGACGTGCTCAAGAGCCGGGTGGGCAAGGGCGCCCCGCCGGCGGTCGAGGCGTTCAAGGAGCACGGCATGGACTTCGTCGTCGAGCGCGACCTGCCGTCCCTCGTGCGCGGGATGAACGCGGTCGTCGGCGGCGAGCCGCTCATCGACCACGACGCCCTGCTGCAGGAGATCGTCGCCCGCGACCGCGAGCTCGACAACCCGTACGCCAAGGATCTGCAGATCGTCGCCATCCGCGGCGCCCGGCGCTACGTCGCCGACCGCATCACGCGCGTCGCCGCCCCGCACCGCATCCTGGATCCGGCGGCCGGACCGCTCATCGCCGTGCGCCTGTCGATCCTCACGCGCAAGACCCTCGGCGGCCTGGAGACCGACCTGCTCGGACGCGTCATGGGGGCCGACGGAGCACCGGTCCCGGGTCTGTACTCCGCCGGCGAGATCGCCGGCTTCGGCGGCGGCGGGATGCACGGCTACCGCGCGCTGGAGGGCACGTTCCTCGGCGGCTGCCTGTTCTCCGGGCGGGCGGCGGGGCGGGGCGCGGCGCAGGCCGTGTGATCGCCGGCACGGACCCCCCGAACGGGGACTCACCGCCTCCGCCCCGGGGGCCGATTTCTGCCCCCGGCTGGTAGCGTCCTGCCCTCCTATGGACCTCCTCGAATATCAGGGCAAACAGCTCTTCGGCCGCCACGGGCTCGCCGTCTCCGACGGCAAGGCCGTCACGACGGTCGATGACGCCGTCGCCGCCGCGAACGAGATCGGCTACCCGGTCGTCGTCAAGGCGCAGGTGCTCATCGGCGGGCGCGGCAAGGCCGGCGGCGTGAAGCTCGCCGCCAACGAGGCCGAAGCGCGTGAGCACGCCACGAGCATCCTCGGCCTGGACATCAAGGGACACATCGTCCGCACGGTCTGGATCGAGGCCGCATCGGACATCGCCACCGAGTACTACGCCTCGGTGCTCCTGGACCGCGGCGCCAAGAAGCCGCTCGTGATGTTCAGCAGCGAGGGCGGCGTCGAGATCGAGACGGTCGCCGAGGAGACGCCCGAGAAGCTCGTGCGGGACACCGTCGACCCGCTCGTCGGCCTCACCCGTGAGCACGCCATCGACATCGCCACTCGAGGCGGCGCCGACGCGGACGTCATCGAGGGCGTCGCGGACGCGCTCGTCGCGCTGTACGAGGTGTGGATGCAGGAGGACGCCAGCCTCGCCGAGATCAACCCCCTGATCGTCACGCCGGACCGCCAGGTCAAGGCGCTCGACGCGAAGGTGACGCTCGACGACAACGCGCTGTTCCGCCACCCGGAGAACGCCGACCTCGGCGACTCGGCCAACGCCGATCCGATCGAGCGCAAGGCCCACGAGCAGGACGTCATCTACGTCAAGCTCGACGGCGACATCGGCATCATGGGCAACGGCGCGGGGCTGGTCATGTCCACCCTGGACGTCGTCGCGCAGTACGGCGGCAAGCCCGCGAACTTCCTCGACGCCGGCGGCGGATCCGACGCCGCGAAGGTGACGCAGGCCATCGAGCTCATCCTGGCCAACGACCAGGTGAAGGCGGTCCTGCTCAACATCTTCGGCGGCATCACCCGCTGCGACGAGGTCGCCAAGGGCCTCGTCGCCGCATTCGACGCCCTGAAGCCGTCCGTCCCGTTCGTCGTCCGCCTCGACGGCACGAACGACGTGGAAGGCCGCAAGATCCTGGAGGACGCCGCGCTGCCGAACGTGCACGCCGCCAAGACGATGGACGGGGCGGCCGAACTGGTTGTCTCGCTGGCGAAGGGTGAGGGGAACTAGATGTCGATCCTGGTCGGGAACGAGACGACGCTGGCGGTCGCCGGCATCACTGGCCGTGAGGGCTCGGTCCACACGCTCACCCACCGCAACTACGGCACGAACGTCGTCGGCGGCGTCAACCCGAAGAAGGCCGGCGAGAACGTGGAGGGCATCCCCGTCTTCGCCAACTGGAAGGACACGGCCGCCGAGACCGGCGCCAACACGGCGATGAACTTCGCGCCGCCGCCGTTCGCGGCCGCGTCGGCCCAGGAGGCCGCCGAGGCCGGCGTGGAGCTGATCGTCGTCATCACCGAGGGCATCCCCGCGCACGACGAGCTCAAGCTCTACAACATGCTCAAGCGCGACCACCCGGGCACCCGGCTCGTCGGTCCGAACTGCCCTGGCATCCTGTCCCTCGGCAAGTCGAACGTCGGCATCATCCCGGCGTCGTTCTTCAAGGAGGGCAACGTCGGCGTCGTGTCACGATCGGGCACGCTGACCTACCAGATCGGGAACGAGCTGGCCCAGGCAGGCTTCGGCAACTCGTCGAT
>JAOPZJ010000178.1 GCA_025964155.1 Solirubrobacterales bacterium
CGGCGCCGGTTGATCAGATCGTCACGCGACCCTGTCACCGGTCATCGTCGGCGGACCGCGACCCCGGCGTTCGCTTGGGTCAGGCCCGCTTTGGTCGCCTGCACCCGATGCGTGCCGGTGCGGCGTAGTCGAACGAGGATCGTGGCGCGACCGGTCCGGTTCGTGCGCACCCGCCGCCCGGCGAAGCGGATCAGCGCTCCGGCCACGGGTCGCCCGGCGCCGGTCGCGCGGAAGCGGAAGAGCAGGAGTGCGCCCGCCAGCGCACGGCGGGGCGTCACGGTGACAGCGAGCCGCGGGCGCGCCGGCCGCCGGGTGACGGCCTGCTCACCGGGTCGCATCCCGGCGTTGACGGGGATGTGCTCGGGCAGCCCGTCCTCGCCGACCTCGACGTCGAGCAAAGCCCAGTGGTCGGGGTTGGCGGCCGGGTTGCTCTGGTTGGCGACGATCAGCCGGGTGCCGAGGAACGATGCGTTCGAGGGCGCGTCGAACGGCGCCGTGGAGCCGTTCTCGCCGAGGAGGGGGACCTTCGGGAAGCGCTCCTGCTCGCGACCGTCCGCGTCGAGCGCGACGAGTTGGTTGGGGCCGAGCGCGGTGACGTAGATGCGCCCCGAGCGGGCGATCGCGAAGCCGTCGGGTAGGTCGAGGGGGCCGCTCTGCCAGATCCTGCGCACCGCTCCGGGCGTCCCGTCGGTCTGGATGTCGACGGCGAACAGGCCGCCGGTCAGGAGGTTGCCCGCGCCGGGGGCCGTCTGCTGGCCGATCAGGAGCGTGCGCCGGTCGGCGGTGAGTTTGATGCCGGTGGTGCCGAATTCGATCGTCGCGAGCTGTGGGTCCTGCAGCCAGAGCTCGGCGCCGCCGCCGCCCGGGGGGACGCGCCAGACGACGTTGTTGGCGTAGTCGGTCACGTAGAGGCTGCCGTCGGGGCCCCAGGCCGCGTAGTTCGGCACCGCGGCGGTCGCGCCGATCGCGGGGAACGTGGCGTAGGTGATCTGGTCGCCGGTGCTGCGGTCCAGCAGCAGCACGCGCGCCGGGGTGTGGTCGAGCAGGACGAGCCGGCCGCGCGCGTCGCTGGTCGCGACCTGCACGCCGTGGTCGCCGGCGACGTCTTGACCGGCCATCGTCCACGAACGCAGCAGCGTCCCTTCGCCGGCGAACTCGAAGACGCGCGAAGGCTGCCGCGAGTCGGGGTTGACGTAGGTGCCCTCGTAGATGCGGCCGTTGGGATGCACGTAGGCGTGCGCAGGGAAGCCGGGCTGGGGGATGAGCGCGAGCAGACGCGTGTCCCAGCGGGGTCGCGCCTGGGCGCCGGCCGCAGGTGCGAGCGAGAGCGATGCGACGATGCACGCGGCGATCACCACCGTGGCGCGTCTCATAGGGCGTCGAGCACCTCCTTCGCGGCGCGCTCGCCGGAGCGCACGGCGCCGTCCATGTAGCCGTTCCAGTAGGGCGAGGTCTCGGTGCCGGCCCAGTGCGTGCGCTGAAACGGCTGTGCGAGGATCGGCAGGAAGTCCGTCGTGGTGCCGGCGCCCAGCACCGAGACGGGGCCGCCGCGGATCCACGGCTCCTGCGTCCAGTCCTGTTCGAAGTAGTCCCTCGGCTTCAGCGCGGCCGGGCCGAACGCCTTGGCGAAGTCGGCCAGGACCGCCTGCTTGCGCTCGTTCGGCGAGCGCGGCATCCACTGGCGCCACGAGTGGCCGCCGAGGAAGCCCATGAGGACCCCGGGCTTCCCGCTCGGCGGCGTGTTGTCGAACATCTCCTTCACGACGCCGCCGACGTTGACGGCCCGCCAGGTGCCCGTGTCGTGGCGCCAGAACGGCTCGTCGTAGACGGCGTGGACCTTGGCGAGCGTCCCAAGGGGCATGCGCCGGCGGACCGCGTCGTGGCGGACGGGGAGGACCGGGTCCCAGCGGATCTCGTTGACCATCGGTGGCGGGATGGCGACGATCACGCGGTTGGCCAGCCAGGTGCCGCGGTCGGACACCACGGTTGCGCGCGTGCCGCGCTGCTCGATGCGCCGCACCGGCGCACGCAGCACGACGCGTCGCCCGAGCCCCTCGGCGACCTTGATCGACACGAGCTGGCTGCCGCCGACGAACCGGCTTTCCTGAGCGCCGCCCTTGGAGGCAAGGCCACGCTCCAGCGTGCCGGGCGTGCGCTCGTTGCCCATCCCGGCGATCTGCCCGAGGAAGAACAAAAAGCCCACGTCGCCGGTGCGGTTGCCGTAGAACGAGTTGAAGAACAGGTCGATCGTCTCGATCGACCCCTGCTGGTTGATGCTGTTCGCGCGCAGCCACGATGCGACCGTGTGCTCGTCGAGCCCGCCGGCATCCGGCGCCGCCCAGGGCGCGTCCGGCGGCACCGCGCGCGACATCTGGTCGATGCGGGTCACGAGCTGCGCCAGGTCCGGCAGGACCGCCGGGTCTGGCGGGATGTCGCCGAGCGGTCCGCCGGCGTTGTAGCGCGTCACCTGACCGTTGGCGATGTAGGCCGTCGGCCCGTCGCGGTAACCGGGGAACGTCTTGACGTCGACCTGTCTGGCCAGTTCGAGGATGTGATCCTGCGTCGGGCCGACGAACTGGCCGCCGACCTCCACCGCCTGCCCGTCGCCGAGATCGTGGTTGAGCGTGCGTCCGCCGACGCGGCTGCTCGCCTCCAGCAGGACCACCGACGTGCCGGCCTTCACGAGCTCGCGGGCCGCCGTCAGTCCGGCGAGCCCGGCGCCGACGACGACCACGTCGACGCGCTTGGGCTTGCGCGTCGACGTAGCGGTCGCCGGCTTCGCGCTTGCGTCGATACCGCCGAGCAGGACGCCGGCGCCGGTCGCAGCACCGGCCGCGAGCAGGCGGCGGCGGCTGAGCGCGAGTGGGTCGGTCATGGTGTCCTGTCGTCGGGATTCGGTTCGCCCAGCCGGGTGGCCAGGTAGGCGGCGACCATCAGCCGGCACTCGGCCAGCACCTCTACATCGCCTTCAGGCGAGAGCCGGAACGCTTCGCGGAGCAGGCCGTCGCCGGTCAGCACGACCATCCGCGCCGCCGCGGTGCGCTCGGCGTCGCGCGCACCCGGCCAATGCATCGCGAGGATGCGCTCCACGGAGCCCAGGAAGGCGTCGCGCGTGCCGCGCGTGACGTCACGAAGCCGCTGCGTACGCAGTTCGCTGTACCAGAGCGCGCGAAAACCGGGCTCGGAGCGAAAGCCGTCGGCGAGGGTCTCGAAGATCGCACCGATCGGGTCAGCCAGCGGCGCGCACGCATCCGCGTCGGCGACGGCGGCGACACGCTGGGCGAACGCCTCCCAATAGCGGGTCGCGAGCGTGTCGACGATCGATTCCTTGTCGCCGAAGAGGTGGTAGATGGACCCGACCGGGACACCGGCTACCTGCGCCACCCGGGTCGTGCCGAGCGCGCTCGCGCCCTCCTCGGTCAGCACGCGCTCGGCCGCGGCCAGCACGCGACCGAGGCGCTCGCGGCTACGCGCCTGCGTGGGCACGTTGCGGAGGCGGTGCTCGGGTGTCGTGACGCCAGTCAAGAAAACAGAACTTGAAATAGTACTCAAATTCATGTTAGCATGGCCGGCATGAAGCGTGCAAGCGGATGGGCCGTGCCGCTCGATCGCCCCGTCGTCGAGCGAGAGGCAGGATCGTGATGCTGCTCCAAGGCCCGCGCGAACGTGTGGCCGCTGCGGCGCGCGCGCTGGCCGCCGAGGGGCTGGTCGTCGGTACCGCCGGCAACGTCTCCGAGCGCGCCGGGGCCCGGGTCGCGATCACCCCGACCGGCGCGGAGCTGCGAGATCTGACGGCCGAGCTGGTGACCGTCGTGGACCTCGCGGGAGCGCACGTCGGTGGCGAGCTGGCCGCGACGTCCGAGCTCGACTTGCATCTCGGCGTCTACGAGCGGTACGGCGCCGGCGCCGTGATCCACACGCACGCGCCGATGGCGACGGCGCTGTCGTGCGTGCTCGACGAGCTGCCGTGCATCCATTACCAGATGCTGCTGCTCGGCGGCCCGGTGCGTGTCGCGCCGTACCGGACCTTCGGCTCGCCCGAACTGGCGCAGGTCACGATCGAGGCGCTCGACGAGCGGATGGCGGCGCTGATGGCCAATCACGGCGCGATCGCCTATGCCCACGACATGGACACCGCCGTCAAGCAGACGCTGCTATTGGAATGGGCGTGCACGCTGTACCACCGCGCCGCAGCCGTCGGCACGCCACGCGTGCTTGACGAGCAGGCGCGTCAGGCCGTGGTGGCCGCGGCCATCGAGCGCAACTACGGAACGACGCAGGCGGTGGACCGATGACGCCGGCATTCCTGTCCTTCGCCCCCAAGGCTTGCAGGCAGGACGCACGACGCCCGCCGCGCCGCGCCGCGCTGACAACCGACCAGTCCGGAGACCGAAGATGCCAGATCAGACCGTGATCGCAATGGGAGTCCACGTCGTCGACGTGCTCGCCCGCCCGATCGAGGAGATTCCCGCCGGCCAAGGCGGACAGCTGGTGGAGGAGATCCGCATCACCCCCGCCGGCACGGCCGGCGGCACCGCCGTGACGCTGGCCAAGCTCGGTGCCACCGTCCGCAGCGCGGGAGCGATCGGGACCGACGCGATGGGCGACGTGATGCTCGACCTGCTCGCCGGCTTCGGGATCGACACCTCGCTGCTCATCCGCCGCCGCGAGGCCCAGACATCGGCCAGCGTGCTGCCGATCCGCCCGGACGGCTCGCGCCCCGCGTTCCACGTGATCGGCGCCAACGCCCACTACAACGCCGGCGACGCGCCGTGGGATGACATTGCCGCCGCCAGCCATCTGCACCTCGGTGCCCCCGAGTTCATGGGCGGCGAAGAGGCGGCGAAGATCCTGTCGTTCGCGCGTGACCACAATGTCGTCACCTCGGCGGACATCCTCGCGCCGGGCGAGCAGGCGGCCGCGATCCTCGACTGGATCGCCCCCTGTCTGGAGCACCTGGACTTCCTGCTGCCCAACGACGAGCAGATCCTCGGGCTCAGCGGCGAATCGGACCTCGTCGCCGGTTGCCAGGCGCTGCTCGCGCGCGGCGTCGGCTGCGTCGCCGTCACCTGCGGCGGCGACGGTGCGATCGTCGTCGACGCGCAGGGCACCGAGCGCGTCCCGGCTTTCGCGATCGACGTCGTCGACACCACCGGCTGCGGCGACTCGTTCTCCGCCGGCTTCCTGCGCGGCCTCGCGCTCGGACGCAGCCACCGCGACGCCGCCGTCCTCGGCTGCGCAGCGGCCGCGCTCGTCGCCCAAGGCCTGGGGACCGATCACGGCGACTTCGACCTGACCGCTGCCGACGCGTTCGCCGCACGCACGCGCACCACCGAGGTGCCGGCGTGACCTCGGCCGTGCGCACGTCCGGGCGGAGGGCGACGTCGATCAGGGGCCCCTCGGAGGGCTCAGGATTGACGTCGCGAGCACGACCAAGCGCGCGACCGCCCGACACGGCTGCCCCGGCTGCGCTGGCAACGGCGGGGGTCCTCGATGCCGGATCGTGAGCCACGACGATCCTGACGTCGCGCAGATCGTGCGCGTGGCTCAGCTGAGTTGTCCGGCTGAGTCGGCTCGGAGGTCAGCCGCGCTCGCCGATGTGGACGACTTCGCACTCGTGCGGTTCGAACTCGATCAGGCCAGCGAAGCGGCGCGCGATCGACTGGAACTCGGGCGAGCGCTGCATCGCGGCGAGGTGTTCGGCCGACTCCCATTGGAGGTAGTTGAAGACGCGCCCGCCATCGGTGCTGCGGTGGACGGTTGCCGAGATGAACCCGGGAAACGTCGAGGCGACCCGGTCGATGATGTCGATGTTGATCCGCACGACCTCGTCCTGGTTGGACCGCTCGCAGCGGAAGGTGTTGATGAAGGTCGCGTGCTCGGCGGGGCTGACGATCTCGGGCATCGCGTCAGGCGCCGTCGCCGTCGTCGTCGTCGTCGCCCGGCCACGTCCAGCGGGGGACCTTGCGCAACGGGTGCAGCGCGTCGTCGTTGTCGGCGTGAGAGTTCTGCATCGCCACCTGGGAGCCGAACTCGACGTGCTCGCGCACGGCCTCGCGAAACGCCGGGTCGGACGGCATCTCGGTCGCGTCGAGCGCCGCCATGTAGAGCGCGACGAACCGCTGGCGCTGTTCCTCGGTGATCCTCAGCCCGCGGTGCACGGAAATGAGGTGGGCGAAGCCCAGCTCGCGTGAGAACCGATCCTCACCACCGAACGACTCGGCCGTAAACGCGGTCAGGTGGTCGACGTGATCGGGATCTCCCGCGCCGAACAGCGGTTGCAGGAGCGGGTCGGCGAGGACGCTGTCGTAAAAGACCTGCTCGAGGCGGTGCAGCGCCTCCTCACCGCCGGCATGCTCGAACAACGTGGGCATCGGCCGAATATAGACGGCCGCCCGGAGGGGGCCGCCAGGAGCCCGCCCTGCTTGACACGCGCGGAGCCCTGATCCACGCTGACACGGGATGCAACGGACCGACTGCTGTGTCGTCGGTGGCGGCCCCGCCGGGATGATGCTTGGGCTCGTGCTCGCCCGCGCCGGCGTTCCGGTGACGGTCTTGGAGAAGCACGACGACTTCTTGCGCGACTTCCGCGGCGACACGGTGCACGCCTCGACCCTGAAGCTGCTCGATGAGCTCGGACTCGGCGAGCGGTTCGCGGCGATGCCGCACCGGGTGCTGCAACGTCTGCACGTACCGCTGACGGTGGGCACGAGCCTCGTGGTCGATCTCGGCCTGCTCCCGGGGCCGCACAAGCACATCGCGATGGTGCCGCAGTGGGACCTCCTGGACCTGCTCGCTGATGCCGGTCGCCGGGAACCGTCCTTCACGTTGCGCATGGGCGTCGAGGTCACCGGCCTGCTGCGCGAGCACGGCCGAGTGGTCGGCGTGCGGTACCGCGACGCCAACGGCAGGGATGGGGAGCTGCGCGCAGCCGTGACGGTCGCGTGTGACGGCCGGACGTCCGCCGTGCGGTCCGCGAGCGGGCTGCGCGTGCGCGAGTTCGGGGCGCCGCTCGACATCTGGTGGTTCCGCCTTCCCCGCCGCGAGGTCGACGTTCAGGGCTTCAACCTGTGGGAGGGCGATGGCGCCCGGCTCGTCGGGATCGACCGTGGCAGCTACTTCCAGCTGGGCTTCCAGATCCGCAAGGGCAGCGACGCGCGGCTGCGCGCGGAAGGCATCGAGGCCTTCCAGAGGCGTATCGCCGCACTCGCTCCGGAGTTCGCCGACCGCATCGGTGCGGTGGACTCCTGGGACGACGTCAAGCTGCTCACGGTCCGCCTTGATCGGATGCCCCGCTGGTTCGACCCGGGCCTGCTGTGCATCGGAGACGCGGCCCATGCGATGTCCCCGATCGCCGGCGTGGGCATCAATCTCGCCATTCAGGACGCCGTGGCTACCGCCCGGTACCTCGCCGCACCACTGCGTCGCGGCGACGTGCGCCTGGGCGACCTAGTGCGCGTGCAGGTGCGCCGGTGGGCGCCGACGTGCGTGACGCAGTCGCTGCAGCAACTCGTACACCGGCATGTCATCCAGCCGGTCCTCGCAGGAGAGCTCGGCCAGGGCGGCAGCGGCCCGCGCAGGCCGTCGCGGCTCGCCCGACTACTGCGTCGGTACCCCCGACTGCAGGCGATCCCCGCCTACGTCGTCGCGATCGGCTTGCTCCCCGAGCACGCCCCGTCGTTCGCGCGCCGATCGTCTAGCTCGTAGTGAGCAGCCGCAGCGCTCTCGGTGGCCGCACCAGGCGCCACCAACCGACGGGAGCCGCGCGGCTGCGAAGCTCCCGTCGTTCTGGGGACGACACCTACTGCAGACTCCTGCGAGGAAGGTTCGGGGGCCCTGGTCCTTCGGCAGGTCGCCCGCCTTCCTCAATCGTCCGTCCGTGCGTCCAGCTGGCGCGGAGACCCGTGACGACCTATGTGGCGCGTAGCGCTTCGGTGGGTGCGAGTCGCGCGGCGCGGACGGCCGGGTAGACGCCGGCGATCGCGCCGACGGTCAGTGCGACCCCGACGCCGCCGGTGAGGGCGGTGAGCGGGACGACGAACGGATGGTCGCTGGTGAGCGCGTAGACGCCGGTCGCGGCGGCTCCGAGTGCGACCCCGGCGACGCCGCCGAGCGCGCACAGCAGCAGCGATTCGGTGATGAATTGCGTGGCGACGTGGTGGCGGCGGGCGCCCAGGGCGCGGCGCAGGCCGATCTCCGTGCGTCGCTCGAGCACGGAGATGACCATGATGTTCGCGATCCCCATTGCGCCGACGATCACTGCGACTGCGCCGAGGGCGAGGAACAGGCCGGTCAGCGCGGTGCGCGCGGCGGCGCGGGCGGTGAGCAGCGCGGATGGGCGGCTGACCTGGACGCCGTCGGGCTGCGCGGGGTTGGCGGTGAACGGCAGCACGCCGATCACGGCGCTGACCTGGTCGGGCAGCGCGCGCAGGTAGATCGAGGTCGGGTGTCCGCTGAGCCCGAGCAGCTGCTCGGCGACGGGAAACCCGACGAGCGCCGCCTGGTCGATTTCCGGCGTCAGCGGCACGCGCCGCAGGATGCCGACGACGCTGAAGTACCTGCCGGCGACGAAGACCTGCGTCATCGTCGTGACGCGGTCGATGCCGAGGCTGCGCGCTGCCGCGGCGCCGAGCACGACCGCGGGGTAGTGGATCGTGGCCGCGTTGAGAAACGTGCCGTGGGCGACCTGCGCGCCGAGGGTTCGCGGCAGGCTCGTCTGGGTGGCGAGCACGGCGATGCCGTGCGTGTCGATCGCCGGGATCGCGGCGCTGCGGCGCACGCTGGCGCCCGCGACGTAGCCGACGCCCGTGACCTGCTCGACCGGCGCGATCCGGCGGATCATCCCGGGCGCAGCGAGCGGCAGCGGCACCGGGGAGTTCCCAAAGCCCTGTCCGGCGCCGACGGTGACGAGGTTGCCCTGCTTGCCGAGCTCGGCGAGCAGCGCCGCGCGCGACGAGGCCGAGACGCCGAGGACGGCGACGGCGGCGCCGATCCCGACGGCGATGCCGAGCGCTGACAGCGCGGTTCGCCAGGGCCGGGCCAGCAGCGCGCCACCGGCCGTCCCCAGCACGTCCTCCGGCCGCATCCGTGAGCTGCGGCGGCTCATGACCGCGCGCCCGAGTCCGTGACCACGTGGCCGTCGTGCATGTCGATGCGGCGGTCGAGCGCCTGCGCGACTGCAGTGTCGTGGGTGACCACGACGACCGTCGTGCCGTCGGCGGTCAGCTCGCCGAGCAGCGCGAGAATCTCCGCGCCGGTGCGGGAGTCGAGGTTGCCGGTCGGCTCGTCGGCCAGGATGACGGCGGGGCGCCCGACGACCGCCCTGGCGATGGCGACGCGCTGGCGCTCACCGCCCGAGAGCTGCGCCGGACGGTGGCCGAGGCGGTGCCCGAGCCCGACGCGTGCCAGGGCGGCGATTGCGTCTGACCGGCGCTGCGCCGGTGGCACGGCGCGGTAGAGCAGCCCCTGGGCGACGTTGGCCACGGCGTCGAGGTGG
This sequence comes from Solirubrobacterales bacterium, assembly GCA_025964155.1. GTDB lineage: Bacteria > Actinomycetota > Thermoleophilia > Solirubrobacterales > Solirubrobacteraceae > Paraconexibacter. The sequence continues at coordinate 9,497 of JAOPZJ010000178.1, forward strand.
TCGAGCAGGAAGAAGCTCTGGAACACGAAGCCGAGGCGCTGGGCGCGCAGCTCCGAGAGCGCCCCGTCGGAGAGTCCGGCAACGTCGTCGCCGGCCACGCGCAGCGTCCCGCCCGAGGGGCGATCGAGCGTGCCGAGCAGATGCAGCAGCGTCGTCTTGCCCGAGCCCGACGGACCGAGCACCGCCACCCGCTCCCCCGCTTCGACCCGCAGGTCGACGGGGCGCAGCGCGAGGATCGGCGGCGTGCCGGCGTAGGTCTTGTGGACGCCGGCGAGGTCCAGCAGCGCCGCGGTCATGACGCCGGGACCTCCACGCGCGTGCCGGCCTCCAGGCCCCGTCCGCTGACCTGCACGCGAGTGTTGGCGAACAGCCCGGTTTGCACCGCGATCAGGCGTCGCGTCGCGCCGTGGACGACCTCGACGGCATAGCCGCCGCCGGCGAGCGCGACGAGCGCGCTGACCGGGACGGCCAGCACGTGACGGGCGCGGGAGCTCGTGATGTTGATCGTCACGGGCGCTGCGTCGACCGCGCCGCCGGCGCGCGGGTGCAGCAGCCGCACGCGCAGCGTGACCGTTGCCGGCGTCTCCCCGCCCGGGGACTGCCCGCCGCCTTGGCTCGCCTCGGCGGTTGACGCGGCGGTCGCCACGTGTCCGACCGATGCGACCACGCCGCGTGCGGTGCTGGAGCCGTCCGGCATGGTGACGGTCACCGCGTCGCCTGCGTGGACGAGGTGCTGGAGCGTGACGGGAAGCGGCGCGCTGACCTGGCGGACTGTGGCCGTCGCGCTGATGATCGGCTGGCCGGGCTGCGGCGTGCCGCCGAGCTTGGCGGCGACGCTCGTGACGCGCAGCGGTCCGGGCGCGTAGGCCACGTCGCCGGGAGCGAGCGTGCCGGTCGCCGTCACGCCGAGCGCGGTCTGCCAGCGGCGCAGTGCGGCGGCGGTCTGCCAGGTGAAGCGCCGGTCGATCGTCAGCAGCGAGCGATCGGCGTAGCCGAGCCGCACGAGGTTCGCTTCGAGCTGGGCGACGTCGGGGCCCGGCAGCACACCGGTCGACAGTGTCCGCCATTGCGGCCGCCGTCCGAACAGCAGCGGGACCGCCCGGCCGTCGACCTCGTAGAGCCGTTGCCCGCGGCGGACGACGGCGCCGGACGAGGGTAGCCACGTGAACAGCGAGCCGGTGGTCTGCCCGATGATCGTCAGCGACCCGCCGAAGCCGAGCGTGCCCGTCACCTGCGTGGTGCTGGTCAGGTTGGCGCGGACGACGCCCACCGTGGTGAGCCGCGCCGCCGCCGGGCCGCCCCCGTCGCCCCCGCCGCTGTGCCGACCGGCGACGATGCCTCCGGCGACGAGCACCCCGGCTGCGACGAGGACGCCGGCGATCGTGACCGCCCGCCGCCTGCTGCGCCTTGCCGGGACGGGCTGCAGATCGGCGCTCATCCGTGCCCACCGAGGCTCGCGAGCGACGATGCCTTGATCTCGGCGTCGATCACCGCGCGACAGGCCGTCCGGAATGCTTTGAAGCCGGGTGAGTCCTTGCCGCCGGTGATCTCGGCGGCCGTGTGGCCGAAGCCGTGGCCGGGGGTGTACTGCGACTCGGCGTTGGGATCGTGCATGTTCGGGAGCCCGTGCGCCCGTGCGCACTGCGCCGTCTTGACGCCGGCCCCGATCAGTGCGGCCGGTGCCGGCGGCACGCTGCCGGGGTCCAGGTGGGCGCGCACCAGCAGCGCTCGGCAGGATCGCATGACATCGGCCGCGGTGCTCTGGGGAGCATCCGCGAAGGAGCGCAGGTCGGTGTAGACGGCACCGTCCGGCGTGATGACCGGGTCCTTGTAGCCAGGGATGCCGTGGTCGCGGATGCAGCGCACGGCCGCGGCGACCGCTTCGGGCGTCGAGCGACCGGGCGGGATCGCCGGCAGTCGCTTGCCCGAGCCGTTGGCGGAGCCTGACGCGGCTCCCTTAACGGAGCCGGCCGCCGATCCGCTGGTGGCGCCGGAAGCCGCAGCGGGCACGGTCGGCGAGGACGATGGCGACGAGCCACAGGCCGCGCCGCCAAGACTGGATGCGCACACCAGCAGCGCGGTGGCGGCCGAGCGGCGGCCGCGGAGAGCGTTGGTCATGCGCCGCCTTCTATCCGACGGGTGGTGACAGCAGCCCAACACGAAGCGGCGAATCGCGGTGGCCAGCGCGCGGGTGCAGCTCGCGTCCATCGGCGCGCGGGCGGGCCGCAGCCAAGTCCGTGTTACACCGCTGTCACCCGTGGTGCGGGAACATGGCGCGATGCGCGTTCTCGTCGTCGAAGACCAGCGGGTGCTGGCCGATCGAATCTGCGAAGGGCTTCGCGATCAGGGCATGGCCGTCGACGTCGTCTACGAAGGCGCTCAGGCGCTGCAAGCCACGGCCATCACGCGCTACGACGTCGTCGTCTTAGACCGCGATCTTCCCCGCGTGCACGGGGACGCGGTCTGCGCGAGCATCGTCAGCGGTCCCTCGACGGCTCGCATCCTGATGCTGACCGCCGCGAACACCGTCGACGCCCGCGTCGACGGACTGACGCTCGGCGCGGACGACTACCTCGGCAAGCCGTTCGCGTTCGCAGAGCTCGTCGCGCGCGTCCAGTCGCTCGCCCGGCGCACACCGTCCACGCCGCCCGTCGTCGCGCGCGGCGACCTCGTCGTCGATCGCGCGCGCCGGCGTGTGGGGCGTGCGGGTCGCCCGATCGCGCTGACCCGCAAGGAGTTCGGCGTCCTCGAGGCACTGCTTGACGCCGACGGTGCCGTTACGAGCGCCGAGGAACTGCTCGAACGCGTCTGGGACGCCAACGCCGACGCCTTCACGAACACGGTGTCGGTGACGATCGGCCGGCTGCGCCGCAAGCTGGGCGAGCCACCGCTGATCGAGACGGTCGTCGGTAGCGGATACCGGCTGTGAGACTCGCCCGGCTCACCGCGCCGGCGCGGGCTGCGGCGGCCCGGCGGACCGTGCGCCTGCGCCTCACGCTGCTGTATACGGCGCTGTTCGTGACCGCGGGCGCCGCCCTGCTCGGAGTGACGTACGGGCTGGTGGCCGGCTCGCTGCCCTCCACCCCGGCCAGCACGCGCGTCGGCGACACGGAGCCGAAGCCCCCCAGCGTCAAACTCACGGATCCGTCACAGACTGTGGCGGACGCCTGCCGGTCCGCGATCGACCGGGCAACGTGCAAGCGCACGGTCGCCGAGGGGCTGCCGAAGGCTCTGGTGGACGCCTGCCAATCCCCGACCGATCCCGGTCTGCAGCGGAAATGCCAGCTCGCGTTCGCCGACGGGCTCAGCAAAGGTGTCACCAACCAGCGCGACGGGACGCTGCGCAAGCTGCTGCTCTACTCGCTGCTCGCGCTGGCCGCGATGACGCTCGTCTCGGCGGGCCTGGGCTGGCTCATCGCCGGGCGGGTGCTGCGCCCGGTCCACGCGATCACGGCCGCCGCGCAGCGCGCCTCGAAGGAGAACCTCGGCGAGCGCATCGCCCTGGCCGGCCCCGACGACGAGCTCAAGCGCCTGGCGGACACGTTCGATGCGATGCTCGCGCGCCTGGACGGCGCATTCGCCGCCCAGCGGGATTTCGTCGCCAATGCCTCCCACGAGCTGCGCACGCCGCTGACGCTGATGCGCACATCCATCGATGTGACGCTCGCCAAGCCCGATCGCACCGCAGCGCAACTCGAGGGGATGGCCGTCGAGGTCCGAAGCGCGGTGGACCGCTCGGAGGCGTTGATCGACGGACTGTTGACGCTGGCGCGCAGCGACCGCGCCGCGACGGCTCGCGAGCCCGTCGATCTGGCCGTGATTGCCGAGGACGCACTCGAGCTGGCGGCCGGGCACACCCCGAAGGACTCAGACGTCGCCATCGAGGCCACCCTGGGCGACGCGCCCGCGCTCGGCGATCGGGTCCTGCTCGAGCGCCTGGCCGCCAACCTCATCGACAACGCCATCGCCTACAACATCCCCGGCGGATGGGTGCGCGTCAGCACGGGACTCAGGGACGCCACAGCGTTTCTGGAGGTGGTCAACAGCGGGCCGACCATCGCCCCCGATGACGTCGCCGCGCTCTTTGAGCCATTCCGACGCCTCGACGGGCGCGCCGGCCGCCCGGCGGGACTGGGGCTCGGACTGTCGATCGTCCGCGCTGTCGCGACAGCACATGACGCGCGGCTGGACGTCCAAGCACCGCCCGCCGGCGGCCTGAAGCTCGTCGTCGAACTCACCTGATCGGGCCGCGAAGCGGTTACGCCCACGCGCGGCAATGATGGACCGTCGCGCTGACCGGCAAGTGAACGGAGTTTCATCGACGGTATGCGTCGATGCTCAGCGCACGACCTTCACGGTGCGGCGCGTGGTGCCGGTCACGATCACGAGGCTGACCGAGCGCATCCGGCGCAGTGAGCGGACGGCGCCGGCGGTGAAGCGCAGGCGCACGGTCGCGCGGCCGGTGGAGGTGGCGCGGCCGGTGCCGCGGGCCACGCTGCGCCCGGCCCGCAGCGCACGGACCGTTACCGTGCCCGGCTTTGCGCCCGTCAGCGCCACCGACAGGCCGCGCGTCAGGATGGTCGCGAGCCGCGGGCGGCCGACCACGCTGAGGGCCGGCTTGGGCTTGGCGACCGTCTTCACGCCGCCCGTGCCGGTGCCCGGGTTCGAGGACGTTGCGGCGGCCCGCTCCACCTGCTCGCAGTCGGGCGCCACGGTGTCGACAGGGTCGGCGACAACGCGATCGGTCCCGGCGCCGCAGGTGATCGAGTCGGCCTCGCCGTCACGTGCCAGCACGGTGTCATTGCCGTAGGGGTAGGTACACCACAGCGGGCCGCAGTCTCCACCCGCGCGGTCGGCGGAGATCGTGTCGCGGCCGGGCCCGCCGGTGATCGTGTCGTCGCCGAAGCCCCCGTCCAGCATGTCGTTGCCGGCGCCGCCGTCGAGCGTGTCCGCACCGCCGGAACCCTTCAGCTCGTCGGCGCCGCCGTTCCCGGTCAGTGTCGATGGTCCGTTGGTCTGGAAGGCCTCCAGGTGCTCGGCCGCATCCGTCCCGACGAGCGTCGATGGCTGATGGGTGACCAGCGACTCGACGCCGCGAATGTCGTCACCCTCCCCGGGGCGCCCGTCATCGGCTCCACCGGCGAGCGTCAGCGTGACGGGCGGATTCGGGCGGTCGGGCTGCGTGCGGTCCGACCAGTCGTGCTCGATGCGATCCACGCCCGGACCGCCGTCCACCACGTCGGCGGCGGCCGGCTCGCTGCCGTCCGGAGCCAGCAGGTCGTCGCCGGCGCCGCCGTCCAGGCGATCGGCGAAGTCCCGCCCCTGCAGGTCGTCGTTCCCGTCGCCGCCCAGCAGGACGTCCGCGCCGTGCGAGGTCAGCACGTCGGCCCCGGGGCCGCCGTCCAGCAGCGCCGGCGCGACGCCAACGGGGGTCTCGAGCCGATCGAGGCCGTCGCCGCCGAGCGCCTCGAAGCGCAGGCTCGCGGGCAGGTCGTCGCCGAAGACGACGCTGTCGTCGCCACCGCCGAGCTCGACGCGCAGACGGGCGGGCATCGGGCAGGTGAGGATGTGATCGCCGTAGGCGTCCGCGACGGCACACTGATCCGGTGTCCCGGTGAGCGCTCCGCTCTGCAGCTTGAGCTTGGCCGGGTCGGGATGGCCATACACGTCGGCCCCCAGTCCGACGTAGAGGTGCTCAGCCGCGTCGTCGCCGTGCAGGACGATCGCGTCGCCCTCCAGCGTGAGCGACGAGGCCGAGGCGGCCGACGGGCAGAGGCTGATCGCGAGGGTCACGGCGGCGGGGGCGAGCAGTAAGGAGTGAAGGCGCATGTCTGAGGGTTCCTCGGTGGAGGGGGCGAAAGGGGCGAGGCGAAGCGGGGAGAGGACGGCGTGATGCCGTTGCTCCCCAAGGTCGTGATGTGATGCGACGACAATCCCAGTGCGGTGTCCGCCGGGGTAGAGGGAGATCCCTATCCCTCTCCCTCGACTTTCCTTCCGCGGCGGTGACGGATCCACCCAGCGACCTGGGTGCGACGGCGTCGCCGGTGCAGGACCGGCCCAAGCAGATCTTCGCGAAGGCCAAGGTGAGCTCGCGGCCCGAGCTCGTGGCACGGCTGACCCAGCGCGGTCCACGGGGAGATGATGAGTGCCTCGGCGATCTCGCGGGTGGAGCGGCCCTGCAGCTCTAAGCGTCGCGGTGAGGCTCGGGCCGCCGGCGCGTCGCCGGCTAACCCGGGACGAGGACGAGCTTGCCACGCACGTGGCCGTCCTGGCTGAGGCGGTGGGCGTCAGCTGCCTGCGCGAAGGTGAAGGTCTGCGCGACCGCCACACGCAGCCTGCCGGCCTCGATGAGCGCGGCCGCCTCCCCGAGGGCCTCGGTGGCGCGGGCGTCGCCGCCACCGGTGACCTTGACGCCCAATGCGGCGGCGGCGAAATCGGCGATGGTGGCCACCCGCGCCGGGTCGCCGGTCAGGGTGATGAGGTCGGGCACACCGCCCTGGCCGGCGGTGTCGAACGCCAGGTCGACGCCCTCAGGCGCCAGCGCGCGCACGCGCTCCACCAGGCCGGGGCCGTACGTCGTGGGCTCGGCGCCGAGCGTGCGCACGAACTCGTGGTTGCGCTCGCTGGCGGTGCCGATCACACGGGCGTCGCGGGCGCGCGCCAGCTGGACGGCCGCGGCGCCGACGCCGCCGGCCGCGCCGTTGACCACGAGCGTCTGGCCCTCCTTCACGCCGCCCAGCACCGTGAACACGCGCACGCTCGTCTCCACCGCCACGGGCAGGCCGGCGGCCTCCTCCCACGAGAGGCCCGCGGGCTTGTGGACGAGGTCGTCGAGGATCGCGCGTTCGGCCGCGGCACCGCCGACGGCGAAGCCGAAGACCTCGTCGCCGACCGCCACGCCTGCGACGTCCGGGCCGACCTCGTCGACGACGCCGGCCGCCTCGCGTCCGTCGATGGCGGGGAAGCTCACCGGCATGACATCGCGCATCAAGCCACTGCGAGCCTTCCAGTCGACCGGGTTGACGCCCGCGGCGCGCACCACGATCCGGACCTGCCCGGGTCCCGGGTGCGGTTCCTCGACGTCGGTGACGTGCAGGACATCGGGGCCGCCGTACTCCGTGAACGTCACGGCCTTCATGACGGAGAGCCTAGCCTCGCGATCAGCGAACAGAGCGGGAAGGTGTTCGAAGTCGAGCAGCTTGCAGGCCGTCGCACCGGGTCGCGTTGATCGCCGGGGTGTCACGATGGCGACGATGAGTGATCCGTCCGCGACGACCGCCACCGCGGCGATCCGCGCCGTCGTGCGCGGCGAGGTGCAGGGCGTGTCGTTCCGCGACGCGGCGGTTCGGCGGGCGCGTGAGCTTGACGTGACGGGCTGGGTTCGCAACGGCGAGGACGGCACCGTGCAGCTGCATGCCGAGGGTCCTCAGCCGGCGGTGGACGAGCTCGTGGCCTTCCTGCACGAGGGCCCGCCGCACGCCCGGGTTGCCGGGGTGCAGATCGACCAGGTCACGGTCGAGGGACACGAGCAGTTCGCGATCCGCGGTACCAGCGCCGGGGTCTTCGTCGTCCAGGAACACGCGGCGACCGCGCATCACTTCGACCTGCGCCTGGAAGTCGACGGGATCATGCGCTCGTGGGCGGTCCCGAAGGGACCATCGCTGGACCCCGCCGTCAAGCGCCTCGCCGTTGAGGTCGGTGACCACGCCAAGGCGCACAACACCTTCGAGGGACCGCTTGACGGGGGCGGCGTGATCGTCTGGGACCACGGGACCTACGAGCAGGGCGGGCGCGTCGCCTGGCCGCAAGCGCTCACGCGCGGCCACGCCGTCTTCGTCCTTCACGGCGAGAAGCTGCGCGGCGGCTTCGCCCTGCAACGGACGCGACCGGGCGCCAAGGCGCAGTGGCTGCTGATCAAGCGCCGGGACGAGGATGCGCGCCCCGGCTCCGACATCGTCGGCGAGCGCCCCCGCTCGGTGCTCAGCGACCGCACACTCGACGACATCCTCGGATGAGGCGCGCGGCCGGCGGGCGCTGTGGACCCGGCAGGCGAGCACGGACTCGCTCGGACGGCCGCACGAAGGTGCCTGACCGATCTTTGGTCACATATCCGTCACCCAGCAGCAGGAACGTGACGCTCGATCGGCGTGGCGCCGCGTTGCCGGACGTGGCGTCCGCCGTCCGCGTCCAGCGGCCGCAGGCCAGTTGCGCGAGACTGGCACAACATCGATCAGGAGAGCGCTGTGCAAGCAGATGAGCTTCGGGCAATTCAGGCGCCGCTGAAGGACCGTTACCGCGAGGATCCGAGTGCCGCCGTGGTGACGCTGCGCGCGGGCGCGACGCTCGGCGAGGGCGTGACCTGCAGCGTCCAGACCGGCAGAGCGCTCGCGACCGCGGGTTTGCACCCGGCGTCCGGCGGCGACGGGACGGCACTGTGTTCCGGTGACATGCTGCTCGAGGCGCTCGTCGCGTGCGCGGGCGTGACGATGAGGGCGGTCGCGACCGCCCTGGCGATCCCCGTCGAGGGACGGGTGACCGCGGAGGGTGACCTTGACTTCCGTGGCACGCTCGGCGTCGACCGTGACGCACCGGTCGGGTTTGGTGCGATCCGCGTGCGGTTCGATCTCAGCGTGGACGTCGACGACGGACGCGTGGCCAAGCTCATCGAGCTGACGGAGCGCTACTGCGTGGTGCTGCAGACGCTCGCGGGCACGCCGGCGCTGAGCCTTGACTGGGCGCGCTCCGGCGAGGAGCGATAGGCAATTTTCTCCCCATGTCACGTCGGGGGCCACGGCGTAGTGTCGGCGCACCGGCAAACGAACCGAAGGAGACCACGATGGAGCTGTACGCGATCACACGGCGAAGCGGCTGGCGCTCGCCCGAGGAGCTTCAGGAGGCGGCTGCGCGCTCGACGCGTGTCGGCAACGAGCAGATGGCCGAGGATGTGCGCTGGATTCGCAGCTACGTGCTCAACGAGGCCGACGGCTCGGTCGGGACCGTCTGCATCTACGAGGCCACGAGCCCCGAGGCGATCCGCAAGCACGCGTCCCTCGCCGACCTGCCGGTGGACGAGATCGTCGCCGTGGCCGACACCGTCCTCGTGCGTCCCGATCCGCAGCCGGCGACCACCTGACGGGCCAGGCGCGGCGCGATTCCCGGGGTCTTGACTCACGCCCGCGACAGGAGTGCAATGAAGCTTCCGTAGCACCCGTCCTGCGCCGCTGGGCAAAGGAGGTGTCGCCAGCCGCCCGGCGCAGCACTCACTTCCCCATGCCGTAGGAGGTCTCATGCTCACCGAGAACCGCCGCGACGTCGATCGCGACATCGAAGAAACCCTTGGCCTCGTGCCGGAGTTCATGAAGCGCGTCCCCGACTACCTCATACCGAGCGAGTGGGCGAGCTTCAAGTCCTTGGAGTTGTCTGATGAGACAGCGATCCCGAACAAGTACAAGGAGATGATCGGGCTTGCGGTGTCCGGCGCGACCCGCTGCCGGTACTGCGCGTACTTCCACACCGAGGCCGCCCGGTTGTTCGGCGCGACCGAGGACGAGATCACCGAGACAGCCATGATCGCCAAGAACACCATGGGCTGGAGCACCTACCTGAACACGCTCCAGTTCGACTACGAGGCGTTCGTCGCGGAATTCGACCAGATCACGGCGCACGTGCGCAGCCAGATGGCCGGTACCCCGGCCTGACGTCCCCCGGCCGCCGGCCCTGCAGCCGTCAGGGCCGGTCGCCGTCCGGCCCGTCCCGCAGCAGGCGCTCACGCGCGCCGTCGAAGTCCGCCAGCACCCGCTCGAGCATGGCGATCGCCTCGCCCGGGGGCTCAGGTGCCGAGCGCATCACGTCGAGCGCAAGCCGTGCCCCGGCGATGAGCGCGGAAGCCTCTTGGCCGGTGACCCGGACGTCGAACACGTTGTCGCGTACGCGCGTGATGCGCATAGTGCGATTGTGCACCAGCGCACACCGAGCGTCTATTGGTTGGCCCACCGTGTTAAAGGCCGGGGGCTCAGCGCGGCTCGGCGGGCGGATCGTCGTCCGCTGCGATCGTCTTCTGCACCCAGGCGACGTCGTGCCATGCATCGTTCTTCCAGCCGACCCGCCGGTAGACGCCCACGGGCTCGAACCCCAGTGCGCGGTGAAGGGCGGCGCTGGCGTCGTTCGGAAGCGTCATGCCGGCGATCGCCCGACGGTACCCGCGCTCGGCGAGGCGGGCGAGCAGCGCCTCGTAGAGCGCGCGGCCCGCGCCGGTGCGCCGTCGTCCGAGCTCGAGGTAGATGCTCGTCTCGCAGGCCCAGCGGTACGCCGCTCGCGCCGCGAACGCCTGTCCGTAGGCGTACCCGACCACGCGCCCTGCGTCTTCGATCACGAGCCACGCGTGCCTCTCCTCGGCGGAGGCGATGCGGTCGGCGAACTCCGCCGGTGTGGGGGGCGTCGTCTCGAAGCTGATGATCGTGTCGGTGACGTAGGGCGCGTAGATTGCCGCGCACGCCGCAGCGTCCTGCGACGTGGCGTGTCGGATCATCGGGGTGTCTACCGGCATGGCACGATAGTAGCCATATTGTCGATATAGTGCCACGATGACCGACTCGCTCACCCTGCGCCTGGCGGCCACCGTCCACGCCGCGCGTGCGTCCCAGAACCTGTCGGTCAGCGCACTTGCCGAGCGCTCCGGTGTCTCGCGAGCGATGATCGGCAAGGTGGAGCGCGGCGACGCGCAGCCCACCGCAGCCCTCCTCGCGCGGCTCTCCGCCGCGCTGGGAATGACGCTCACCGAGATGATCGCGCGGGCCGAGGGCGACGACCGCCGACTCGTGCGCGCCGACGAGCAGTCGGTCTGGACCGACCCCGACAGTGGCTACCGGCGCCGAGCCGTCTCACCACCGGTCGGCGGCCCGCTCGAACTCGTCGAGGTCGAGCTTCCTGCCGGCGCCGAAGTTCCCATCGCCGCCGGCGCCTACAGATTCATCCACCAGCAGATCTGGGTGATCGAGGGACATCTGCGGTTCCACGAGGGCAACGACGTGCATGAGCTCGACGTCGGAGACTGCCTCCAGCTTGGTGCGCCCGCGCCGTGCGTCTTCGTGAACCCCACGCCGCGACCCTGCCGCTACCTCGTCGCGCTCGCCAAGCACTCCGGCTCGTCGCAGCCTCGCTCGTGACTGGGTAGTCGAGGCGTCCGATGGCGCTTTCGTAATTCCTCGGGCTGTGGGAGGTTGCACAATCATGCGACGCCATCTCACGTATGCCAACGTCACCGCCAGCCTCGCGCTGTTCTTCGCGCTTGCCGGGGGCTCCTACGCGGCAAGCAAGCTGCCGAGGAACTCGGTCGGGGCCACGCAGCTGAAGACCGGCGCGGTCACCGGCCGCGCGATCAAGAACAACTCCGTCTCGGGCGCGGACATCAACGAGTCGACGCTGGCCAAGGTGCCGAAGGCCGCGCAGGCCGACAATGCGACCAGCGCCGACAGGGCCAAGACCGCGACCAGCGCCGACAGCGCCAAGACCGCGACCAGCGCGAAGACCGCCGACTCCGCCTCGACAGCGACCAACGCGACCAGCGCCGCCGACGCCGACAAGCTCGACGGACTGGACTCCAGCCAGCTGAAGCTCCGCTGCCGGGCCGGCACGACTGAGGGCTTCGGCCTGTGCTTCGACCCCCAGGGCAGCGACGCGAAGGTCACGCCCGACGCCGCGCGTACGGCCTGCTCGGACCGTGGCGGGCGCGTGCCGACGTGGTTCGAGCTCGACGGCATCCGCCGCCGCACCGGTATCCGCTGGGCCAACGGCGACCTCAGCCAGTACGAATGGACCAGCGACATCGGTG
>JAOPZJ010000220.1 GCA_025964155.1 Solirubrobacterales bacterium
CGCGCCGGTCGCGGACCGCGAGCCGCGGCAGGGCGGCCGCGCGCGTCTGCCAGTAGTCGAGGGCCTCGCGCGCGTCGTCGAGCGCGGCGACGTCCGGGCCGGCGCCGTGCGGGGCGGGGGCAGCGATGGCGGGCATGCCCACAAGGCTAGCGTCGCGCCCGCCGCGGCTCGGCCGGCTCGGATGCCACCGGCGTCCGGATCCGTTCCCTGCCGATGCTCCCGGACCGCGTCAACGCGGCGCTCGCGGCGGGCTGATCGAAGGATTCCTCGGCATCGCGGAGGATGGGTTCGGGCGCGGCGGCCGGGAGCGACCTGGCCGCGCCCCGCCCCGCACCCCGCGATCGGTGAACGCGCCGTGGCCGCGCTCACCCTGCGAGCTTCGGCACCGCCAGCGGAAACCACCGCAACACGCGCGCGTCGAGATCGACGAGCAGCCAGGACGGCCGCGAGCCGGTCAGCGCGCCGGGGTTGGCAAGCAGCCGGTCCTCGCCCGCGGCGATGGCGCCGCGGGTCGGGCGGTTCTCGGCGTTGGGGTAACGGTCGGTCTGGGCCCACAGGCGGCGGCGGTGGGTATGACCGTGGACCGCGAGCCAGCTGGGCGTCGCCCGCAGCAGCCGCGCGGCTGTGGGCGCGGCGTCGACGAACTCCATGAACGGGTCCTCCAGACTTGCGTGCACGAGCCCGATCCCGTGGCGCTCCTCGACCGGCGACCAGGTTTCGACGAGTCGGACGGTCTCGGGGTCCAGCATCCCGCGCTGCAGGCACCACAGCTCGTGATTGCCGGCGAGCACCAGGTCGCAGAGCTCGACCGCCGTGTTCACCGTCTCGGTATGCGCGGCCGCAGGCGCGCCAATGAGCGCGTCCACGACATCCCCCAGGCACCACAGCTCCTCCGCCCCACGCGCCCGGGCCTCGGCCGCGAAGGCGCGCAGCCGGGCGGTGTGGTTGTGCACGTCGGTGCAGATGCCGACGATCATCGAGGACCCCCGGACTGAATGGTCGCCATCACACGGATGACGTTACGCGGCGTGGTCTGCGTGGACGGACAAAGGAGGACGCCCGGCGGCTGAGCCGGCGGTCCGGCCGGCCCCGCCTTGGGCGGGACCGGCCCGCTCACACGACGGGTCAGCCGGTCTGCAGGCAACCGACGAGCTGCGCCGCGCCAGCGCACCGGTGGCGAGGTCGAGCGTCTGCTCGAGCTGTTGGTGATCCGCGTGGTCGAGGCGGCCGCCGGGCTGGTGCCCTGGTTCTTGACCATGACGCTTGACGCGGTCAGCGCCGTCACGATGAGGTCCGGCACCGGGCATTGGGTTCCTGGCGTCAGTCCTCATCGCGACTCAACCTAGAGTCCTGTATCCGCATCTTCCCGAGTTGCCGATGGAGGGTTCCCCTTGACCATTGTCATCACCGGCGCCTCCGGTCATTTCGGCCGCCGCGCACCTCCGCGCAACCGCCTCGCTGGACGATCCTCCGAAACAGCATCTACGCCGAGATCCTGCTCGGCTAGCCGTGCGGCCTACAACAACACAGAAAGGCTCGTCAACATGGAGATCACCAGAAGCAGCGTCGACACCGCCAAGGGCCCCGAGGCCTGGTTCACCGGCGACGTCTACATAGACGCGGTCGCCGCCGCACGCTCCCCCGCGCGCGTGCAGGCCAACCTCGTCCACTTCACCCCGGGCGCGCGCACCGCCTGGCACACCCACCCGCTCGGTCAGACGATCTACGTCACCGAAGGCGTCGGCCTGTGCCAGCGCCGCGGCGGCCCGATCGAGCTCATCCGTCCCGGCGACCGCGTCTTCTTCGAGCCCGACGAGGACCACTGGCACGGCGCCGCACCCAACCGCTTCATGGTCCACCTTGCCCTCAACGAGGTCGACGACGACCACGTCGCCGCCAACTGGGGCGACAAGGTCACCGAAGAGGAGTACGCCGCCGCAGGCACTTAGAGCGTCCGGGAAGCTGCGCGGTGTCTGTCCGGAGGGTGTGTGACTGGACGCGTCCTTCGGGCCGCCGCCGGTCGGTCGGGCGTCCCGCCGACGCTGACAACAAGACCAGCTCCCACGCCGGCGTCGTCCGTGCACGCTATGCGGCGACGTCGGCCCCACAACAGGAATCCAACATGGTGCAACGCGAGTCCAACACGGTGCGGATGACCATCGACCGCGAGGCACATGCGCCCCCGGCGGATCAGATCGCGAGCGATCCCTTCGATGGGCGCTTCGACGTGCCGGTCTCCGGCGGCGCGCTGAACGTTGCGTACGCGGGACCGGCGCCAACCGATGCCGAGGCCGTCGTGCTCGCGGTCCACGGCGTCACCGCGTCGCACATGACGTGGCGGACCGTGGCGCGGCAGCTCGCCGGGCGCACCGGCGCGTGTCTCATCGCGCCCGACCTGCGCGGGCGCGGGCGCAGCGCGACGCTGCCCGGTCCATACGGACTTGCGACCCACGTGGACGACCTGACCGCCGTGCTTGACCACGTCGGTGCGGCACGGGCCGTCATGGTGGGCCACTCGATGGGTGCGCATCTGGTGGCGCGCCTGTCGGCCGAGCACCCGGAGCGCGCCGCCGGGCTCGTGCTGCTCGACGGCGGGCTGCCACGCCGCGCTCCGCTCCACGAGCCCACCGGGGAGCCGGTGGACGACGACCCGGCGTCCGCGCGCATGGAAACTCCGTGCGCGTCGGCGGACGAATACCTCGCGGGCTGGCGCGCACACCCGGCGTTCGAGCACGCGTGGGACGACGACGTCGACGCCTACGCGCGCTACGACATGGCCCACGACGGACGGGCCGCGCGCTGCGTCGTCCGCGACGAGGCGGTCATTGCCGACGGCTTCGATCTCCTGTTCGACGGCGTCACCAGCAAGGCCATCACCCGTGTCCGCACCGCGATCCGCCTGCTCCGCGCACCCCGCGGCCTGCTCGACGACAACTGCCCCGTGATCCCACAGGAGTATCTCGACGAGTTCGCCGCCCATCACCCGCACCTGGACGTCGAGCACGTGCCCGACACCAACCACTACACGATCGTCCTGGGCAACAGCCCCGGCCCGGCCAGGGTCGCGAGCGCCATCGAGACCGCCATCCAAGCCGCCGAGCGGTCCCACGCGGACTAAATCTGTGCGGCCGCCGCCGCCGCGAGGGTAGTTGTCCTCACTGACGCCGGCGCGTCCACCCCGCCAGGCAAGACCGTCCCACGGACCGGGTCTGCCATGGCTTGGGGGCGAGCACCCTCACAGGACAACAATCCACGAAGGAGATGAATCATGGTGTCCATTGGGAAGCGTGTGGCAGGCATCGGAGCCGCGGTGGCGATGATCGCCGCCGCTGGACCGGTCGCCGTCGCGGGCGCGGCGACCGTTCCGGTCGCGGCCCCGGCGGCGATGGTCTCGCCGGTGATGTCGTCGGTCGGGCCGTTCAGGCCGTTCGGGCCGATCAGCGCGGCCGACCAGGCCGGAGCCGACGCGGCGATCGGCGGCTGGAATGCCGGGGCCGACGCGGCCGTCGGCGGCCTGAATGCCGGAGCGGTCGCTCTCGGCCTGCCGTTCCAGCTCAACGTCAACACGTCGGGCCCGCTCGGGCTGCACACGGCCGGGGTGGCGCCGCTGAGCGCCCCGTAAGCGGCGTATGGCAGCCGCCGGCGGCGCCCTGCCGCCGACGGCTGCTCGCTCGGCGTTGCCGAAGCACAGCGGCCGCCACAGCGCTCAGCCGATGCGCGCGGTTCCGTGCCGGTAGTCGTCGCGGAGCGTCATCGCGTTCGCCAGACCCCGGACCTCGTTGCGCCCGACGAGCGCGTCGCGGAGGCGATGTAGCCGCCGCCGAAGTACATCTCCTCGACGTGGAGGCCGGGGAGTAGGGCGTTGAGGCGGCTCCACGGCCGCTGGAAGCCCTCGAAGGTGCTGACGCACTCGCGGTTGAGCTTCCACGTCGAAAGATTGAGTGAGACGGCCCCGGACCGTCGCCAGGGCACCCACTTTGCCCCGCCCGCGACGATACGGCCCCCCTCGCGCACGTGTTGAAGGACATTGGCCAGCGCGGCCGGCGAGCGCATGACGTCGTGGACGCCGCAGAGCAGCGCGGCGTCGGCCGTCGCCGGGATCGCAGCCTCCTCGGCGCTGGCACACACCAGCTCGACGTTGGTCCATCCGCGCCGCTGGACGAGCGCGTGCGCCCGTTCGAGCATCTCGGGGCTCTGCTCGATGCCGATCAGGCGGCCGCCCGGCCCGATCCGCTGTTGGATCGGCTCGAAGTTCCGCCCCGTGCCGCAGCCGACGTCGAGGATGACCTCGCCGGGCCGCGGCGCCAGATTCAGCACGAGCTGCCGTCGCCATTGGTCTCCGCTGACCGTGCGCAGCTCATAGCTGCCGGCCATCGCCCCGTAGTGCTCAAGCGCACGGCCGCGGTCGGGCGCCGCCCCCGCGACGGCTTGGCGCACCGTCGCGGCCGCGGCGAGCAGCGTCCGCGGCTTCGCGATCTCCAGGAGTTGCTGAAGCTGGTGGTGGACGAGCATCGGATCAGCCGCCCCCAGGGTCTAGGGGGCAGAGCGGTCCGTTGGGCGGGCCGGCCGCCGCGGTGGCGGCAAGGCGGTGTCGTGGATGCATGACCGCTGAGGTTGAGGCCCACGGCGGCCCGGGCGAGCTGTTCCTGCGGACGGTGTGAGCTGACCGGAGGAGGTCACGACCATGCGGCGACCACACCGTCACGCCGCGAACCGGCTGCTGCCCACGTCACCGATCTCGGCGACGACACCGTCACGCCGCCGGAACGACGTCTTGCCCGCGACGGCCGCGGCCGCCTCGACCTTCCGGGCGTACCGCGCGAAGTCCTCGGTGCGCAGCTGCTGCGGCCCGTCGCAGATCGCCTCCTCCGGCGCCGGGTGGACCTCGACGATGATGCCGTCGGCGCCCGCGGCGGCGGCGGCCAGGCTGAGCGGCTCGACGAGGTCGCGCCGGCCGGGCGCGTGGCTGGGGTCGACGATGACCGGCAGGTGGCTGAGCTCCTTGAGCACCGGTACCGCCGTGAGGTCGAGCGTGAAGCGGTAGGCGGTCTCGAACGTGCGGATGCCGCGCTCGCACAACATCACGTTCTCGTTGCCCTCCTTGAGCACGTACTCGGCCGCCATCAGCAGCTCCTCGAGCGTGCTCGACAGGCCGCGCTTGATCAGCACGGGGCACCCTGAGCGCCCAACCTCGGTGAGCAGCGCGTAGTTCTGCATGTTGCGTGCCCCGATCTGGACGACGTCGGCCACCTCGAGCACCGGCTCGAGGTCGCGCGCGTCCATCAGCTCGGTGACGATCGGCAGGCCGGTCCGTGCCTTGGCCTCGGCCAGCAGCCCCAGACCCTCGACCCCGAGACCCTGGAACGCGTACGGGCTCGTTCGCGGCTTGTACGCGCCGCCGCGCAGCATCGTCGCGCCGCCGGCGTCGACGGTGTGCGCGGTGGTCAGCAGCTGGTCCCGCGACTCGACCGTGCACGGGCCGGCGATCAGTGCAAAGTGGTCGCCGCCGACCTTGCGCCCGCCGATCTCGAGCACGGTGCACGCGTCGTGGCAGATCTGCCTCGAGGCGAGCTTGTAGGGCTTCAGGATCGGGACGACGCGGTCGACCCCCGGCGACCCGTCAAGCTCGAGGCGGGCGATGTGCTCGCGGTCGCCGATCGCCGCGATCGTGGTCACCTCCACCCCGCTCGAGCGGCGAGCACGAGCGCCGATGGATTCGATCCGGTTGATGACGGCGCGGAACTGGTCCTCCGTCGCGTCCTGCTTCATCACGATCATCATGGTGAGTGCCTCAGTCCACCTTCCGGAACGGTTCGAGTGAGCTCTCGTGGTGCGCGAGCAGGGGTGCCGGCGGGCGAGCGACGACGAACAGCTCCTCGCAGACGCGGGCGTAGGCGTCGCAGTGCGGACCGAGGCTTTCGTGGGCGCGGTCCAGGATCGCGGCGAAGTCGGCGCCGGTGCCGTGGTCCGCGGCGTCGGCCAGCGTGGCGATCCCCGCGGCGAGCGCCGTGCGGGCGCGGTGAGCGTGCGGGTTGCGCGCCTGCACGTCCCTGTACGTCTCCGGCCCCCCGGATGTGATGCGGGCGAGCAGGCCAAGCAGCGTGACGTGTGGCGGGGTCGCCAGCGCGCCGAGGTCTTCGACGTCGACGTCAAGCTCGTCCAGCGCGAGGCCGAACGCGAGCACCGCCGCGTGCGTCAGCGCCTGCGTCACGGCAACGACTCGGTCGTGTTCGTCCGCACCGACCTCCGCGACCCGGCCGCCACGGCGGCCGACGGCGTCGAGCAGCGCCCGCGAGCGCGGTCCGTCGCGTACCACGACAGCGGCGACCGCACGGCCGTCGAACCCGAGGGCCGGCGCGAACATCGGGTTGAGGCTGACCGCTTCGAGGTGCGCCGCGTGAGCGCCGAGCGTCGCCACGATGCCGGTCTTCACCGACAGGGTGTCCACGAGTAGCGCGCCGGGCCGGAGCTGTCGCGCCAGCGCCGGCACTGCCGCCAGCGCCACGCCCTCTGGCACGGCGAGCACCACGATGTCGGCGCGCCGCATCTCAGCGACGAGCCGGGCGTCCATGGCGCACACGTCCCCGCGCATGTAGGCGCACAGCTGGGCGGCCTCCGCGGGCGGCGCGGCGACGTCCACCACGACGACGTCGGTGCCCGCGCCGAGGAGGAGGTCCATCACGAGGCCTCCTACCGCGCCTGCGCCGCCGACGACGACGCAGCGCTCGCCCTGCAGCGCGCTGTCCCTCACGCCGCCTCCGCGACGGTCGGCTGTTCGGCGGTGGCCAGCAGCGCGGTGACCATCGCACGCGACTTGACGACCGTCTCCTCGAACTCCTCCTCGGCGTCCGAGAGCGCGATGATGGCGCCGCCGACCCCGAAGCTCACGCGGCCCTTCGTCGCCGTGAGGGTCCGGATGACGATGCTCAGGTCCGCGGCGCCGCTCAGGCTGAACCAGCCGAGCGCGCCGGAGTAGAACCCGCGCGGGCCGTCCTCGAGCCGGTCGATGATCTGCATCGTCCGGAGCTTCGGCGCGCCGGTCATCGAGCCGCCGGGGAACGTCGCGCGCACGCAGTCGACGGCCGAGGCTCCCGAGCGCATCATCCCGCGGACCGTCGACACGAGCTGATGCACCGGCGCGTAAGTCTCCACGTCGAAGAGCTTCGGGACGTGCACCGTGCCGATCTCGCAGACCCTGTTGAGGTCGTTGCGGATCAGGTCGACGATCATCAGGTTCTCGGCCCGGTCCTTCGCGTTCGTGGCGAGGTCGTCGTGCAGCGCGTCGT
>JAOPZJ010000129.1 GCA_025964155.1 Solirubrobacterales bacterium
GCTCGCACGGCTCGAAGCACACGTCGCCGAGCAGCAGAGATTCGCAGCCAACGCCTCCCACGAACTGCGCACCCCACTGGCGGTCACGCAGACACTTCTCGACGTGGCCCGCAACGATCTGAATCACGACAACGGCGAGCTTGTCGAACGCCTCCACGTCGTCAACACCCGAGCGATCGACCTCACCGAAGCATTGCTCCTGCTCAGCCGCGCCGATCAGCGGTCCTTCACCCGAGCACCCGTCGACCTGTCCCTCATCGCCGAAGAAGCCACCGAGACGCTGCTGCCCTTTGCCGAACAACGCGGCGTCGCCCTCGAGACCTCCGGCGACGTGACCCCCACCGTCGGCTCGCCCGCGCTCCTGTTGCAGATGGCGACGAACCTCGTGCACAACGCGATCGTCCACAACCTGCCCGAACAGGGCACCGTGTGGGTCACCACCAGCGCTCACCCCGAGCGCGCGGTGCTCACCGTCGAGAACACCGGCGAGAAGCTCACCCCGCAGCTGGCGTCCACGCTTGCCGAGCCGTTTCAGCGCGGCTCCAAACGCGTACGCACCGACCACGCAGGCGTCGGCCTCGGCCTGGCCATCGTCAAGAGCATCGCGCAAGCCCACGATGGGACCCTCACCCTGACCCCGCGGGCCGACGGCGGCCTCTGCGTCGCGGTGCAACTACCCGCCACGCCACAGGTCCTGGCAGATGACCGTCAGGGGAAGAGCAGCACGCTTCAAGCGGAATAGACAAGGCCGGTGGATCGGCGTGTCCGAGGCGTGCGCTTGGCGCAGACCAACTCCGTCAGCACCATCCTGGAACTCGTGCGCGCCGGCCAGTTCGCCACCGTCCTGCCTGACCGAATCGCCTCACAGCAACGCGACCTGAGCGCCGTCGCTCTCAACCCACCCATACCACCCAGGACCGCCGCGTTACTACGGCGAGCCGGCGCGCACCACAGCGCCGCCAGCATCGCGTTCACCGCGCTCGCAACCAGCAGCACGCGCAACGGCCCCGCTGAGCGAGCGCACCCGCCGCCACGTGCGTGGTCCGGGGTCGCCAACCGGGCCGGGTGCACCTCGAGCTGGCGCGGAGTGACCTCGCCCCGTGCCACCTGGACGTTGTCCATCAAGCCGTACTCGTCGATTCGCCGCGTGGCGAGCGTGGGTGACGCCGACGACCCGGGCGCCAGGGACAGCGTTGACTGGTCTGTTGCCGGGTGAGACCGCGACTGGTCTCATGCAGGCTCGATCCGTGCGTTGCACGTACCAGACAGGGCCGAGCCGCCAAGCAGACGCCCAGTGGCCAGCCTGAACGTCGCTACCGAGGGTTTCCTCGCCACGGTCCTGCAGAAGGCTGGCCAGCCAATCTGCGTCGTGGATGCCGATGGCCGGATTCGGTTTGCCAACGCGGCCGCGCTCGCGGCGCTCGGGTATGACGGCGTCGACGACGGGCCGATGCGACTCCCGCCGGCCACGGGCGGGACTGTCACGAGCGACCTGGACTGGTTCGTTCGGCGTGACGGCTCGAAGTTCCCCGTCTCCTACGTCTCGGTCCCGATCCACACGCCGACCGGTTGCCTTGCCGTCGTGACGTTCACCGAGGTCGAGGATCGCCGACGCGAGGAACGGCTGCGGCGCGAGCACGAGACGATCATCGAGGCGCAGCGACGGGTCGCGACGCTCGTGGCCGGTGGTGCGGCGCCGGCCGAGGTGTTCGCGGCGATCGCCGAGCAGGTCGGGGACGTCATCGGCCTCCCGCTGGTGGTGGTGTGGCGCTACGAGTCCGACGGGGTGGGCGTCGTCATTGGCGCGTGGGGCGAGCTTGAGCATCAGTTCCAGCCGGGAAGTCGCTGGCCGCTGGACGGAGGGGCAGTGTGCGCGCTGCTGCGAAAGGTCGGCTGCCCCCGCAGAGTCGACGACTTCGCGGACGTCCCGGGCACGATCGCCGACGCCCAGCGCGAGGCGGGGATACGCTCGTGCGCCGGCGCACCGATCATCGTCGACGGCAAGGTCTGGGGCGCGATTTCCGTCCTCTCGACCGACCCTGCGCAGTTGCCCGACCAGATCGAACATCGGCTGGCGGGGATCACGGAGCTGGTCGCCACCGCGATCTCAAACAGCGCAAGCCGCGAGGACCTCGCACGGCTCGCAGACGAGCAGGCGGCACTCCGGCGCGTCGCGACGCTGGTCGCGCGCGCCGTGCCCGAGGGCGAGCTCTTCGGTGCCGTTATCAAGGAGGTCGGCAGCCTGTTCGGCGCGGACCTCGCGGGCATGATCCGCTACGAGCCCGATGCCACGGTGACCCCGGTCGCCGCCTGGGGCGCAGTGGACGAGCACCCAGCCTGGCCGGATCCGTGGCCTACCGACGAGGCCGATCCGGCGACGCTGATCGCGAGGACACACCGAGCGGTGCGGATCGACTGGAGCGACGTGAGCGGGACGACCGCCACCGTGCTGCGCGACGTCGAGATCAGGTCGTCGATCGGAAGCCCGATCCTTGTCGGCGGGCGCCTGTGGGGCGCCGTCGCCGTCCACACGACGCGACCACACCCGTTCCCCCCTGACACCGAGTCGCGGCTGGAGAACTTCACCGAGCTGGTCGCCACGGCGATCTCCAACACCCAGGCGCGGACGGAGCTAGCGGCGTCCCGGGCGCGGATCGTGGCGGCGACCGACGCGGAGCGCCGATGCGTCGTTCGCGATCTGCACGACGGCGCGCAACAGCGGCTGGTCCACACGATCATCACCCTCAAGCAGGCACGCCGCGCCTTGCAGAACGAGGAGGAAAACCTCCCCGCCCTCCTGACTGAGGCGCTCGACCAAGCCGAGCAGGCAACGGCCGAACTGCGCGAGCTCGCGCACGGCATCCTCCCAGCGGTCCTCACCCACGGTGGGCTGCGCGCCGGAGTAGACGCGCTGGCCTCGCGGATGCCGGTGCCAGTCAACAACGAGGTGTCGGTGGGCCGGCTCCCTGCGACGATCGAGGCGACCGCGTACTTCCTCGTCGCCGAAGCGCTCACCAACATCGCCAAACACGCTCATGCCGGACACGCCACGGTCACCGCGAGCGTCGAGGACGGAACCCTCCAAGTCCAGGTGCGCGACGACGGCATCGGAGGCGCCCGGCCCGACGGCAGCGGGCTGCTCGGGATGGCCGACCGGCTTGCCGTCCTCGACGGGCAACTCCGAATCCAGAGCCCGGCCGACGGCGGCACGCTGATCACCGCCGACCTCCCGCTGACGCGCTGACAACCCCACTCCCGCCGGGTTCCCCGCGGTCACTCGACACGCCGGGTGGAGGGCTGACAGTTGCCGGCCCTGCTTCGGCGCTTCCCGCGGCCGCTGGATCACGCGGCCGCGGGGCTCCGACGGGAGGCATGGGTGCCCGGCCCTACTTGGTGGTCATCGAGTTCGGTGCTGTTGGCACGGACAGCCTGGCGGTCCCGGTCGGCGTCGCGATGCTCACGGAGTCACCGGAGGTGACCGTTGCGATGGCACTCGCCAGCGCCACATTCTTGCCGCCGACATCGGGGTTGCCCACCTGTGCCGCGACGACAGCGGGCATCTCGTCGCCCGCGATTTGGGGGTCGGTTGAGAATGGGGAACGCCAGTTGGTCGGTGGCAATGCTCGTCGCCATCGAGCTTGGCGTGTCGTCGAACGCGAGGCCCTTCGGTGCCTCGCTGTCACCCGCGACCGCGAGCCCTGCGGAGGTCAGTCCGCCGATCGCGGTGAACATCGCTGCGGTGAGCCTGGCTCTGACGCTCAGCATGCCATCCCCGGCCAGTACTCGCTGCCGGTCAGGTGACCGTTGTGGTTCGTATCCGAGTACCTCGAGCGGCCGTACAGGTAGGTGCCGCTGTTGTAGGGATGGCACCGCGGCGGCTTGGCCGTAGGGGCGGCGCCTCGTCGGCGCGGAGCATGGTTCCCGCCGTGCGGGCGGTGCCGACGGCGGCGATCGTGAGCCCGGCGACCGCGATGGCGGCGGTCCACCAGGCGTGCGCTTGGGCGATGGCCAGGACCGCGCCGACGAGGATCGCGACGAGGACGATAATCTCGAGCAGCGGCCCGAGAGGGTCGTGGACATGCCGACGTTCGCGCGGCGCAGTGGGTGGCGGGCTCTGCTCGCTCATACCGAGCCATCTTCGATCGCGACGGCGCGGGTGTCGTCGGCCTGACGGGGGCGCCTGCGCCTACCGCCCGTGCCGTACCTGCCGGCTGCGGTCAGGTACCGGTGGCCTGCTCACGCTTGCGGCAGCGCTGACCGAACCAAGGGGCAGTTGGAGCGTCTCTTTCGGGCAGGCCTCGCGCGAGACGGCCCCCGGCACAATCGTCGTCATGGCTACCACCAGTCGCTCCCCGATCGAGATCCCCGACAGCCGGCTGGCGCGTGAGGCCACCGAGCTGATCCGCAGCGTCGAGTCCGATCTGCTCTACAACCACTCGCTGCGCGTCTACTCCTGGGGCGCGCTGCAGGGCGCCCGCCGGGGCCTGAAGTATGACGCCGAGCTGTTGTACATCGGGGCGATGTTCCACGACATCGGGCTCGTCGAGGGACACCGCAGCGAGCACGACCGCTTCGAGGTCGACGGCGCCAACGCGGCGCGCGAGTTCCTCCGCGGGCACGGCATCACCGGCGACGCCCTGCGCATTGTCTGGGACGCGATCGCGCTGCACACCACGCCCGGCATCCCGGAGCACAAGGAGCCTGAGGTCGCCCTGGTCACCGCCGGCGTCGAGTTCGACGTGCTCGGCTTGGGCTACGACGACATCGCCGCCGAAGACCGCGAGGCCGTGCTCGCCGCCTACCCGCGGGTCGACTTCAAGGAGTCGATCATCCAGGCGTTCGCCGACGGGATGGCCCACCGGCCCGACACCACGTTCGGCACGATGAACGACGACGTGCTGGCCGAGAAGCTGCCCGGCTTCGAGCGCGCGAACTTCTGCACGATCATCCGCGGCTCCAAGCACAGCAACTGATATGCGTGGGCCTGTGTAGTCAAAGGAGGCCATCGATGGGAGCATGTGCCATCGTCCTGGTCCGTGGGGCGTTCGCCGATGGCTCCGGCTGGCAGGGTGTCTACCCCCTCCTGAGCAAGGACGGCTACAGCGTCAGCGTCGTGCAGAACCCGACGCTGTCGCTCGCTGGAGGCGTGGCTCACGCACCAGCGCGACCACACCCCCAGATAGCCACGAGCGGTGATCGTCAGGCCGCCGCGGCGAGCACGGGCTCGGCGGCGAACGCCTCAGCGACGAGCTGGGCGTCGTCGGGCTTCGGGGAGTAGTGCAGGTAGCGCATCGTGGTCTGCACGTCGGCGTGGCCCATCCACTCCTTCACCCGCACGATGTCGGCCTTTTCCGTAGGCCGCCGGTCGTAGGTGCGACCGTGTTCCTCAGCGTGTGCCATCCAGGTCCGTGTTCTGTTCCTCGCCGTGTGCCGATCTCGGGGGCCGCAAGCGTCAGAAACTCACGCTATTTGCGCCTTCTCCCCGCAACGGGAAGCAACGAAATCGACCTGAGGCGCCTTCCAAGCTGAATGTCGCCGGTTCGAACCCGGTCGCCCGCTTCTCGAGAGCCCTGCAAATCGTGGGGCTTTCGGCGTTCAGAAGGCGGGGGTGCACGCGTCGTCCGCGCGGCGAGGGCACACTTCAACCGCGCACGCCCACGGCCAGCAGGTACTCCTGCTCGAAGCGCGCCTGCTCGGGCGTCCCGCGATTCCACTCGCCGCAAAAGCTGTCCAGAGCCGTGTCGAACTCGGCCTCGCGACCCTCACGGGCGGCGTTCGCCCGCGCTGCGATTGTGGGGCCGTAGTAGGCCTTGAAGTGCTCGCCGTAGTCCTGAGGGCGCTCGAAGGCAGTGATCTCGAGCACGTCGCGCTCCAGCGTGCGGAAGTCCACGCGGCCGCCGAAGAGCCCACTGACGTGCTCCTCGCTGCCCCACAGGGGCGGGGACTGGGCGCCGGGCGGCGGGGCGGGGGCAAACGGCTTCATCGTGCCGAAGAGCGCGCCGATCATGCCCTCGGGAGTCCAGCTCATCAGGCCGACCGTGCCGCCGGGCCGGCATACGCGCACGAGCTCGTCGGCCGAGTCCTGATGGTGCGGGGCGAACATCACGCCGATCGATGAGATGACGACGTCGAAGCTCTCGTCCTCGAAGGGCAGGTGCTCGGCGTCGGCCTCGACCCACTCGAGCTCGAGTCCCGCTGCCTCGGGACGCTGGCGCCCCGCCTCGAGAAGTTCGGGCGTCAGGTCGCTGGCGGTCACGA
>JAOPZJ010000131.1 GCA_025964155.1 Solirubrobacterales bacterium
TTCATGCTCGTGGAGGACGAGGGCGGCACGATCAACCTCATCGTGCCGCCGGACATCTACGAGCGCCACCGGCTGATCGCGCGGACCGAGCCGCTGATCGTCGCCGAAGGCCGGCTGGAGCGTCATCCGGCGGGCGGGGGACAGATCAACGTGCTGGTCCGGCGTCTCTGGGCGCTGGAGGCATCCGAGCGCCCGCTGGCCACGGTCAAGGACCTCTCGCCACTGGACCTGCGCGAGCTCGAGCGCCGGCAGGACACGGCGGAGGAGGCCGTCGCCGCTGCCGCCGGAGGCGGGGACTTCCGGGCCGTGGCCCCGCCCGTGATGAACTTCGCCCAGGGGCGCAGGCGCTGAGAAACGTCTCATGCGGCGGCACTCGGACTGCCGCCGGGCACGGCTCCTCGCGTCCGCCCACGCCCGCCGCGCCGCGCGGTAGGCTGCGCGCGTGATTGCCACAGCCGCGTTTGTCCTCGCCTTCCTCACCATCGGAGCGACCGTCGTCTTCCTCGCCTTCGGCGGGGGGCCCAAGGGCGCGCGGGAGAACCTGCACCGCCAGGGCCGGGGCGGCAGCCGCTTCGCGATCACGGCCACGCTCGTCGTGATCGTCGCCTTCGGTGCCGGCATCCCGGTCGCGGTGATCGCCTCAAACCAGGACAACCAGTCCAAGCAGGCTCCCGGTGGCGTGGCGCTCACGTCCGCCCAGCAGGATGGCCGCCAGGTGTTCGCCAAGAACTGCTCGACCTGCCACACGCTGAAGTCGGCGAACGCCGTCGGCCGAGTCGGTCCCAACCTCGACGTCATCCGTCCGGTGGCGGCGCTGACGCTCAACGCGATCCAGCAGGGTCGCGCGCGGGGCATGGGTCAGATGCCCGCCGGCCTGGTTGACGGGCAGGACGCGAAGGACGTCGCGAACTACGTGGCGGCCACCGCGGGACGCGACTGACCCACGGGGGTTCCCCGGGGTAGGACGAGCCAGTCGCGGCCACCTGCGGGACGGGACTGACCCACGCGGCCCGGGGTAGGGTTGGCCAGTCGCGGCCACTGGGGACGTGACTGACCCACGCCGTCCGGGGGCCCGGTTAGCCTTCGTGCAAGTTCTGTTGCATCAGTTCTGGCTTTGCAGGGAATTCGTCCGCTGGTACCGTGGATGGCGTCATCGCCGCTGGGGGAACCGTGTCACCCATACGCTCTAATGGTGTTGATCAGGACCGTAAGGACAGCCGGACTCGCATGACTGATATCGCAGACGACAGATCCTGGTGGACCGACGTCGAGCACCTTCGTCCAGGTGGCAAGGCGCCTTCGGCGACCGTGGGCCCTCGCCCCGGTGCTGTCGCCGAGCGCCTCGGGCCCGTCGACGACGAGCCCGCCGTTCATCGCGGCCGCATCACCGGGAAGCCCGTCCCGCCGGTACCGGTGAGTGAGAAGCCCGCCGTCCTGCGGCGCTCGGACGCCGCCGCATTCGCGGACGCGATGGATCTGGATGGCGCGTTCGGCGCGCCGGTCGCCGTGCCGCGCTCGCGCGAGATCATCCTCACCCGCACCCGCGGCGCGGTCGATGCCGGTGACGACGAGGACTTAACGGTCGCGGCGGACGCGGAGAAGCACCCCGCCGTCCGTGGAGAGGGCAGCTCCGATCGCAAGACCGTGCGCATCAACGGCAAGGGCGGCGTTCACGCTGAGGTGGCCGAGCGCCGCGCACTGCGCGAGATCGGGTCCCGCCGCCCGCGCTCCGCCGTCGATCGGGTCAGGCACCGCCCCGACCGCATCGCGATGTGGGTCGTGCTGCTCGGGGTCTTCCTCGTCCTCATCGCCGCAACCAGCTCGTCCGCCGGCGCGTAGCGCCCGCGACGCGACCTCCCTGCACGAGGGCACACGCGCGCTGAGCGATGTGCAAGGTCGCCTGGCCGATCGAGCGTCACGTTTCTGCTGCTGGGTGCGAGATCCGTGACGCTCGATTTGCAGGACGCCGAAACGTCACACCCGCTCGACCACGACGGTGACCGTCGTCGCGCCCGCGTCGGCGCGCACCCGCACCGTTCGCTGGCCTGGGGCGGAGATCACCCGGCCACCGGTTACCCGGACCCGCCACCGCCCGGGCACCGACGCCGGCGGCACCTCGAGGACGCTGACCTGCCCCTCGTCGGTGTAATGAGGCCCCGCCCGCCGCGGTTGCGTCGCCCGCATTGCCAGCGCGCGCGGTGACGGAGCGTTCGCGGCTCCGACCCGCGCCGTTGACCACCGCACCTGCAGCCGGCCCGCCTTGGCGTCCCACCCCCAGCCCTGGGGCGTGCCTGCGATGAGCACCGGCGTCGGCCGGGCCAGGACCTCGAGCTTCTCCGCCTTGACCGTGTCAGCACCGGGCGGCCGGTCGAGCGTCCGCACGAGCCCCTCATGCGGGCGCGCGCAACACGGATCCTCGTTGAAGTAGGCCCATTGCTGCCAGCCCACCATCGCGTGATCGGCGTCGTCCAGCACGCTGGTCAGACGCCCCAGGTCGTCCGTCGCGCCGAACTCCGTCAGCAGCAGCGCGTCGCCGCCGACGCCGGCCTGCCGCTCGGCGTTCGCGAAGGCGCCGGGCTGCCGCACATCGCACGAGGGGGCCGCGACGACCTCGCTGCAGTAGACGTGGAAGCTGAAGCCCGTGCGGTCGTCGCCGGTGTCCCCGAGGTAGGACGGCGCCCCCTGATTGAAGCTGACACCGGGCTCCACGAATACGAGGCGCTCCGGGTCGGCGGCGCGCACGCCGGCGATGAGCCGCCGGAAGAACGGCGCGAGCATCGTCGTGTCGAAGGCCGCACAGCCGGCGATCCTCGCGCACTCGTCGGCGCGCGAGCCCGGGTAGGGCTCGTTGAAGAGGTCGTACCCGAGGATCCCCGGCTCGGCCCGCAACCGCGCGGCCACGTGCGTCCACAGCCGGGCGATGTCGTCCTGTACACCGCCGTCGTTCAGCCACAGTCCGTCGAACGGCGCCGCGTCGCGCCGTCCTACGCCCAGACGGGCGAGCCCCGGCCGGTCGCGGACCATCCACCCAGGGAAGCCCTCGCCGCCGGTGGACTCGGTGTAGTAGTCCTGATGCAGGTCCACGAGCGTCGCGAGGCCAGCCGCGTGCAGCACGCGGATCGTGGCGGCGATGTCGTCCAGATAGGCCTCGTCGAAGGCGTCTGGGGTCGGCTGGACGCCCGCGGCGATGATGCCCAGGCGCACGCTCGTGAACCCCTGGGCGCGGATCCAGCGGGCGTCGTCCGCGCCGAAACCCAGCCGCGAGGGCAGGTAGGGCGGCCGCTTGGCGACCATGTTCAACCCGTGGGTCACGATCACCCTGCCGCTGCGGTCCACCAGCCAGCGCCCGGTGTGGCCCACCGGCGCCGTGATGAGGTCCGTGCCTTCGGCCGGCTCCTGCGCGGCCGCCACGGGGAGGTGGCCGCTCCCGGGCCCAGCGGGGCGCGCGTTTGAGGTGGCCGCGGCCGGTGCGGGCGCGGCCAGGCATCCGAGGACGAGCGGCAGCAAGACTCCACGACGCGACACGGACGCCAGACCGTACGACACCTTCGGCGAATGTGCCGCGCTCGGCCGCGCTCGGCGGCCTCGCCAGCCCCCGTCCTGCCGAGACGCGCCGCCGCAGGCTCTACCCTGGAGCGGAGGATGAGCCGCGACGCGAACACCGGCCCAGGGACCGGCCCAGGATGCTGCCCCCTGTACCACGAGGCCGTCGAGCTCATCGGCCGCCGCTGGACGGGCGCGATCGTCGCGATCCTCATGGAGGCCGGCCCGCTGCGCTTCGGTGAGATCGCCCAAGCGGTCCCGGAGCTCTCAGACCGCATGCTGTCCGAGCGCCTGCGGGAGCTCGAAGCCCGCGGTGTCGTCGTCCGCGAGGTCACGCCCGGTCGGCCCGCCAAGGTCGCCTACGCGCTGACCGACATGGGGGTCGGCCTGCAGCCGGCGCTGTCCGCCCTGAAGGCGTGGGCGCAGCACTGGCTGGACGAGGACCGCAGGCGTGCCGCGGCGCGCATCAACTGATCGGGAACTCGACCGCGCGTACAACCAGGCGCCTCACGGCATGGGCCGCACGGCGCTCGCGCGGATGCCGTCCGCCCAATAGGGTCCCCGCCATGAGCGACCAGCCGACTACCGCCGCGGACGTCAAGGCCCTTGTCGACGAGGGCGGGATCCGCTTCATCCGCCTCTGGTTCACCGACATCCTCGGGCAGCTGAAGTCGTTCTCGATCAACGCGGAGGAGCTGGAGGACGCATTCGAGGGCGGCATGGGCTTCGACGGCTCCTCGATCACCGGCTTCAACGCGATCGAGGAGTCCGACATGATCGCGATGCCCGACCCGTCGACGTTCCGTGTCATCCCGTGGCGCCCGGAGGAGCAGGGGGTGGCCCGGATGTTCTGTGACATCCAGACGCCTGAGCGCACGCCGTACGAGGGTGATCCGCGCCACGTCCTGCGTCGCGCCATCGACCGCATGCACGCGATGGGCTTCGACACCTTCAACGTCGGGCCCGAGCTCGAGTACTTCCTCTTCAAGGACAGCAAGGGCACCGAGACCCT
>JAOPZJ010000132.1 GCA_025964155.1 Solirubrobacterales bacterium
CGGCAGCGTCGCGAGGAGATCGACCGAGCTCGCGCCGAGGGCCGTGAGGTGTGGGAGACCGTCGACGCCGACGACACGTCGCTGGACCGCCCCGACCGCCTCGAGCTTCGGACGGGCTGAACGGCGCCGGCGGCGCCGTTCAGCGCGGTCGCGGTGTGGGGCTACCGTTCCCACGTCCAGGGGAAGCCAAACAGCGTCGGCGCGACCGGATCCACATCGCCCAGAAGGGGCTACGCAAGCTTGACCGCGCTGTCCTGGCCGGCAAGACCCGGCCCTGAAGCGGCCTTCTCCTTCCGCGTGATGTGAGACTCATACGGTGACCGCGCTTCCGCAGTGGGCCTGGACTCGCTCGCACGCGACACCGGGAGCTCGTTAGCGAGTTCCATCGCGATGCACGTCGCGCCGCGCCAGCGCGATCCACTCGTCCGCCGCGACCGGTTCCGCGCGACGGTGCTCAGCGAACACGTGGGCGTACGTCTTGAGCGTCTCGGTCGGTGAGTGCCCGAGTTGCTCGGCGAGATCGACGATCGACGTCTTCTGCTCTCGGATCAGCAGCGACGCAAATGAGTGGCGCAAGTCGTACGGGCGCGGCGCGCCGAGCCCGCAGGCCTTCGTAGCCGCGTAGAAGCGCCGGTTGCGCCAGTTGTTCCAGTCCGTGCGCCGCAGGAGCTCGCGATCTGGCCGCGTGAACAACGCAACGCCGGGACCCTCGCTGCGCCGCTCGCGTTGCCAGAGCGCAAGGTCATCGGCGAGCGCGGAAAGGAGGTCGACCGTTCGGTAGAGCCGACCGGTCTTCTGGAGCTTGAGCTTGCCATCGGCCACGGCCTGTTCCGCGAGGATCGTGTTCTCGCGAACGTGACGCGCCTCGAGCGCGATTGCTTCCCCGGGGCGCAGACCGGTGTACGCCAGTACCGACACGAGCGTGGCGGAGAAGAGATCGCCGTCATCGAGCCAGCGGCGGATGTGCTCGACATCGTGGGGCGTCATCGCGCTCACTGCGCGACGTCGTCCTTGGCGCGGCTTGCGCACGACGCTGACGGGATTCGCTTCGGCCTCGCCCCACTCGATCGCGATCGTGAACATCGACTGGAGTAGCACCATCGCCTTGCGGACAGCCTCAGGTCCGATGCCGGCGGCGTGCAGCTCGGTCCGCCATGTCGAGATCGCCCTCGGGGTGACGTCGCGCATTGCGACATGCCCGAAGCGCGGCTGGATCCGGCGCTTCCAGCTGCCGTCGTAGTCTGCCAACGTCGCGTCGGCGAGCCGCTGCCCAGCATCGGTACGCCACTGCGGCCAGAACTCGGAGACGGTCAGCGCCCCGAGGTCCGGCGTCGCCGTCCGCCCGCCGCGACCGAGCACGAGCCCCGCGCGCTCATACTGCGCCTCGTCGATCGAGGCACACCGCCGGCGTCGGCGCTTGCCGCTCGCGTCCACATAGCGAACGTCGATCGACTCGCCCACCGTGCCGTCCTTGCGCGTCCAGGTTCGGCGCTCGATCGTTGGTTCTCGTCCGGCCGCAGATGCCATCAGCTCTCGTCCTCAGCGAAGAGCCACTCAGCGATGTCCTCTGCCCGGATGCGCACTGCGCCGCGTGAGCCGCGTACACCGCGGACGCGACCCGCGCGCAGCGCGCCACTGTCGATCGCCCGCCTGATCGTCCGTTCGCAGCATCGAACGCGATCTGCGGCCTCCGCGATCGTCAGCCAGCAGGGATCACCCACTGGGCCGTCGTCGAAGGGAATCTCGAGCTGCGCCATCGGCAGGGCACAGTCGCGCGAGCGCGCCACCGACCCCCTCCCGACTTCGCAAAACGCGACCCCAACGGACACGAGCGGACCGGACGATTGGGGCCGCCGCGTACCCAATGCGTACCCAAAACGCAATCGGCGGGGTCCGCCCCTACGTCACGAATCATGGCGTGTGCAGGGACTTCGTAGAGAGCCGACGAGCGGATTCGAACCGCTGACCCCTTCATTACGAGTGAAGTGCTCTACCAGCTGAGCTACGTCGGCAAGGCCGCGGATGGTATCGCGGCCTTGACGGTGCTGCCTTCCAGATGTCTACGCGTGCCGGACGGCGTCCTCGTAGGCCATGCGCGGCAGGCGGTCAAACCACGCGTGCGGACCCGGGGTGCCGATGTTGACGACGAGGTGCGAGCGCCACTGGGAGTCGGCGAAGAACTCCGCGTCGACGCCGGCGCTGTCGAAGCCCACCATCGGGCCCGCGGCCAGGCCGGCGGCGCGGACGGCGAGCAGGAAGTATGCGGCCTGCAGGGCGCCGTTGTACTGGGCCGTGCCTTCACGGGCGGCGTCGTCGGCCGCGAAGTAGTCACCCATCTCGGGCTTGAAGGCGAACAGGTGGGGCAGATGGTCGTGGAAGTGGTAGTCGCTGGCGAGGACGGCCACGACCGGAGCGCTCGCCGTCTTCGCGCGGTTGCCCTCGGCCATGTGCGGCAACAGCCGGTCACGACCCGCGCCCTTGCGGAGGTAGAGCACGCGGAGCGGGTTCGTGTTGGCGGCGGTCGGCGGGAACTTGGCCAGCTCGTAGATCGCGCGGAGCTGCTCGTCGGTAACGGGCACGTCGGTGAACGTGTTGGCGGTGCGTGCCTCGGTGAAGAGGAGTCGCTGGGCGCTCTCGTCCAGGACGAGGGCGTCGAGCAGGTTGCGAGAAGCGATGGGCGCCATCGGAGCTCAGATCGTCGCAGTGAACTGGCGGCGGCTCGGCTGGTCGTGCGGACGGTCGCCCCTGGTCCGCCGGTCGCCATCTCGGACGCTCAGTCCGGCGGCGCCGCGAGCGCCAGGACCTTGGTGACCGTGTTCCAGTTGCGGACGGTGACGGTCACCCCGAGGCGCCTGGCGGTCAGGGCCTTCGCGGCGGCACTCTTGATGATGCCGGCCGGGCACCACAGGTAGATCTCACGGCCGCGGGCCACGAGGCGCTCGGCGCCGTAGTCGCCGGCCTCCACGTCGGCGATCGTCGCGGCGTCGGGTTCGGCGGAGAGGAAGGCGACCATGTACTTGGAGCCGTCGGTCGCGACCTCCCCCAACGGGTCGGCGGCGACCACGTCGGCCAGCTCCGCGCCCGTGCGGGCGACGACGTCCACGTCGAAGCCGTACCGCGCCGCCAGCCGGCGCTCCACGTCGCGGGCGACGGTCTGCGGCGCGCGGCGCGTGTCGAGCACCACGTTGCCACTCTGCAGGTGCGTCCGGACGTCCACGTAGCCGGCCTCGGTGAGCAGCTCGCGCAGATCGGCCATGCCGATGCGCTTGGCGCGACCGACGTTGATGCCGCGCAGCAGGAGGACGACCTGGGTCACGCTGGCAAGCCTAGATCCGGGGCGGGACGACCGCAGCTGCGTGACTGCCGGATCGGGGTCGAGCGCCGCCCCCGATCCGACACTAGGCCCTCGCGGCGCTCACGCCGCGCACCGCCCTCAGCCGCAGGTGCGGTACGTGCGCGTCTGCGTGACGGTCCTCCCCGACGACGTGCGGCCGCGGATCTTCAGGACCACGGTGCCCGCCTTGCGCCCGCGCAGGTCGACGGTCACCACGAGGCGTCCGCTCTTGCGCTGCAGGCGCAGCGCCCGGCCGCCGAGCGTCACCGTGACGCCCCGCAACTGCGGGACATGGACGGTGAAGCGTCGGCGCGAGGTGCAAGACGCCGCGGTCACGGCGCAGGACGCCGTCGTATAACAAGCGAGCGCGGGCTCAGAGGGGTACGTCTTGGGCTGGTAGCCCTCGTAGGAGATGAGCGCGGCGCTTGAGTCCTGGACGACCGTCGCGAGGTTGATCCCCGGTTGATAGACCTGGGCACACGTCGTCAGCGGCACCCGCTTGGGGTCGGCCGGCCCGTCGTGGGTCAGCGCGTCGACGGCCAGCGCGTAGGCGACCGGGTCCAGCAGCCCGATCGTGAGATGCTCGTACGCGTCGGTGGGACAGACGTCCTGCGTCGCGACGTTCGTGATCGCGCCGTCCCCGGTGCGCAGCGACGAGCTGCCCGTCTTGGCGTCCTTGTTGGGCTGCACGACCTCGTCGGTCCGCGTGTAGATGTTCGTGTAGGACGTCCCCTTGAAGGTCTCCTGAAAGGAGTTCAACGCCTTCATGAAGTTCGACGTGTCGGCCTGCTGCCAGTTCGCGGCCGAGCAGCTGCCACCGCACGACGGGCCCGCGAGCGTCGTCCCGTGGTTGGAGGGCGCGAAGCCGATGAGGTCGTCGACCATCGGCCGGGTGTCCGGCCAGAAGCGCAGCGCCCAGCGCGGCACCATCCCGCCCTGGCTATGACCGATGATCGCAATGCGTCGGCCAGCCTTGGCGTGCATCGTGCGGATGGCGTGCACGACGTACTCACCGGCAACCTGCACGTCGGCCGTGGCGTGCTCGGGCAGGTCGACCGCGCACCACGCGATGCCGAGCTTGTCGAGTGCCGGCTCGTAGGTCCAGGACCAGTTGTCCTTGGCGCTCGCCCCGGTGCCCTGCACGAGCAGCACCGGCGCCTTCGTCGTCTTCGCCAGCGAGGGCGAGCACAGCAGCGCCGCGTCGAGCTTGGCGACCGGCACGCTCAGCGCCGGGCCCGGCGCGGTGACCGGGGCGAAGACGGGCGTGCCGGCGGCGGCCGCCGATGCGACTCCGGCCGACAGGCACGCGACGACGGTCAGGCAGGTAACGGTGACCGCCCGGCGGACGACAGGTAAGCGGGACATCGGACGAGGATACGTGGCCGCAGCCTGCGCCCCGCCGGTTCTACTCGTAGACGATGAGCTCCGGCCTGGGCAGCAGCGCCATGACGCTCGCTGGCTTCATGAGCCCGACGTCCTCCTCATAGAAGAGCTTCAGGCCGTGGTGGAAGCGACCCTTGTCGGCGACGAGCGCCTTGTACTTGGCGACCTTGTTGGCCCTGGCTCCGAAGCCGTCGACGTTGAAGACCATCGCCAGGCCCGGGCGGGTCGCGACGAGCTCGGGGTTGGTGACCATCCCGTCGGTGAACTGGTGGACGACGACCAGCTTCTGGGGCAGGCGCTCGGCCTTGACGAGTTGCGCGAGCTCGGCGGTCGTCGCGTTGACCTCCGCGGCGGTCACCGACCCGATGACGCGTCCGGGGACCTGCCCTGGCTGCACCCGCCACTCGGGATCCAGGGCCAGGCCGACGTCCGGCTCCTTCAGCCAGCGCCGCAGCCGGCGGACCTCGCTCGGGAAGTCAACCAGCCCGGGCTGCACGTCCAGCAGCAGCAGAGCCTTGGCCTTGCGCGCCGCGCGGAGGTAGCGGTCGATCACCGCGGCCGGGGTGCGCAGGGAGTACGTCCCTTCCGCCCCGGGCGCCGCCGCCGCGACCGTCGAGATCAGCTCGAGCGCCGGCAGGACCGGACGGGTCTTGCGGGCGTAGGGCCGTGCCTGCCGGCGCAGCTTGGCGAGCATCGTCTTCTCAGATCCGATGCCCAGGACGCCGAGCTGCGCGTCCTGCGGGTTGCCGTAGAACGCAACGACGCGCCGGTCGGGGAAGATCCGGCGCCCGCCCCCCGGGAGCTGCGGCACATCCGCCTGCGGGGCGTGCACCGCGGCCGCGCGGCCGGTTTCATCCTGGCCGCGGCTCGCGAGGACGACA